>CALEYA010000199.1 GCA_937926215.1 uncultured Croceitalea sp. | reverse complement strand
ATCCGCATCATCAGATTTGGGTGTAGTAATAAAAACGACATCTGCCATAGAACCGCTGTTACGTTCTTCCGTACAGGAAGTCTATGATGTCGTGGTACAGGATTTAATGGATGCATTGGATAGTGGTAGCCTACCAGAATTATCCGACTTTAGGTTACGGCCTTCCGTTTCTTCTACCAATGCAATTTTGGCCAAAGTATTTTTGGCCATGGGCAATTATGCGGAGGCACTTACGTATGCCAATAATGCGTTAAACAATTATAGCGAGTTATTGGATTACAATACTATTTTTGGTTTGCCTTTCTACTTTAACAATCCAGAACTGTTTTTGTTCAAAGTCCCTCCTGGCTTGGCTCCTGCGTTTGATATTTTCGTAAATGACGAGTTGCTCAATATGTATGCTGCTGCGGATTTAAGACCCGGGTTAAGATATCCTTCATCCTTTACCAATTTTAGGCCAACGTTCAATAGAAGTCCAAATACGGATTTTGCTTTTGGTTTTGATGGGACTTCCTATATAGGCCCTTCTGTAGGTGAGATGTTTTTGATTCGAGCAGAATGTAACGCAAGGGTTGGGGATTTGACTGCAGTGAATGACGATCTTAATACGCTACTGGTGACTAGGTTCGCGTTTGGAACCTATTTAGAACAGCCAGATTTTACGGATAGGGATTCGGCCCTGGCCATGGTCAAAGATGAAAGAAGACGGGAACTTGCAGGACAAGGAGTGCGCCTGTTCGATATAAAACGGTATAACCTGTTGGATAATGCCAATATTAGCCTTACCCGAACCGTGGAGGGAGTACCAATAACATTGGAGCCCAACAGCAATAGATTTATTGCACCTATCGCGCCTTTGCTTATCACCCTCAATTCAGAATTAGAACAAAGTCCAAGGTAGTTTCCCCGTTACTATAAAGAGAAACAGTTTTTTATGTATTATCATTCTGAATAAGTCCTATATCGATTAGTAGAATTCCGGTAAGCAGAGGGTATCTGTGGACCGATAAGTTATATTAAAAACTGTTTCTTAAAAACCCCATGAAGCATAGCTTCATGGGGTTTTTTGCATCTTGTATATTTGGCTACTTTTGGCAAATTAAAAATACCTTCCAAATTTGATATGCTAAAGAAAAGCGAGATTCTAGAGGAAAAACTAAATACCTATTCCCATGCGTTAGGGATGCTATTAGCCATTTTGGGAGCCAGCTATTTCATAGGTTCCCCATGGATGGATACTCATAAATTGTCCATCCTAATCTATAGTGGATCTCTCCTATTGCTTTTTGGGGCATCTACATGGTATCATGGGACCTCCAACCCTAAACGTAAAAGACGATTACGGATACTGGACCATATCAGTATTTATTATCTTATTGCGGGGACCTATACCCCAGTCTGTGTTACCTTACTTCAAGAATCAAAGGGAATGGCATTATTGCTCGCCGTTTGGGGAATCGCACTTTTTGGAACACTCTTAAAACTGTTCTTTACCGGAAGATTCGAAGTCTTTTCCTTGGTCCTTTACGGAATTTTGGGATGGCTAATCGTTATAGACCTGCCTTTTCTAGTGGAGAACGCAACAAGATTACAATTGACGTATTTGGCGCTTGGAGGAGCTTTTTACACTATGGGCATTTTCTTTTATGCCAATAAGAAAATAAAATACAACCATTTTATCTGGCATCTTTTTGTTTTGGGTGGTGCCATAAGTCATTGGTTGATGGTCACAAATATTGTTTTGTAACAACGAGTTGAAAATCAGGATTGCATCACTTCATAAAAAATAAGCAATACCAATCCCTAAAATAATCACTACAAGCTTTCCTAGGTTAAACGCATGGTTTTGGGCACTTTCAAAAAGGACAACGGTAGAAATGTGAAGAAAGACCCCTATGGCCACTGCCGTAAGTTCATTGGCATAGCTAGAAACAAATTCCACGTTTTGGGCGAACCATCCCCCAAGAGGTGTCATCAAAGAAAACAAGCCAATAAACAATAAAGTATATACTGTCTTTAAGTTGGAATTTATCAAAAAGATAGAAAGGATAATAGCTACGGGAACCTTGTGCACCAGTATGCCATAAATTATAGTACCATCATTGGCAATGGGGACTCCTTCAATAAGGGCATGCAAAGAAAGACTTAAAAAGAGGATAAATGGAAAACGATTTTTTTTAAGGTCCAAATGCATATGGCCATGTTCCGCACCTTTAGAAAAGAACTCCAAGAAAACTTGGAGCAGGATGCCGGCTAGGATGAAAAGGGCAATGGATTTGGTATTTTCCGTTTCATATACTTCCGGCAATAGCTCAAAAAAGGTAAGTGCCAAAAGAAATGCCCCACTAAAGGCCAACAATAGTTGTATGTTTTTTTGGTTTTTTGGTTTGGTAACGTATACCACCGCAAAACTCACAAGTACCGCAAGTACCGGGAGCAAAAAAATCATGGGCCAGTTATTTATTGGTTGTACCGATAAGGCGCAAAATTAGCCTATTTTTGGGGAATACTAGAACCGATTATGGAGGAGAATTTTAAGCTACTGGCGAAAACCCTATATGGGTTTGAACCCTTATTGGCAAAAGAGTTACGTAACCTTGGGGCCAGTAATGTTAGGGAAGGGGTAAGGAACGTTACCTTTTCTGGGGATACGGGCTTTCTATACAAAGCCAATTTATCACTACGTACCGCACTTAAGGTTTTAAAACCGATCAAGACATTTAAGGTTTTCAATGAAAAGCAGTTATATAGGGAAATCTATACGATGGATTGGCCCGGGTATTTTGATAGTTCGCAAACCTTCGCTTTTGATACGGTAATGCATTCCGATGTTTTTAAGAACTCCCTTTTTGTTTCGCAACGGGCAAAGGATGCCTTGGTCGATAAGTTTAGGGACGTGGAACGGGAACGACCTTCCGTCAACACGGCGGATCCTGATATCCGTTTAAGCATCCATCTTGACAATAACGACTGCACGGTTTCCTTAGACAGTTCTGGCGCATCCTTGCACCATAGGGGATATCGCATTTCCACCAATATTGCCCCCATAAACGAGGTTTTGGCGGCAGGCCTTTTGTTGCACAGTGGTTGGGACGGTCGCACCAATTTTATGGACCCTATGTGCGGTAGTGGTACCTTTTTAATAGAAGCAGCGATGATTGCCTGCAACATTCCGGCGAATATCAATAGAAAGGTATTTGCTTTTCAACAGTGGAAAGGTTTTGACGAAACGCTATTTGAAAAAATAAAGGATTCAAGATTAAATCAAATCCGTGGGTTTGACCATGCTATTTTAGGGTATGATAAGGCACCATCGGCGGTGCGAAAAGCCCAAGAGAATGTGGATAACGCCAACCTTAGCGATTACATCACCATAGAGCGCAAGGATTTTTTTAGGACGGAAAAGCCCTTTGAAGGAAAAACGCATCTCGTTTTCAATCCGCCCTATGGCGAACGATTGAATATCGATCCAATGGATTTTTACGGAAAAATCGGCACCACGTTGAAACATTCCTACCCAGGCACCAATGCATGGATGGTGACTTCCAATCTAGAGGCCTTAAAACATGTAGGACTACGCCCGTCAAGAAAAATCAAGACCTTCAACGGAAAATTGGAATCCAGATTGGTGTATTATGAAATGTATGAGGGAAGTAAAAAGCAAAAAGCGCAAACCTAGGCGTTGCCAATAGCAAATATGAACCAAAGAGAACTACAACTACAAGCTTTTGACCGATTATTGACCATTATGGATCAGTTACGGGCCCAATGTCCTTGGGACAAAAAACAGACGCTACAGAGCTTACGCCACCTCACCATAGAAGAAACCTATGAATTGGGCGATGCCATACTGGATAATGATTTGGAGGAAGTAAAAAAAGAATTGGGCGATCTTCTGCTCCATATTGTGTTCTATGCTAAAATAGGTTCGGAGACCAATGATTTTGATATGGCGGATGTTGCCAATGGGATTTGCGAAAAACTGATCAATAGACACCCACATATTTATGGTGATGTAGAAGTTTCCAATGCAGAGGACGTAAAACAAAATTGGGAGAATATCAAGTTGAAAGAAGGAAAGAAAAGTGTGTTGGAAGGCGTGCCCAACAGTTTGCCTTCTTTGGTCAAAGCAAACCGCATTCAAGAAAAAGTGTCCGGCGTGGGTTTTGATTGGGAAAAGCCGGAACAGGTTTTTGAAAAACTACAAGAGGAATTGGCGGAACTGCAAGAAGAAATCAATAGCGCTAACCAAGAACGTATGGAGGCGGAATTTGGCGATGTCCTTTTCTCCATGGTCAATTATGCCCGTTTTTTGAACATCAACCCAGAAAATGCCTTGGAGCGCACCAACAAGAAGTTTATAGGAAGATTCCAGTATCTGGAGGGGAAGGCAAAAGAAATGAACAAGGCGCTAAAAGATATGACCTTGGCAGAAATGGATGTGTTTTGGAACGAGGCAAAAACCATCAAAGGCAACCGCTAAAGAACCTTTTTACTTTGAAGCAGTACACAAAAGAATTCAAATACAATTTAAAATTGTCCTTCCCCGTAATCTTGGGCATGCTGGGCCACACTTTTGTTGCCTTTGCGGACAATATTATGGTAGGGCAATTGGGTACGGCAGAACTCGCAGCGGTTTCCTTAGGGAATAGTTTTGTGTTCATAGCCATGTCTTTGGGTATTGGCTTTTCCACCGCAATTACGCCCTTGGTAGCCGAAGCGGACGGTGCCGGGAACAAAGCAGGTGGAAAGAGTGCTTTAAAACATGGTTTGGTGTTGTGCACCCTATTAGGATGTTCCCTCTTCATTGTCATTCTTTTATGCAAACCGCTCTTGTATGTGATGAAGCAACCGCTTGAAGTTGTAGAACTGGCCATTCCTTATCTGGAGTTGGTAGCATTTTCTTTGGTTCCCTTAATTGTTTTTCAAGCGTTTAAGCAATTTTCAGAGGGGCTTTCGCAAACCAAATTTCCCATGTACGCGACTATTGTAGCCAATGTGGTCAATATCATTTTAAACTATTTGTTGATTTTTGGATCTTTTGGGTTTCCAAAATTAGGCATTGTAGGTGCGGCCATAGGTACTTTGGTATCCCGTTGTATTATGGTGGGCTACATTTGGTTTCTATTGAACAGAAAAGAACGGTTCAAGGAGTATGTAACCGGGTTTAATTTTAGGAAGATAGAAAGAAAGGTCATGCAAAAAATTGTAGATCTTGGCTTTCCCTCCGCCTTGCAAATGTTTTTTGAGGTTGCCATTTTTACCGCCGCCATTTGGTTAAGTGGCGTATTGGGCAAAAATGCGCAGGCGGCCAATCAAATTGCCTTAAACCTAAGTAGTATGACCTTTATGGTGGGTATGGGATTGGGTGTTGCCGCCATGGTTCGTGTAGGCAACCAAAAAGGCTTGTTGGATTTTAAGGCATTGCGTAGAATTGCACAATCTATCTTTCTACTAACATTCTTGTTGGAAGTGGTTTTTGCCATTTTATTTTTATGGGGAAGGCATTGGTTGCCCACCATTTATTTGGATGTAGGTGATGTTGCCAATCAATTCGATAATGCGGAAGTAATCGTTCTTGCCGCAAAACTGTTATTGGTAGCGGCTATTTTTCAGATTTCAGATGGCATCCAGGTAGTAGTACTCGGCGCATTGCGAGGCCTGCAAGATGTAAAAATACCCACATTGATCACCTTTATAGCCTATTGGCTTATCGGTTTTCCGGCCAGTTACTATTTAGGTTTGTACACGGAGTACAAGAGTACCGGTATTTGGATAGGTTTGTTACTAGGACTATCCGCATCTGCAGTAATGTTGTATATTCGATTTAATTATTTAACAAAGCGATTGATACGCAATTCTTAACGTATGGAAATACCCAAGTTTTTGTTGGGGGACAATACAGATTTCCCCAATGGCATTTATATTGTTCACACGGAATTCCCCAGGTTTATTATCAATTTAGAAGATGACCAAGTGGAATGGTTGGAAGAGTTTTCCACGGAAGACCAAAAAGAACTGGAAGAGGAAGCGGAGCATTTGATTGAAGCTGCAACCGCGTTTTACGATAGGGAAGTGGCACGATATAACGACTAGTTTTGATTGAGGAACTCATTCGACTGGATAAAGAACTCTTCCTATACCTTAACGGTCTGGGCACAACACCTTGGGATGCCTTTTGGATGTATTTGTCCAGGACCTTAAGTTTTGTGACCATACCTATTTATGCAGGTCTGTTGTACCTATCCTTTAAAGCGTTTGGATTAAAGAAAACCGGGCTTGTTATCATAGCCGTCGCTTTATTGATTACCGCTACGGACCAACTTTCCAATTTTTTCAAGTATGGTTTGGGAAGGTTGCGACCTTGTTATGAAGCCGATATGATTCCCGTAATGCGTTTGGTAAAAGGATATTGCGGCGGTAAATTCAGTTTTTTCTCTGCCCATGCCGCAAACTCGGTGGCCTTGGCCTCGTTCTTTGCATATGTGTTGCGAACAAAATTCAAGGCATTGCCTTTTTTCTTATTGGGTTGGGCGCTTTTTGTGAGTTATAGCCGTATTTATATAGGTGTCCATTATCCGTTGGATGTAATCACCGGAATAGCAGTAGGTATATTATTTGGGTGGTTGTTTGCCAAGTTGTATATATTTGCACAGCTCAAAATTAAAGCATGATTTCTTCGACCAGGTATTGGTTTTTAGTCGCTTTGATTGTTCTTGTCTATTTGGCCGGGATGTTTGTCACGCTTTTTGAAAATGATTCCGCTCAATTTGCGGTCATGGCCATGCGTATGGTGCAGGAGAATGATTTTATCAATCTCTTTAAAGGCCCTAACGAATATTTGGACAAACCCCATATGCATTACTGGCTGGCAGCCATTTCCTTTAAGATTTTTGGAATCCACGATTGGGCATACCGTATCCCCGGATTTTTAGCAACCCTATTAGCGGCATACAGTTGTTTTGGATTGGGTAAACTCCTTTATAATAAAGATGTTGGTCGGTTCGCGGCACTTATATTTATGACCTGCCAGACCATAGTCTTATCCGTAATAGACGTGCGTACGGATGCCGTTTTAACAGGCTTTACCATATTTGCCATATGGCAGTTGGTGGCTTATGTTGAAAAAGGGGCACTCAAGCACATTTTGTTAGGCGCCCTTGGAGCGGGACTGGCGTTTTCTACCAAAGGACAAATTGCGCTGTTGGTCGTTGGTATATGTTTGCTGTGCCATCTTGCCTATACCAGGAAATGGAAACGGCTATTAAGCTGGAAGGTACTAGCAGCATTAGTTGTTTTTGGTATAACCATAACCCCAATGCTCTATGCATATTACCACCAATTCGATTTACATCCAGAAAAAGTAATCCGAGGTCGTAACAGTCGCAGTGGTATCTTTTTTATTTTTTGGGAACAGAGTTTTGAACGTCTTAGCGGAACGGGAATGGGAAAGAACAGCAGTGACTACTTTTTCTTTTTCCATACGTTTTTTTGGGTGTTCTTACCGTGGACCGTATTGGCCCTCATTGGGTATTGGAGACGGATAAAGACATTTGTAAAATTACGGTTCAGTTATAAACCAAAGTTTGAATTTCTGACGCTTGGGGGTATCACCATTATATTTTTCATCATCAGTTTTGCGCAGTTTAAGTTGCCGCACTATATGAACATTATGATGCCCTTGTATGCTATCTTAACGGCATCGTATCTACACAGTCTATATCGTTTTACGAAGAACAAGGAAATCAAGTTTCTTTTGGGCGTGCAGTACTTTATCCTATCCTTGGTCTTTATTTTTTCCGTGTTGATCTGTTTCTATGTTTTTAAATTTGAAAAATGGTATAACTACCTGTTGTTGATTTTGGTGCTGGTGACCATTGCCTATTTCTGTTTAAAACAAGAGGCGCATTATATGCGTATCATCACCTTATCCGTATGTAGCTCTTTATTGCTAAACGGTATTCTGAACATGCATTTTTATCCCTGCCTTTTGAACTATCAAGCCGGGTCCAGTATGGCCAAACATATACAAGAGCAAGATATCGATGTCACCCGTATTTATAAATTCTCGGATTGGCATAGCTGGGCGATTGATTTCTACAATAGGGAACCCGTTAAAATTGCCACCTTGACCGATTTGGCCGTTGAAAAGGATTTCTGGGTGTATGCCGATGATGCTGATTTAACGGAGCTTCATGAAGCAGGTTTCTCTTGGGACAAACAAATTACGGTAGATCAGTTTAGGATTACCCGGCTGCAACTAAAATTCTTGGAGCCTTCCACAAGGAAAAAGAAGCTTAACGAAATGCATTTAGTGCATATCAATTAGGTCTTTGGAATAAGCTTAGGTTTTTTAAAATGGTACCCTATTCCAAATAAAGACACTAGCGCCGTTATCAAAAAGAAAACAAAGCTTACGGCAATTGCGGTATCCGCGTCAAGTGCCAACCATTTGGACCCGTACAAAAAAGTAACTTCCCTACTTCCAATGCCACCTAAAGTCAAGGGGATTACGGACACAATGGACGAAATAAGGAAAACAAAGAGATAGGTAATCTCTTGGAACTGGATGCCCATAGCCCTTAGAATACAGAGAACGGCCAACAATTGAGTGGCTTGTAATACTGCCGAGTAGCCTAAGGCATTCCAAAAAACAGATAAAGTATACGTAAAGAAACGTTTGCTTATCCACCAAAATAGGGCAACGCTACTGGGTATGGCAGTCCATGCCAATATTTTAAATTGTTCCAAAAACGAATTTGGGATCGCTACTAGTAAGATGCAAGCAAACACGAATATCAAAAGCATACCATTTAATCGGTCTAGGATCAAAACCGAAACTACCCGTTTTGTTGGGGCCTTAAATTGTTTTTGGATTACATAGCCTTTGTATGCATCACCGCCAATGCCACCCGGTAGGAATAGGTTGTAAAACATGCCCAATAGGTATAATTTTAGATTGCTCAAATGGGTAAGGCCAACACCAATGCTTTTGAAAAACAAATTCAAACGATAGGCATTAAGTACCTTGGATAACGCGAAGAGGATAAGTGCCAATACGAGATAGCCTATTTGGGCTTCCTTTAGTACTTTGACCACATCACCAAAATTGATTTTGGTAAAAATAAAGTAGATCAGCAGGGTACTGATTACAATCTTAAGGACAGTACCAATACGTTTACGCCGCTGTTCCGTCACCAATGGTAATTTTCTTGATTCTGTAGGGACGTTTGGATTGGGATTCGTAGTAGGTCCGGATGAGCAATTCCATAACGATACCTATGGTAAACAATTGGATGCCTCCTAAAATGAACATCATCCCAAAAATCAACAAAGGCCGTGTTCCAATATCTTCCCCAAAACCGAATTTCACGATCAACAAATACGTTTCAATGAGCATTCCTGCCATGATCAGCAGTACACCAAAAATCCCGAACAAATGTATGGGGCGTTGAAAATATTTACGGATGAACAGCAATAACATCATATCCGCGACCACTTTAAATACGCGCTCCAAACCGTATTTGGAAACTCCCGCGTTCCGCGCGTGGTGCTTTACGGGTACTTGCTTTATCTGTGCTCCTTCCAAGTGCGCCAAAAGAGTTATAAACCGGTGCATTTCGCCATACAGGTTCAAATCTTTGGCAATATCCTTAGTAAATACCTTTAAAGCACAACCGTTGTCTTTTATATCAAGTTTGGTCACCCTTCTTACTAGGAAATTGGCAATTTTAGAAGGTATTTTTTTAACCAAGGAATCTTTTCGTTTTTGTCGTATCCCAGTGATAAGATCAAACTCTTCGGTTATGGCAAACTCCAACATTGCTGGTATATCAGAAGGGTCATTTTGCAGATCCCCATCCATGGTAATAATATATTCTCCCTCGGCATAGTCAATCCCAGCGGCAAGGGCCAAGCTTTGGCCATAGTTCTTTTTTAATTCGATCAGGTGGACCTTGTCATCATCCATTTCCTTCACAACCGCCCTTGTGCGGTCTTTGGAAAAGTCGTCCACATAAATGATTTGGTACGAATAGCCTTCTAAACTTTCATGGATTTTTTGGGTAAGCAATACTGCATTATCCTCCTCATTGTAAAGGGGTACTACTATGGACAAAAAAGCGTTGGTAACTGGTTGCATGCCTTGGATATAAAGTGCCGCAAATTTAAGGCTTTAATTTATACTGAATAAGAACGGGATGTCGTGCTTTTAACCCTCGTATTTGGAGTGGACCAGTTTTTGCGCTGCGTTATAGGGGGAAATTGCATTGTTGGTAACCTCCTTGGTCAAACGTTCCAGCAAAACCTTGGTAGCGGCATCTTGGTAAAATTGATGTTTTAAGAGATCTTCAACAGCCTGTAGAAACCATTTTTTATTCTGCGATGCCCTGTTCTGTTCAAAATGAGCGTTGTCTAGGGTAAGTTCCGTAAAATCGCAAACCAATTTCCAAACGTCGGCAATGCCTGTTTTATGTAGTCCGGAGCAGCTCACTACTTTGGGTATCCAGGTATTCTCCTTTGGGGGATACAAGTGCAAGGCACGTTTGAATTCCGTAACCGCCATGCGTACGTTCTTTAGGTTGTTCCCATCTGCCTTGTTGATGACAATGGCATCGGCCATTTCCACGATGCCCCGTTTTATACCCTGCAATTCATCACCGGCCCCCGCCAGTTTTAATAGCAAGAAAAAATCGACCATACCATGCACGGCGGTTTCACTCTGTCCAACACCTACCGTTTCCACTAAGATGATATCATAACCGGCGGCTTCGCATAGAATAATGGTTTCCCGTGTTTTTCGGGTTACTCCACCTAGGGAATCACTGGCGGGAGAAGGGCGTATAAAAGCATTAGGGTCTTTGACCAGGTCCTCCATTCGTGTTTTATCGCCTAAAATGCTGCCTTTGGTTATGGAACTGGATGGGTCTACTGCCAACACCGCCACTTTTTTTCCCAATTGGGTAAGATGGGTACCAAAAGCTTCTATAAAGGTGCTTTTACCAACCCCCGGTACACCCGTAATACCAATACGGATGCTCTGTCCGGCATTTTTTAGGCATTGGGCAACCAACACTTCCGCTTTATCAAAATCTACGGTGCGGGTACTCTCAATTAGGGTGATGGCCTGTCCCAAGGCGGTTTTGTCTCCTTTGGTTATGCCCTTCAAAAGATGCGCTGTGGAAACTTCTTTTTTGCGAAGGGTCCGTATTCTGTCTGTAGTACTGTCTTTGATGTTCTTGGAATCCAAAACGATGCTTGTATGGCACTAAGGTAAAGTTTTCACATAAATTTAATAGCAGTTTTTAGCGTATGGTTATAGTGTTGCTTATTTTTTGCCCATAAAACAGATACGAATGATGAAAATATTTGATGCGAAGGCAACAAACACAGGAGGAAGAAATGGACAGGTAACAAGTGAGGACGGTGCCTTGGACTTTAAAATAGAAATGCCAACGGGCAGTGGTAAGTCCAATGCGGATACTACCAATCCCGAAGAACTTTTTGCAGCCGCCTATGCCACTTGTTTTGCAGGGGCCATTCAACACGTGGCCAAGGAAAAAGGGATGGACGACCTAGGCGATTTTAACGTCTCGGCCACCATATCCTTCAATAAAGATGAAGATGGTTTCTTTTTAGAGGCGATACTGGATTCTTATTTACCCACGGTTAGCAAGGACGCAGGTGAGGAATTGATCAATGCTGCCCATGAGATATGTCCATACAGCAACGCCACGCGTGACAATATTACCGTACATCTCAATCTTTTGTTGGATTGATAATCACATGATTAACAATATATTAGAATCCTGTTGACAAACGTTAACAGGATTTTTTTTTGAAATTAGGCAGTATCTTGCCACATCGTCAAAAACGTATCGTCTTTAAGACAACAACTAGAAATTACAAACCCAACCATGTTGCATTTAGAATTGGTAGAATTATGCAAGGCCAATGATAGAAAAGCACAATTGCAGCTTTACAAGCATTATTGTGACGGTATGTTCTGTGTGGCCATGCGATTTCTTAAAAATGCAGCCGATGCGGAAGACGTATTGCAAGAGTCTTTTATAAAGGCTTTTCAAAAGATAGGGCAGTTTAAAGGGGAAGTAACCTTTGGGGCGTGGTTAAAACGAATTGTAGTGAACCGAAGTATCGATTTTTTAAAGTCCAAGCATCAAAAGACGATAGCGCTTGAAGAAAGCTATATGCAGGTAACTACAGATGATGATTGGGAGGTGGCAGATGAGGTTACCCTACAAATGGTGAACGAGTCAGTAACCAGGCTTCCCGAAACCTATAGGTACGTAGTACAGTTGTTTTTGTTAGAGGGATATGATCATAGTGAAATAGCGGAAATACTGGATATATCCGAAACAGCTTCTAGAACTAGGTTGTTGCGGGGAAAAGGATTGTTAAAAGAAATGCTTAAAGAATACAGATATGGGACAGGATCTTAGGGAGCTATTTAAAAAACACCGGGAAGAACAAGAATATTCCCTTACGGATGGGCATGAAGCACGATTTTTATCCAAGTTGGATGAAGAGCTGCCAGAGCAAAAAAAGAAAAGCGGTTTTGGATGGTGGCGCATAGCCGCATCCATTGTAGTACTGTTGGGAATAGGTACCTACTTTTTTACCAAAAATGGGCCAATTACCACTCCGGACCAGACTATTGCTACGGAAACGGATAACGGTGTTAAACAAACCACGATTTCTTTTGGGGATTTATCCCCGGAGCTTAAACAGGTGGAGGACTATTATGTAGCAACCATTAACTATGAGCTCTCCAATCTCGAAATTTCCGAAGGCAATCAAGAAGTAGTGGACAGTTATCTAAAACGGTTGGAAGAACTCAATAAAGAATACCAAGAGTTAACCAAGGAGTTGAACGAGGTAGGTCCAAACGACCAGACCATTGAAGCGGCCATTAGAAACCTGCAACTGCGTTTGGATCTCATGCAAAAATTAAAATCAAAGTTAAATCAATTAAAATCATCAAAAAATGAACAGGAATCAACAGATATTGTCTAAGCTATTGGTAGTCATCTTATTGGCTACCGGTACGCTTAACGCACAGAAGAACACCAAAACCTATAAGGAGACCTTTAACGTTGGTGACGATGCGGTTTTGGAATTGAATACCACCCATACGGATATTGAATTTGAAACATGGGACAAAAACCAAGTGGAGATCGTGGCAACGGTGGAATTGGAAGATGCCAGTGAAGAGGAAATCAATGACTATTTTAAAGAGGACCCCGTACGTATCGTTGGCAATAGCAAATCCATTAGTGTTAGTACTGCACGGACTTCTTTGTGGTCTTCAAATTTTGATTACCATGTTGTGGGTGATGTTATCTCGGATATAGAACCCTTGTTCTTGGACATTGAAATTCCTGAGCTTGAGGAATTGGCAGAGATACCAGAGTTATTTACCAGTCCGCCCTTACCGCCTATCCATTTTAGCGAATTTGATCATGAAGCCTATAAAAAGGATGGTGAGAAATACCTAAAAAAATGGACCAAGCAGTTTAGGAAAGATTTTGACGGGGAGTACCGTGAAAAGTTGGAAGCTTGGGGCAAACAATATGAAGATTTGGCCAAAGAACGTGAAGACCGCATAGCGAAGCGGGCCAAAGCTTGGGAAAAACGCGCTGAGGAGCGTACGGAACAAGCCAAAAAACGCGCAGAGAAGTTGGAAAAAAGATATAAGGTGTATAGCGGCAATTCCTTTTTTTCTAGGGATGGTGACGACGAATCCAATGTTTTCTATTTATTTTCAGATGGGAAAAGCAAAAAACAAAAAGTAAAGAAGACCATTAAGATCAAGATGCCAAAATCTACCCGTTTAAAAATGAACGTTAAACACGGGGAAGTCAAATTGGCGGCCACTACCAAGAACCTAAATGCAAGCTTACGGTATGTAAGCTTGCTGGCTTCTACTATAGAAGGGGACTTGACCACTATTGAAGCGGCCTATTCCCCGGTAGTCGTGCAACGGTGGAACTATGGGCAGCTAAAAGCGGACTATGCGGACCATATCAACCTTAAAGAGGTCGATGAGCTTAGGTTGGATGCTACCTCTTCCAACATTAGTATAGACCGCCTAAACAATAGGGCCATTGTAAGGAATAATTTGGGGGAATTGGTCATACATCAAGTGTCCAATAGTTTCTCGGATTTGGATGTTGAGGTTCAAAACGGGGAATTTAGGTGTACACTACCCAAAACAGCTACTTCTTTTTATCTCAATGGAACAAAATCATCGTTCAGTTATCCATCAAAATTACAGATGGAAAAGACGACACACTTTAACAAAGAAATCTGTAAAGGCTATTTGACCAATGCCAATTCTGGGAAACGCATCACGGTGAATTCCAAATACAGTACAGTGGTATTGACAGAATAGTTTTCTTGCCCTTACCCAAGGCAATACCCAAATCGCCTACCTCATGAATATGCTAATGGATTTCCTCTCCTTTTTTTAAGTACTCCGGAAAATTTTTCTTGAAACGATTCAGTCTGGGCACGGAAACCGCCCTGATATACGACTGATTTGGATTTCTCCTTTCAAAATCTTGATGGTACTCTTCTGCCTTCCAGAATTTTTCAAACGCCACAACTTGCGTAACAATATCACTATCGTATACTTTTTTGTCCACTAAGGCTTTCAAATAATTTCTGATGGTTTTCTCCTCAGCATCATTTTTATAAAAAGCGACGGAACGATATTGCGCCCCCCTATCCGGTCCTTGTCTATTATAGGTCGTGGGGTCGTGGGATCCAAAGAACACCTGTACCAATTCTTGAAAAGAAACCTCTTTAGGATCGTAATACACTTCCACGGCTTCCGCATGTCCCGTTCTGCCATAAGCCACTTGCTCATAGGTAGGATTTTGCTCCGGACCACCGGAGTAACCGGAAACCACTTCTTTAACCCCTTTTACACTCTCAAAAATGGCCTCAACGCACCAAAAACAACCACTTGCAAAATAGGCCGTCTCGTATTCCTGGAGTTGGGCATTGCTCAAAACCACCTTCTCTGGGGCGGAATTTTGGGCAATAGTTTTGGTTTCGCTGCTTTTAGCTTTGGACTGGCATGCCGTAAATACAACTAAAAGCACTAAAAAGAAGGTATTCTTAATCATCTGTTTTGTTTTAGGGGTTGTCGTTATTACCACTTGGGCTTTACAAAAGATCAGTTAAAAAGTGTTAAGGTCAAATAGTGACATGTTCCCCAATTTTAGGCAATAACAAGGTTTTTCCGCGCTCCTTAAAATGGGATAAGGCCAATTCCTTATTTAGGGTAATAGGGGGGAAGGTATCGTAATGGTATCCCAAAACCGTATCACATTCCACAAAATCACTCGCTATGGCCGCGTCCTCATAGCCCATAGTAAAATTGTCCCCAATAGGTAATATGGCCAAATCCAGTTTTGGGGATGTTAAGGGAATCAACTTCATATCAAAGGTAAGTGCGGTATCCCCAGCTATATAAACGGTCTTATCTTCTGTAGTTACCACAAATCCGCCTGGGTTGCCCCCATAAGTGCCATCAGGAAAGTTGCTGGAGTGTATGGCGTTTACATATTTTACGGTACCGAATTCCAATTGGGCCTTGCCGCCATGGTTAAGGGCATGCCCTTCCAGACCTTTGGCCCCAAACCATTGTATGATCTCATAATTGGATATCAATTTGGCCTTGGGATTATGCCTTACAATTTCCTCTACATCAAGAATATGGTCTTGGTGGGCGTGGGTAAGTAATATATAGTCCGCTTTTAGCTCTTCTAAAGCAATATGCGAAGCATTTGGGTTTCCACTTATAAATGGATCTACAATAAATTGATGTGTCTTGGTTTTGATATGCAAGCTAGCATGTCCTAAAAATGTAATTTCCATGGAATGTCGTTTACTAAAATCTTTAAATTTCGGAAGCTTAAATTACAAAGCTGTTGTTTATTTTTACGGTAATCCGATATTTTTTTAATGACTTCCCTTCTTTTTGATCCGTTCGATACGCCCTTGCAGATTTTGGATACCTCCATTCCTTTGGATGCGTATTGCAAAATCGATTTGTCGGATACCAATCCGGATTTGAAGGATGTCAATATAGCCTTACCTGAAGCATGCGCCCAATATGTTGAAGCTGTACTTCAAAGAAACCAAGCCAGGATTGCTTATGGGGGCTATCTGGAAAAACGCAATCTGTATGCCGCCGGACGGTTTTCCGATGGGCCACAAAGAAATATCCACTTGGGCATGGACTTTTGGTGTAATGAAGGAACAGCGGTTATCGTGCCTTTGGATGGGGTCTTACATAGTTTTAAGAACAATTCCGATACCGGAAACTATGGCCCAACCATTATACTGCAGCATCGGGTTAATGGCGATACCTTCTTTACGCTCTATGGGCATTTGTCCTTAGCGTCTTTGGAAGGTCTTACCCCCGGCAAGCTTTTTCGCAAAGGTGAAGTGTTGGCGACACTTGGGGCTACGGAAATCAATGTAAACTACGCACCACATCTTCATTTTCAGGTAATTAAAGACATGCAGGGCTTTTCTGGGGACTATCCCGGAGTCTGTAGTGAAGCCGAATTGGAATCCTTTAAAAGGAACTGTCCAGACCCCAACCAAATTCTTTGCCTTTAAAATATCGGTGAAACGCAGCTGACATCGGTATGCTGTTTTTAAGCTTGAAAACGGTTGTCGATACTTTTTTACACTTTATCCTGAAGAACGTTTTTTACCGAAAAATTTGTCGGTAACAACGACAAAAAAAGAGCTTGACTTACTTGCGGTGCTAGTTTTACATCGAACAACAAACCTAAGTCATGAAAGCAATTTTAACCTTAACCCTAGCAGTTTCTTTTGGAATAACATCTTTTGGACAAGAAGTTGCCAAAGAATCCAAAGTGGAGATTACGCCTTCCAATGTTGTGTTGAAGGAAGTAATCAACATAGAAACGGTAAAGGAAAAGGAAGTTGCCCGTGTTTATATGTTCAAGAATTCCAGAATTAAAAAAGAATTGGCCTTTAGAACAAAAAGGAACCGTTCTAAAATGGCCTAATTATGATAGTACCTATAATCATCCCTTTAACGCTTGTATTAAGTTTTGTCTTTGTAACGGCAGCCGTTGGGTTGTCCGTAAAACCAGTGCGAGTGTACAAAAAATAAGGGTTTCTTTCTTTTCTTTCTTCTTTCTGTATCGATGAAATACACGCTCTATCGATATGCGGTAAACGGTGCTTAAAACGCTCATCGAGCTTTTTTGACACTTTATCCAAGTTGCAGTTTTTAATCGAGTAAATAGTGTTCCACAGCGAGTTATCTAGCCATAGCATAGTCCTTGAAATACCTTTACAGAGTAAAAACAGCAAAGCAATGAAAACTATTTTAACCCTTATCGCAGTAATCTTCATCGGAACAGTAGCCATGGCCCAAGACACTACCAAAGCTATCAAAGTAGAAACGGTAACAGTATCCGTAAACTTGGACACTACTTCCAATGAGTTGACGAAAACGGTTAAAACCGGTACTGAAGTTGCAAGACTTTATATGTTTAAAAATTCCAGAATTAAAAAAGAACTTTCTTTTTCAACCAAAAAGTCCAAAGCTAAAATGGCATAATAACCATTGGACTACTGCCGTCCAGGCTGTTTTATTTTAAAGTTCTGCTGCTGTTTTTCCTGTTCTACCATTTTCTTTACGTCCTTCAATAACTCTTTTGCATCATAAACAATTCCGTCTTTAACGGTATATGCCACGCCACCGGCCCTAATCACCGTGTTATCCGCTGTTAGTTTGATGGCCCCGGTACCATAAAGCACTTTTAAATTTTTCAATGGGTTTTCCCCAACAATAACAAAATCCGCCAGTTTTCCCACTGCCACGGTCCCTATTTTAGAATCCATACCCAAGGCTTCCGCTCCGTTTAAGGTGGCGGCCCTAATAACCTCTAAAGGATGAAATCCCGCTTCCCTAAGCAATTCCAGCTCCCGCACATAAGCAAAACCATAAAGTTGGAATATAAAACCGGAATCTGAACCCGTGGTTACCCTTCCGCCCCTATTCTTGTATTCATTGATAAAGGTCATCCACAATTGATAATTTTTACGCCATGACACTTCTTGTTCCGTGCCCCAATCATGCCAATAGGACCCGTGACTAATTTTGCTGGGTTGATAAAATTTCCAGAGTGATGGTAAGGTATATTCTTCATGCCATTCCGCCCTTCTTGCCCTATGCAGGTCACGGCTGGCCTCATAAATATTAAAAGTGGGATCCAGGGTAAAATCCAAGGAAATCAACTCGTCCATGACCTTGTTCCAATGGTCGGAATAAGGTTTTGCCGCTTGCTCCCAGAGTTTTCCAGCTTCCTCAAAACGGTGTTGTTCATTCTGATAGTTATAGTCCAGCGGATAGTCCTGTACGGTCCTATCTGCAAATAAAGCTTCCGGTAGACCGTACCAATGCTCCATGCTGGTGAGTCCGGCCCTAGCGGAGTTGAGGACGTTCCATCGGGCTACATCCAATTGGGCATGGTGACAAGCGGAGCGTAACCCCAGTTTTTTGTTTTCTTCCAAGGCGGCGGCCATGATTTCCGGCGCAGCACCAAAAAACTTAATGCCGTCCGCACCGCGTTCCGCATTGGCACGGACCCATTTTCTTGCCTGTTCCGGTGTGCTGATAGGCGCATCGTTCAGCGGATTAAAATCTTTGGTCTGCTGTCCAAAACCGGTATAGGCAAATATGCGAGGGGCAATTATTTCATTACGCTCGCTTTTACGTTTGAGGTCCAGCGTCCAATCAATGCCACGTCCACTAGGTTCCCTAACGGTAGTAATCCCGTGGGCCATCCAAAGTTTAAAAACATAGTCATAGTCCGCTCCTTGCGCAATGCCCCCAATATGCCCGTGCATATCTATAAAGCCCGGTAGCAGGAACATCCCCGTACAATCCAATTCCTTACCATTGGCGGCCAGTTGAGGTCTCTTTGTGGCGTCGATTTCCACCCCGGGATATCCTACGACCTGCACTTTGGTTATTTTATTGTTTTCCACCACAATGTCAACCGGACCCCTTGGAGGTGCGCCGTTACCGTTGATCAAGGTTACGCCCCTAATGATCAGTTGTTCAAAAGGACCTTCACTCATAGGGTTCTGGGAGAATCCTTGGCATATTAGACCAAGGAATAAAATTGCGGATAGTATTTTTTTCATGTTTAGCTAAACTTAGATTTGTAACTGTGGGTTTGGAATGATTACGATTAAAACCTCATTGCCATCGCGCAAATTGTTCTTGCGCTTGTCCAACGGTAGTTTATTCCGGCACCCTAATATGGTTCCCTAAAAACAAGGCGTTTAAAAAGAGCCTATTGGTGCCGTACCAACTTCCCCTAAAATTGGGATTGTCAGCAAATAGGATGGCACGTCCACTTCCCACTTTACTAACAACCAGCGAGGCAGATTTCTTTAGGTAATTTTCCTTGTTTTTTTCAGTGATAAAACCATCAACATGTGGGTTTTTGGTGTATTGGGCTACCGTAGCATATGCATTCTTGCTTGGGGCGATCCAAATGGAATTGTTTTTGTAAACAGGTATTTGTTTATCATGATAACCAAATGCCAATGGATGGGTGGTATCCAAATCGACTTTAAAAATGGCACCGCCCACACTTTCCTTACCTAAATTCTCGGCGGCATCAACATAAGGTTTTCGTTGCACAAGGGCTGTGGAATCCTTTTCCTCTTCCACTAGGGTCTCTTTGACTACTTTTTTCTTAATGGCCCATTCCGCTGCCGACCCAATGGAAATTAGGGTGTTGCCCTTGCCTACCCACGCCTTCATTTTTGCAATTTGCTTGTCCGATAGGGTGTAATTCCCAGAAACCATAACCAAGGTATTGTAGTTGTCCCATTTGATTCGGTTAAAGTTGCGCATGGGTACTTTGGTAATGGGCATACCTACCCTTGTATCCAATAAATGCCAGACTTCCCCAGCTTCATAAGAGCGCACACCATCGCCAATCAATAAGAGTGCTTTTGGCTTGGCAATTGGTCTAATATGACGACTGCCCAAATCAACACCTTTGGCATTGTACCCCGTTTTTAACGAATAGATGGGTACTTTGAACAGTGATTGTACTTCTTTTAATATTGTAAAGAGTGCTTCGCCCTGTTTTTTCTGAAGACTTACGGGAATCATCAAAGCACCGTAGTTAAGTGCTTTTATTCCTTGGGAAGTATCTATGGTAAAGGGTTTAAAGGAAGCGGAAACGGTTACACCATTTGCCTGTAAGAATGCCAAGGCAGCCGTAGCATTGTAATCGTCATAATCAATGATATAGGCATAATCTGATGGGGCTAAAGGCTGGAGTTGAACCAAACCTTTGGTAGTTTTTAATTGTTCCCCCAAGTTCAAACTGGTTACGGGGCGGTACTTCATATTATAAAAATTAGCTACGGACCAAGCCGATGCATCATAATACACGCTGTCCCGATACTTTTTGTAGGTTTCAAACATGGTCTGTACCATTCGATATTGCGGCTGGTTGGTTGGAACTACATACCCATCATTGGATTTGTATACCTCAATTTTATGGAGCAAAAGTTTATCTATAAAAGCTTTTACCCTATTGGCGTCATAGGTATCGTTAAAAGTGTATCCTTTGACCCTACTTTTAGCGGCATTGCCAAGCGCACTCTTAAAAAAATCGTGTTGGTATTTTCTTAAGATGGCTTTGTTTTCCACAGCGGCTTTTACCGTAGTCATGCTGGAAACATATTGGTTGCGTATGGTAAAGGGAAAAGTAATCTCCCCAAAGGCCGTAGTTTGTTTATGACCGCGAGAACTGGCTTGCTCAAACAACAGGCCAAGGCCACCCTGTAGATCCGGATAGGAAGAGCCATACCCAGGGTACGTGCCATCAAAGACTTCCTTTGTAAAATATAGGGAACCTATGCTATCCAAAGCCTTGGCAAAATACTCGCCGAAGAGATTGTTGAGGTCCTCATAATTTTCCTTTGGCATAATGGGATTTAGGGAGCCGTTGGCCTTCATGGGTTCGAAAAAATAGGTGCTTTGGCTGCCCATTTCATGAAAGTCCGTTACCACGTTGGGGTACCATTCGTGATACCATTTTAATTTGCCCCGACTTTCTGGGTTGATCCCCAACAACCAATCCCTATTGAGGTCAAACCAGTAATGATTGGTCCTTCCCCTAGGCCAATATTCGTTGTGTTCGGCATCCGCCGGGTCCGCTACCAAAGGATTGCCTTGGTACATATTGGCCCATTGCGTATGCCTGTCCCTGCCATCAGGATTAATGGTAGGGTCGATCATAATGACGCCATTTTTTAAGTAACCGGTAATTTCTGGATTTGTGGAGGCAACAAAAGTATAAGCCGCCAACAAGGCTGCTTCAGCGCTTGAAGGCTCGTTGCCATGGACGTTATAGCCCAGATTTACAAATATGGGCACCCCATCATAATTAGCGGCAGTCGCCTTGGGATCCGTAAAGGCCAAGTGTTGTTTTTTTAGGCTATTGAGGTTCGCGATATTCTCCGGGGTACTTATGGTAAGGATCACCAGTTTTCTGCCCTCGTGGGTTTTTCCATAGTGATGTATGGTAGCACGGTCGGAAACTTCCGCTAATTTGGTCAAGTAGGCAACGATGAGGTCGTGCCTCGTATGATGTTCCCCTATGCCATACCCCAGAAATTCTTCCGGTGATGGAATGTTGGGCGCAAAGGGTTTGAATTTTTGATAGAAATAATCTTGGGCTAGCCCGGTTGCGCTTATACAAAGGGCAACAAGAACGATTTTCTTGAACATGGGTTGGTCTAATTTTGCGTACTCCCTAAAGATAAAGAAACAAAATCAGTTAGTCCACAGAATTGAAATCGTCTATGACCTCTTCAAAATTAATTTGGTAATAGGTGCCTTTGGTATTGGTATCCCGTGCAATGGTACCTTTCAATTGTCTGGCCAGGTTATGGATCAACTTAAGACCTAAGGATTTGGATGTTTTTGGATCTACGTCCTCCGGAAACCCAATGCCATTATCCCCTAGATATATCTCGTAGGAGTTGGCCCCTTTTTTGGACAGGTTGATTTGTATTTCCCCTTCTGTGGTGCCAGGAATGCCATATTTTAGGGCATTGGTCACCGTTTCGTTGATAATCAATCCTAAGGGAATTACCGTATCGATACTCAACTTAAAATCCCCGATATCCAATAAGGTACTGATTTGATGATCGTTACCTTTTAAGGAACGGATAAGGTATTCCATAAGTTCCTCAACATAGGGTTTTAACTCAATTTTGGAACTGTAATCGTCACGTTTGTAGAGCATTTCATGGACAATAGCCATGGATACTACCCTATTTTGACTGCTTTTTATAATACTGCTGATTTTGGCATCCTCAATAGCCCTAGACTGAAGACTTAGCAAACTGGACACCGTTTGAAGGTTGTTTTTAACGCGATGGTGCACCTCTTTCAACAACATCTCCTTTTCCCCTAACTTCTTTTCAAGCACGCCATCACCGGTCCTTTTCCTTTTAAGAAGGAGGAAAGTGGCTATGAACAACACGGTAAGCAATCCAAGGATTATGGAAAAACCCATGGCATACCCCTTGCTGATTCCGTATCCGCAGAGCGCTGCGGTAAAGAAAGCACCAATAAGGTTAAGGGTTTCGAACGTCCTTAGTTTGGTGTTAGGAGGCTCGTTTTCTTTGGTTAGTTTGGCCATGTATGCGCTACGGTTATGCTATTAAACGGCCCAAAAATTATTCAAAGGCCGTATTCAGGGGTGTTCTCACACGTAAATCTAAATATGTTTTGTTACATAATCAAAAAACGGGGGCCTAAATAATGCCCCCGTTTCTTTAACTTATATGTAGTGTACGATTAATCTTCAATCAAAACCCACTCCCCACGATCGATTAGGGGCTCCGCTTGTTTGAATTTTACCGTTTTACTTTCCCCGGACATCACATTTTTAATGGTCACCCGCTCGTTCCTTCCAATTTTTGGACGTTCCCTAATAATGGTTTCCGTTTTTTGTGGGCGTTGCCCTTGTGTTTGTCCGGCCGCACGGCTTTGGGCGGCAAGCTCATCACTATTTGGAATTTCCTCTTTGGAGGTCTGTAGTTTCTCTTTTGGCCTTCTTACGGAACTTGCCGCTTGTACTTGATTGGAGTTGTCCGAAGGCAGTTCCCCTTTAAATAGAAAAGAGATGACTTCCTTGTTTACTTTATCGATCATACTCTTAAAAAGTTCAAAGGCTTCAAACTTATAAATCAATAAAGGATCCTTTTGCTCATGTACTGCAAGCTGTACGGACTGCTTTAACTCATCCATCTTGCGCAAGTGCGTTTTCCAAGAATCATCAATAATGGCAAGGGTAATGTTCTTTTCAAAGTCATTGATCAACTGCTTGCCATTACTCTCATAGGCCCCCTTGAGGTTGGTGACCACATTTAAGGATTTTACGCCATCCGTAAAAGGAACTACAATACGCTCAAACTTATTGGATTCGTTTTCATAAACATTCTTTATCACCGGGAACGCTGTTGTAGCGTTGCGCTCCATTTTTTCCAAGTAATGGTCATAGGCTACTTTGTATACCTTATTGGCAATTTCCTGAAACGTAAGTTTTGAAAATTCCTCTTCGGGCAAAGGTGCGGTAATGGAGAAATACTTGATTAATTCAAACTCAAAGTTTTTAAAATCGTCCGCCGCTTTATTGGTTTCGGATATAACTTCGCAAGTATCATAAATCATATTGGCGATGTCCACTTTTAGGCGTTCACCTTGGATGGCATGGCGTCTTCTTTTGTAGACCACTTCCCGTTGGGCATTCATCACGTCATCATACTCCAACAGCCTTTTACGGATACCAAAGTTGTTTTCTTCCACTTTCTTTTGCGCGCGCTCTATGGATTTGGTCATCATGGAATGTTGGATGACTTCCCCTTCTTCCAATCCCATGCGATCCATCATTTTAGCTACCCTGTCAGAGCCAAAGAGACGCATTAAATTATCTTCTAAAGAAACATAGAATTGCGAACTTCCTGGATCTCCCTGACGCCCAGAACGACCCCTAAGCTGTCTATCTACCCGTCTAGAGTCATGGCGTTCGGTACCTACAATGGCCAGACCACCTGCTGCTTTTACTTCATCGGACAGTTTAATATCCGTACCCCTACCGGCCATATTGGTAGCAATGGTCACTATGCCGCCTTGGCCAGCTTCCGCTACTACATCCGCCTCTTTCTTATGCAGCTTTGCATTCAATACGTTATGCGGAATTTTACGTACGCTCAATAACTTGGATAGCAACTCGGATATCTCTACCGAAGTCGTACCGATCAAAACGGGCCTCCCTGCTTTTGAAAGCTGGGTAACCTCGTCAATAATAGCGTTGTATTTTTCCCGCTTGGTCTTGTAAATCAAATCTTGGCGGTCGTCACGGGCAATAGGCCTATTGGTAGGGATTTCCACCACATCCAATTTATAAATTTCCCAAAACTCCCCAGCTTCCGTTACCGCGGTACCTGTCATTCCGGACAGTTTGTTGTACATTCTAAAGTAGTTTTGCAACGTAATGGTCGCGAAGGTTTGGGTCAAGGCCTCAATCTTTACATTTTCCTTGGCCTCGATAGCCTGATGCAATCCGTCCGAATAACGACGGCCGTCCATAATACGACCCGTTTGCTCATCAACGATCATTACCTTATTTTCCATGACCACGTACTCCACATCCTTTTCAAAAAGGGTATAGGCCTTTAACAATTGGCTCATGGTATGGATGCGCTCGCTTTTTACCGCAAATTCCTTAAAAAGCTTTTCCTTAAGTTCGGCTTCTTTTTCAATTTCAAGAGCTTGACTTTCAATTTTGGCAATCTCCCCGCCAATATCCGGCATCACAAAGAAATCCCTGTCTTGGTCGCCAGAGATGTATTCGATTCCCTTATCCGTCAGTTCTATCTGATTGTTCTTCTCTTCTATGGTGAACAAGAGGTCCTCATCCACTTTGGGCATTTCCCTATTGTTGTCCTGCATGTAGAAGTTCTCTGTCTTTTGCAACAACTGCTTGACACCCTCTTCACTTAAAAACTTGATGAGTGCCTTGTTTTTTGGCAGACCGCGGTAGACACGTAATAAAAGAAAACCACCTTCTTTGGTATCGCCCTCTTTAATTAGTTTTTTGGCCTCGGCCAAAACCCCGGTAAGGTGCTGGCGTTGTTTCTGTACAATATCGTTCACTTTGGGCTTTAGCTCATTGAACTCATGGCGATCCCCTTCTGGAACGGGCCCAGAAATAATGAGGGGCGTTCTGGCATCATCAACCAAAACGGAATCTACCTCATCCACAATGGAGTAATGATGGGGGCGTTGCACCAAATCCTTGGGCGTATGTGCCATATTGTCCCTTAGGTAGTCAAAACCAAATTCGTTATTGGTGCCATAGGTGATATCTGCATTGTACGCCTTACGACGGCCATCGGAATTGGGTTGGTGTTTGTCTATACAATCTACGGATAGGCCATGGAACTCAAAAATAGGGGCCATCCAAGCACTATCCCTTTTTGCTAGATAATCGTTTACGGTTACCAAATGGGCACCTTTGCCGGATAAAGCGTTCAAGTAGAGCGGTAGGGTAGCTACAAGGGTCTTTCCTTCCCCCGTATGCATCTCCGCTATTTTACCTTGGTGCAATGCAATACCCCCAATAAGCTGTACGTCATAGTGGACCATATCCCAAGTCACCTCTTTACCGGCGGCATCCCAAGAATTCCTCCAAATTGCCTGGTCACCTTCCAAGGTCACATAATCGGCGTCGCCAGATAAGGCCCTATCGAATTCCGATGCGGTAACGGCCAAGGTTTCATTATTGGCAAAACGTTTTGCGGTTTCCTTTACTACGGCAAAGGCTTCCGGCAGGATATCGTTCAGGATATCTTCAGCAATTTTATAGGCTTCCTCATTAAGCTTATCTATTTCCCCGTAGATTTCCTCATTTCTATCAATATCCGTAGAGGCCTCTACTTCTGCTTTTAATTCTTCTATCTTGGCATTCTTGTCTTTGCAGGCCTCTGCTATTTTGGTCTTGAAAAATTGGGTTTTTTCCCGCAAGGCATCATTGCTAATGGATTCCAATTCTTGCTCAAAAGATTTCACTTTTTTCACCAAAGGCTGCATGGATTTTACATCCTTCTCGGATTTATCCCCTACAAAAACCTTTAAAACTGAATTTATAAAACTCATTGGGTATTTTTTTGTTTGATGCATCAAAAGCTGTTCCATTGTGCAATACAAGGATATGTAGCTTTAATAGCTGCCAAAATTACATAAAAAAAGCCTCAAACATGAGGCCTTTAGTGTTGTTGTATAATTTGTTTTTAATACTCGTCTTCGTTCCAGAGATAATCTTCCTCCGTGGGATAATCCGGCCAAATCTCTTCAATCGACTCATAAATTTCTCCACCTTCTTCTTCCATGGATTGTAAGTTTTCAACAACTTCCAACGGTGCTCCGGTACGGATGGCGTAATCTATCAACTCGTCCTTGGTGGCGGGCCAGGGTGCATCACTTAAGTATGAGGCTAATTCTAATGTCCAGTACATAGTAATGGTTTGATTTTAAATGTTTTGCAAAAATAATTTTTAAAGCCAATTAGCCAAGCAAATTCTTGATTTTTTAAAAATTATTTTGACTTTACTACAACTGTAACGCTAAAACAGTGGAATTATTAGTCCATTTTTTCAGGAATCCATTTGACCTCTTCGGCTTCCAAATCTTTTGACAACTTTCGTGCCAAGACAAAAATATAGTCGGATAGCCTATTCATATATTTTAAAACGCCTTCTGGAACAGGTTCTTCCTCATGTAGATAAGAGATCATTCGCTCTGCCCGCCTGCACACCGTTCGTGCCACGTGACAGTATGACACGGTGGTATGGCCACCCGGTAGTATAAAATGTGTCATTTCGGGTAATTGGGTATTCATTTGGTCCATTTCCTGTTCCAATAAGGTAATATCCTCCTCTTGGATTCGAGGTATTTTTAAGCGGTTGTCCTTGGAGGGTTCCGTGGCCAGTATAGCTCCAACGGTAAAGAGTTTGTTTTGGATCTTGGCCAGCATTTCTTTATAATGCGAATCAAAATTTTGATCCCGGATCAAGCCTAAAAAAGAATTGAGTTCATCTACGGTACCGTAACTTTCAATCCGGATATGGTGTTTGGGCACACGTTTTCCCGTAAATAATGCTGTTGTGGCCTTGTCGCCTGTTTTGGTATATATTTTCATTTTTCAGTACTCAGTAGTCAGTAGTAATTGGCTAAGATAGTATGGGATTGCATAAATGTGGTTGTTTCTGTTTTCTACCCTTGGACTTATGCAAGTTTTTGAAGTTTCTACTTTAATTTGTAAAGTCATTTTAGTTCCGATTTTCTTTTTTGACGGAAAGCAACATAAATGAGAATCAAACCTACCACTTGAAAGAAATCACCTAATCCATACGCATTTCTAAGTGTTTCGATGAAAAAGAATTTTTGGGATAAAAAAGACACAAATCCGATTAAAACAAGAATTATGGCGACAGTTTCTAATATTTTGATTTTATCCATAAACTTGGTCACTTAAATTTTTTATTTAAAGAATACTTTACTTTTTAACTTTGGTTTATTTCCTAATAGACGAAGACATATCCGTCTACCTATCGCTTTTGTCCGAATGCCTTTTTTTTCCATCCATAAACTTACGCGACCGTCGTTCTCTTTTACCCCTTTTGTTCTTTGCAAGAATGACGAGGTAAATCACGATCAAAACGCCCAAAAGATAAAATGTGATAGTATCCATCTTCATATTGTTTAACCCCAAGTTAGTTTATTAAATCCGAATGGTAAAATGCTCTTTTTCCTGCTCCTTTCTCAGAAATAGAACACCACAGTGGAACAAGTCTATACTCACGGTAAAAACCGTTTTCCCCAGCAAGTGTTGCCATAAGGCTTCATTTTTGGTGTTAGCGTGGATATTATTGATGACGATCATGGTGTTGTTATGCAGACCTGCCCCATGCAGCTTACTGCTAATTTCCTCCCAGTCCGGATGTTCCAAAAACAAGAAATCCAAGGGTTTTATAGTAAAACTTGACCATGGAACCTCTTTTTTGATTTGGCCAAGTAATACCGTATTTCCAATGATTTTTAAGTTGGTAAACCCAAAATAGGCTATGCTTTGTAAAACTAGGTTTTGGGTCTTGTTAGCACCCAGTTTGGGTTTTGCATACAGACATTTTGTTACCCATTGGTACACGAATGGTGAATGAACACCATGCTGGTTGCTACTTTTTAACCAGAATGCCGGGTATTTTAGATATTTAGAAAGCATGTGCGGTCACGGTAAAAAGTCTGTTTTGCTTATTGTGGAGCGATTTTTATCCTTCTTGTATGGCAGAAAGTTCAAACCATCGTTCCGTCTTTGCTTCTATTTTTTGTTCTACTTCGCTAAGGGTAATGGAGAGCTGGGTAATGTCATCCCCGGACAGCCTTTCATCGGTGAATTTGGATTGCAGTTCTTTTTTTTCTACCTCCAGTTTTTGGATTTCTTTTTCCAGTTTGGAATATTCCTTTTGTTCTAAATATGATAATTTTTTGTTGCCGTCATTTTCCTTCCACTGCGTTTTTTCGGCTTTCTCCGCGGCTTTGGCTTGACGTCCTTCCATCACTTTACTGTTCTCGTACGCCCTGTAATCGGAGTAATTGCCCGGAAAATCCTCAATAACGCCATCGCCTTTGAATATAAACAGATGGTCCACAATTTTATCCATAAAGTAACGGTCGTGGGAGACCACGATCAAACAACCGGGAAAATCCAACAGAAAACTTTCCAAAACGTTCAATGTTACAATATCCAAGTCGTTGGTAGGTTCATCTAAAATCAAGAAGTTGGGGTTTTGGATCAAAACCGTACACAAATAAAGGCGTTTTCGTTCCCCGCCGCTTAATTTTTCGACAAAATCATATTGCTTTTTTCGGTCAAAAAGGAAACGCTCCAATAACTGCTGGGCAGAAATCTGGCGTCCTTTTTTTAGGGGGATAAAATCCCCGAACTCCCGGATGACATCAATAACTTTTTGCCCCTGCTTTTGGGGTATTCCTTTTTGGGTATAATACCCAAACTTTACGGTATCGCCAATCACCATTTTTCCTCCATCAACGGTTTCCCTGCCGGTAAGGATATTTAGAAACGTAGATTTTCCCGTCCCATTTTTACCAATGACCCCAACCCGTTCCCCTTTGGTAAAACTATAATCAAACTTGGAAAGCATCACGGATTTGTCAAAGGCTTTGGAAATGTTGTGCATCTCTACAATTTTACTGCCCAGGCGTTCCATGTTGAGCTCCAACTGTACCTCATGCTCTTGCCTTCTCTGGCTGGCTTTGGCTTTGATATCAAAAAAATCATCTATCCGGGATTTGGATTTTGTAGTACGCGCTTTTGGTTGGCGGCGCATCCATTCCAATTCCTTTTTAAAAAGAAGCTTGCCTTTATGCTGCTCCACGGCTTCGCGTTCCAAACGGGCATCCCGCTTCTCCAAGTAGTAGGAGTAATTGCCTTTGTAGCTGTACAATTGGTTGTTGTCCAGTTCTAAAATCTCATTGCACACACGTTCCAAGAAAAAACGGTCGTGGGTTACCATAAACAAGGTAATGTTCTCTTTTTTAAAGAAGGCTTCCAACCATTCTATCATTTCCAGATCCAGATGGTTGGTAGGCTCGTCCAAAATAAGGAGGTCCGGTTTGTTGATCAATGCATTGGCCAATGCCAAGCGCTTTTTTTGTCCGCCGGAAAGGACACCTACTTTTCGTTTTAAATCCGTGAGTTGGAGTTTAAAAAGAATTTGCTTGTATTGGGTTTCAAAATCCCAAGCGTTCAAGCGGTCCATGGACTCAAATGCTGCTTGATAGGCTTCGGCATCATCCGGATTTTTCACCGCTTCGTCATAGTCCGAAATTACGTTTAAAATAGCGTTCCCAGAGGCAAAAATGGTTTCCTCGATCGTTAGGTTTGGATTAAGGTCCGGTTCTTGTTCCAGAAATGATATGGTAATCCCTTTTCTGCTGGTGACTTTTCCGGTTTCTGTGCTGTCCTTGCCAGAAATGATGTTGAGGATAGAAGTTTTACCGCTTCCGTTTTTAGCGATCAAGGCTATTTTTTGGTCTTTGTTGATGCCAAAGGAAATGTTGGAAAACAGTTGTAGTTCCCCGTAGGATTTTGAAATTTGCTCTACCGTTAATAGGTTCATGCGTTGGTGGTGCCAAGGACTGGCTTTAAATGATGGAGTAAAAATAGGTAACGTATACCCAATGCTAATAATAAGGGTATGCAGACCCAAGAGACTATCTGTATTTTCAACAACCAAATAATCAATATGGCAGTCAATAAGCCTAAGGCAATGGCTAAGTAATTATACAGCCATTTTGGCAATTTCTTTTTGGAAAGCATGTAAAAGCTGATGACCAAATTGGTAGGTAACAACCACAAAAAATTAAAATTTTGATGGGTAACCACATGATCTGTTGCCACCCATAAGAGTAGAATGACCAAACCCATGATGCCAGAAACCAAGAACAATCCAAAATCCAACCAGTGATGCCGCCCGTTATGGGTAAAATCCAAATAGGTAACGATTACTACGAACACCAACAATAGGATAAACCAAAATAGGGGAGCGGTAATAAAAGAGCTTCTGTCCGTCGGTTCAGGATAGTTTAGAATTATCCGTTCCCGTTGTACAATAGGCTTGCCGTCTTTTGTGGTATGGTTTAATTGTTCCATGGCCTTATAAGGCAAGAACATGCGTCCTTCGGTAGTTGCCGTTTGGTCGGTTACCCCACCAAACGCTATGTCAATCCCAAATGCCCCCCAAGAATTGATGTTGATATGTTGGTGCACCAAAGACCGATAACTTAACGGTTTAGCAATATGCCCGTTTTCAAAAACCAAACGTTCCCCAAAAGTGTTTTTTAAAATATCACCGGCAATGGTAGAGCAGTTGTTGAACAGCGGATCATAAAGGTAATCCCGGTTTTCCGGTTTATAGTTGTTTTCCAAAAATTGGAACAGCGTATTGATTTCTTCCACGGTAAGTTGTAAAATCTGCTCCTTGACCCAGCGTTTTTCATTTTCATATTCAAACAGAAAGGTATCGAAACGTCTTCTGGATAGGGAATAGATGAGTTTTCCCTTGGCAAAATTTAAAAAGAAGTTGGGCCTGTTAAAATCGAACGTACCATAATTATACACTACGTCGATGCCCTTTGAAGCGTCTTGCACCCTAAATGCGGTATGCCCGAATGCCGTATATAAAACATTGCCCGCCCCGCAAGTAAGCACGCTTATTTGGGCTTTATCGGAGAGTTTGGGTGTTTGTGCCTGGGTAAGCTGAAACAAAAACAGCAACAGTGCGGCCGTAAGGACAAGAGTGTTCTTCATAGTTTACGAACGCAAATAACAACATAATTCGGTTTTATCAATGGACATTCGCTTAAGAATACTTAAATTTTGCCTAAATTTTGAAAGTTTGACCAACCAATGAAAAAGCATATTCCCAATTTTATTACGCTACTCAATCTTTTTTGCGGCTGTGTGGCAAGCATTTTCGCCGTGATGAATCAGCTGGAATTTGCCGCTATTTTTGTTTTCTGCGGAATTTTCTTTGATTTTTTAGATGGTTTGGCCGCCCGATTGCTAGATGTTAAGAGCGATTTAGGGGTGCAGCTGGATTCTTTGGCAGATATGGTCACAAGTGGTGTAGTCCCGGGTATTGTCATGTTCCAATTATTGAATATGGCCCAAAAAGGAGGTTGGAATCTGGACCTCTTTGGGATGCATACGGAGGTGGGCTTACTGCCCCTGTTCGGTTTTATAATCACCTTGGCTTCGGGGTATAGACTAGCCAAATTTAATATTGATGAAGATCAGGTTGCCTCTTTTATAGGATTGCCGACACCGGCCAATACGCTCTTGATTTTATCCCTACCCATGATTTTGTATTACCAAAACACCCCGATGCTCAATACCATCATTTTAAATCAATGGTTTTTGATAGGATTGACCTTGCTAAGTGCATATTTATTGAATTCCAACATTCACCTGTTTGCCCTTAAATTTTCCAATCTGGGTTTCAAGGAGAATGGGATAAAGTATCTTTTTCTAATAGGCAGTTTGGTGTTATTGATTACACTAAAGTTTTTGGCCGTGCCTTTTATAGTAGTGGCGTATATCCTGACTTCTTTAGTGGAAACCCAAATGAGAAAGCCCTAGCTCCCCGTTTTTTTTATGGATAAACAAGATTCCCGCAGGCTTCGGATGAGTTCCTTTAGGGCATATCACCAATTAAACTGTGTTAGGTAGTTATCAATTTTCTTTAATTAAAAACTATCCTGTTTAAAACCTGATGTATATTTTTATCGTAGGTAAGTAAAACAACAACACTGGTTATGAAACGCATTTTTTCTTTGGCATTGGTAATTGCATGCTTCCTTATTTTTTCTTCGCACGAACTATTTTTAAAATCAGACAATTATTTTATTGCGCCCAACACGGCAACGGAGCTATTTCTTTTTAACGGCACTTTTGATACTAGCGAGAACATAATCAGCAGAGATAGGATTACCGCTGCACGGATTATAGGTCCTGCGTTTGATGAAGCTATTTTGAATACTGCCTATTATGACAAGGATAAAAGCACCTTTATAAGGTTTACATCCGGGGATGAAGGCACCTATGCTGTGGGAATATCCACAAAACCAAATATGATTGAGATGGATGCCAAAGCATTTAACGGATATTTGGACCATGAGGGTTTAGAAGATACCCTTAAAGAACGAAAAGAAGATGGCAGTATCAACAGCGGGGCCAAGGAAAGTTATGCGAAGCATGTAAAGGCCATTCTGCAAGTAGGGGATACACGAAGCTCGGAATTTGAAACGGAATTTGGGTTTCCCATAGAATTTGTGGCAAAAACCAACCCCTATGCAGCAAAAGCTGGAGAGGAACTAAGCTTCCAACTTTTAAGGGACGGAAAACCATTGCCTAACCATATCTGTCATTTTAGTACTTCCGTTCCCGGAAAGGATGCCCATGACAATGAAAATTCCAAACGGACGGATTCCAATGGCTTGGTAACCATCACACCTAACAAAGCTGGGAATTGGTATTTAGCCACGATTCATATGGAAAAAAGCGATGACGAAGGTGTGGACTATCAATCCAATTGGGCTACGATAACTTTTGCGGTGGAATAATTAAAAATCAAGCTTCTTTTTACGGAGCTCAAAATTTTGACCCAAATAGACTTGGCGTACCATTTCGTCCTGTGCCAAATCCTCTGGGATACCTGCTTTTAAGATGCCACCTTCGAACATCAGATAGGAACGTTCCGTAATGGCCAAGGTCTCCTGTACGTTGTGATCGGTAATTAGGATACCTATGTTTTTGTCCTTTAACTGGGCAACAATACGCTGGATATCCTCTACCGCCACAGGGTCCACCCCGGCAAAAGGTTCATCCAACAAAATAAATTTAGGGTCCGTGGCAAGGGCACGGGCAATTTCGGTACGTCTGCGCTCGCCACCGGAAAGTAGATCCCCCCTGTTTTTACGAATATGGCCTAGGCCAAACTCGTCTATTAGGGATTCCATTTTCATATGCTGTTCCTTTTTGGAAAGGGTCGTGGTCTGGAGAACGCTCAAAATGTTTTTTTCGATACTCAACTTACGGAATACGGAGGCTTCCTGCGCCAAATACCCAATACCGTTCTGCGCCCTTTTGTACATGGGAAAATCCGTGATTTCCATATCGTCCAGATAAATATGTCCCCCGTTAGGCTTTATAAGGCCTACGATCATATAAAAAGAGGTGGTTTTACCGGCCCCATTGGGCCCTAGTAGTCCAACAATTTCCCCTTGGTTGACTTCCAAAGAAATACCCTTGACCACTTTTCTGCCACGGTAGGCTTTCATTATTTTTTCTGCACGTAACTTCATGGCTATTAATCTATGCTAAGCACGGTTTATAGTTTTATCCGATTTCCAAATCTAGGGATATGAAAACACAATGGTATCCGTTTAAGATACTTTTAGGACTTCATCTCTTCCAACTCTTCCCAATATTCATAGGCCCTTCGCAAATGGGGGATGACTATGGTTCCACCCACGAGGGTAGCTATACCTAAAGTTTCCATCACTTCTTCCTTAGTTGCGCCGTGTTCTTGGGAACTTTCCAAATGGTATTTTACGCAATCATCGCATCGCAAAACCGCAGATGCTACCAAACCCAACAATTCTTTGGTTTTTACGTCCAAAGCCCCTTCCATAAAGGCGTTGGTATCCAAATTGAAGATACGCTTGATGAGTTTGTTGTTTTCGGATAACAATTTATCGTTCATTTTTGCCCGGTAGGCATTGAACTCTTCCACCTTATTTGGCATTTTCAGCAGCTTTTTTAAGGTCCCGTTTAAGGACTAGTTTGGAAATATAAATACTTACTTGGTACAACAGCAATACGGGTATGGCAACCACAATTTGACTGGCAACGTCCGGTGGTGTAATGACCGCGGAAAGGATAAGGACAATAACCAAGGCAATCTTGCGGTACTTCTTTAAGATTTCTGGGGTAACCAATCCTACTTTGGTCAAGAAAAAGATGATGATGGGCAGCTCGAACATAATCCCACAAGCAATGACAGAGGCCCGCACGGTAGCTATAAAAGAACTGATATCAATCTCGTTCAATACCTCTTTACTTACTTGATACGTGCCCAAAAAATTGATGGAGAGCGGCGCAACCACATAGTATCCAAAAAGAACGCCCATGAAAAATAGTAATGAAGCAATGAAAATGAAGCCTTTGGAATGTTTGCGCTCATTTACGTGTAACCCGGGACTGATAAAGCGCCAAAGCTCCCATAAAACGTAGGGAAAACCTACGATAAACCCAGCCCAAATGGAAGTCCAGATATGGGCGGAAAACTGGCCCGCCATGGTCCTGTTCTGAATGGTAAACGGCAGTTCATCCGCGCAGAATTCTGAAGTAATCCCAAAAAAAGTAGCAATCTTACAGAAAAATTGATAGGTAGGGAAGTCCATCTTTTTGGGACCAAAAATGACCGTGTCAAAAATAAAATCCTTCATGACAAAAGCAACGCAACCCACAATGACAACGGCTAATACAGAGCGTATCAAATGCCATCGCAATACCTCCAAATGGTCCAAAAAGGACATCTCGTCCGGGTTTTTAGCTACATCTGCCATTATATAATTCCTTCCTTTATTAGATTGTGCAGGTGTATGACACCAATATAGTTGTCATTGTCCATGACCAACAATTGGGAAATTCCCAAATCTTGCATTTTTTCCAAGGCTTTTACGGCCAGTATGTCCGATGCGACATGCTTTGGGTTTTGCGTCATAATATCCCTTGCGGTCAATCCCCCAATATTTTCATGTTTGTTGAGCATGCGCCGGATGTCCCCATCGGTTACAATACCTATCACCTTATTATGTTCCAAAACCGCCGTTACCCCAAGCATCTTTTCAGAAATCTCTACAATAACTTCCTTTACCTTGGAATCTGCATTGACCTTTGGTTTTAGGTTGTTGCCTACAATATCGGAGACGCGGAGATATAACTTCTTACCCAAGGAACCCCCAGGATGATATTTGGCAAAATCATCACTACTGAATCCGCGGAGTTCCAAAAGACAAATGGCCAAAGCATCGCCCATAACCAATTGTGCCGTAGTGCTGGTGGTAGGGGCCAAATTATTGGGGCATGCTTCCTTTTCCACAAAGGTATTCAGCACAAAATCTGCTTGTTGCGCCAAAACGGATTCCAGATTTCCGGTCATTCCAATGAGTTTGTTCTTGCCCCGTTTGATTAGGGGTAACAACATTTTTATTTCTTCCGTATTACCACTTTTGGAAATGCAGATGACAATATCGTCTTTTAAGATGGTACCCAAGTCGCCATGAATGGCATCTGCCGCGTGCATAAAAATAGCGGGTGTACCCGTAGAATTAAAGGTCGCTACGATTTTTGTGGCAATAAGTGCGCTTTTACCAACGCCGGATACCACAACCCTTCCTTTGGAGTCCAGTATATGGGAAACCGCCTCTTCAAACTGCTCGTTAAGTTGCGGAATCAAATTTTTAATAGCATTGCCCTCGTTTGCAATAGTTCTTTTGGCAATGTCCAGAATACTGTTCTCCTTATTCAAAGTAATAATTAAATTATGGGTTGCAATCCTAAAAGATTGTCTTATCTTTAAGATTACAAAATTAAACAAACGTAATCGTTTTGTTGAAGATTTGAAATAAAAAGGGCGCTGTATAAAACACTAACAATTCCCCTTTTCTTCAAAAAAAGTACATGGCGCCAGTTTTATATTTTTTATTAATTGAATACCAATAAATGGGTTCGACAGTAACAGACGTGCATGCTGCACTTAAGAAGTACTTTGGTTTTTCCAAGTTTAAAGGACTTCAAGAAGATGTAATCAAAAATATTTTGGCAAGGAAGGATACCTTTGTGATTATGCCCACCGGAGGCGGAAAATCATTGTGTTATCAATTACCGGCCCTAATGCAAGAAGGCACGGCCATTGTGGTGTCTCCTTTGATTGCCTTAATGAAAAACCAAGTGGATGCCATGCGTGGGGTATCATCGGAACATGGTATAGCCCATGTACTTAATTCTTCCCTTAATAAATCTGATGTAAAGCAGGTAATGGAAGACATTACCCGTGGTGTTACCAAACTCTTATACGTAGCCCCGGAATCCTTGACCAAAGATGAATATGTGGATTTTCTGCAAACGGTCAAGTTGTCCTTTGTTGCGGTTGACGAGGCACATTGTATTTCGGAATGGGGACATGACTTTAGACCGGAATACCGAAATTTAAGAAGTATCATTTCGCGCTTGGACGATGATATTCCAATTATTGGCCTAACGGCCACGGCGACCCCTAAGGTGCAGGAAGATATCATCAAGAATTTGGGAATGAACGATGCCAAGGTATTCAAAGCGTCCTTCAATAGGCCCAATCTTTTTTATGAGGTACGCCCAAAAACCAAGAACGTAGATGCGGATATTATCCGTTTTGTAAAACAGAACGCGGGAAAATCCGGGATTATATACTGTTTAAGCCGCAAACGGGTAGAAGAGCTTGCGCAAGTCTTGCAAGTAAACGGCATAAGTGCCGTACCCTATCATGCCGGTTTTGATGCCAAAACGCGTTCCAAATATCAAGATCTGTTTTTGATGGAAGATGTGGACGTGGTGGTGGCGACCATTGCTTTTGGAATGGGTATCGATAAACCGGACGTGCGTTTTGTAATCCATCATGATATTCCTAAAAGTATTGAAAGTTATTACCAAGAGACCGGTAGGGCCGGTAGGGATGGGGGAGAAGGACACTGCTTGGCCTATTACGCCTATAAAGATGTGGAAAAGCTGGAAAAGTTTATGTCCGGAAAACCGGTAGCGGAGCAGGAGGTAGGCAATGCCCTGTTGCAAGAAATAGTGGCCTATGCCGAGACCTCCATGTCCCGAAGGAAATTCATTCTACATTATTTTGGGGAAGCGTTTGATGGGGTCAATGGCGATGGCGCGGATATGGACGATAATGCCAAAAATCCAAAACCCCGTGAAGAAGCCAAAGACCAAGTGGCACAACTACTGCAGGTAGTAAAAGGTACCATGGAAAAATTCAAGACCAAAGAAATTGTAAAAGCCTTGGTGGGTAAGACCAACGCGCTCATAAGTTCCCATAAGACCGATGAAAAGGATTTTTTTGGTATTGGTAAGGATTACGATGAGGCGTTTTGGATGGCCTTGACCAGGCAGGTTCTGGTGGCAGGTCTGTTGAAAAAGGAAATTGAACAATACGGCGTGCTCCATGTAACCGATGCAGGGCGGGCTTTTTTGGAGAAACCTTTGTCCTTTATGATGACCAAGGACCATGTGTATAGCGAAGAAAACAATGATGCCATAGTGACCGCTGCCAAATCTTCTGGTGGGGTAGCGGACGTCCAGCTCTTGAAATTGCTCAAGGATTTAAGAAAAAGTGAGGCCAAAAAGAACGATGTGCCCCCTTTTGTAGTCTTTCAAGATCCTTCTTTGGATGATATGGCTTTAAAATATCCGATTACCATGGACGAGCTTTTGAACATCCATGGGGTAGGTGAAGGGAAGGCCAAGAAATATGGGAAACCCTTTATAAACCTTATTTCCAAATATGTTGAGGAGAACGAAATTGTACGGCCCGATGATTTGGTGGTTAAAAGTACCGGGGCCAACTCCGCCCTAAAGTTATACATCATACAAAATGTGGACAGAAAATTGCCTTTGGACGATATTGCCGCGGCCAAGGGATTGGAAATTCCGCAATTGATCAAGGAAATGGAGCAAATTGTCTTTAGCGGTACAAAATTGAACCTTGCGTACTGGGTAGATGAATTGCTGGACGAAGACCAACAAGAAGAAATCCATGAGTATTTCCTAGAAGCGGAAACGGATTCCATCAACGATGCCGTAGAAGAATTTGATGGTGATTATGAGGAAGATGAGCTCCGTATCTATCGCCTAAAATTTATGAGCGAGGTGGCGAATTAA
>CALEYA010000198.1 GCA_937926215.1 uncultured Croceitalea sp. | reverse complement strand
ACCGGCAACATGGGTGCCGTGGCTTTCATCATCAACACGGTTTTTTGGGTTTCCGTTTCCATACCCTTTGCTGCTAAAATCGTAGGGGTCGTCACCAACAATTTCACGGCCGTTAAAATCTTTGTTAAGGTTGTAGTTTACCTGTTCGGTAAAATAGGTGATACCCTCCGTTAATTCTTCCAATACCTCGTCAATACTTTCTGCATACTGGTACATCTGTGAAAGAACACCAACGTTTTGCTGCATTTCTTCAGTAGTGGGTTTTAGGGCCATAAGTTCCTCTTTGGTGTAACTATCTTTCCCTAATTCTTTTTTAACAGCGGCATCGGCATTGCTTACCACTTGTTTGATTTGCTCATACTGTTGTTTGTTCTGCAAAGCTTCAGGATATTTCTTATCCAATTGCACCTGTGCTTTTGCCCGCTGGGGAGCATCACCAACACCAACACGCAACATCCTTGCAAACTCCAATTGCTCGTTATAGGATTCCCCTAAAAAATTATAGCCATGGATGTCATCCACGTACCCATTGTTGTCGTCATCTTTTCCGTTTCCCGGCTTTTCTTTGGTATTGGTCCAAAGGACATCATCTAAATCTTCATGGGTAAGGTCCATACCGGAGTCCAAAACGGCCACAACAACCGTTTGTCCCTTTTTGTTTCCGATAAGTTCCGAGTAAACCCGGTCAACACTCATCCCAGGAATGGTATCCGCGACCAGGTCCGCGTGCCCCCATGATTTTTTTTCTGTTTCGGTCAGTTTTGCAACTTTTAAGGGAACGGTATCAATATTGGCTACCGGGGTGGAAACCAAGCTGGTAGCACCACATCCTACTAGGAAAATCCCGGATACGGTTGCCAGTAACACGGATTTAAAAGAATTAACTATCATAAATTGTTTTTGAATGTAACTTAACTAATTATTGAATATTTCATTAAAAGCGTACAATTGGTTCAATCGCACCCCTTTTTCTGTTTTTTTTAAGGAACACAGCTCATTATGCGCATCATGCTCAAAGAATAAAACGTAGTCATTTTGCACCGCCTCGTTGAGAAAACGTGCTTTTTCATCCATGGTTTTTAAAGGCCGGGTATCGTAACCCATAACATAGGGTACCGGGATATGCCCAACGGTAGGAACCAAATCCGCTGCAAAAACCAATGTTTTTCCTTTATACCGAATATGCGGAATCATCTGCTTTTCGGTATGTCCGTCTACGCATAAAATATCAAAGCCCAATTCTGAATTTTGGATATAAGCCCCATTATCTTTTGTAACAAACCGCAGTTGACCGGATTCTTGCATGGGCAATAGGTTTTCCTTTAAAAAGGACGCTTTTTCCCTAACATTTGGTGTAACCGCCCAATTCCAATGGTCTTCATTGGTCCAAAACGCAGCATTTTTAAACGCAGGCTCGTAGCCTGTCCTATCCGAATTCCACTGTATACTTCCCCCGCAATGGTCAAAATGTAGGTGGGTCATAAAAACGTCCGTAATATCATCTCGGTGAAATCCTTTTTCTTTTAAGGAAGCGTCCAAAGAATGCGTTCCCCATTGGTAATAAAAACCAAAAAATTTTTCTGATTGCTTGTTTCCCAATCCCGTATCGATTAGAATCAACCGATTCCCATCTTCTATGAGGAGACTGCGGGCTGCAATATCAATCATATTGTTAGCATCTGCAGGGTTGGTCCTTGACCAAAGCGATTTAGGGACCACGCCGAACATGGCTCCGCCATCCAATTTAAAATTACCAGTCTCTATAGGGTGTAGCGTCATCAAAAAACAAAAGGATGCCCAAAATACTAAAACAAGCGCGCAATTGCCTTAAAAGTAGCCTATTATTAGTCGTTTTTTAACAAAATAGAAGATGAAGCAAAGGTCAAAAGAAAGGCTTTTTAGGTTTATTGAAATAAAAACCTATTTTTAGCCCTTAGACCAAACCCAATTGAAAAAATTAGAACGTAGCCTATCCCTAACTTCTGTTATTGCCATAAGTATTGGAGGGATGTTGGGCAGTGGAATTTTTGTGTTGCCCGGTCTTGCCGCCGCAAAAACAGGCTCCTCACTATGGATGGCCTATTTAATAGCGGCAATTTGTATACTACCTGCCGCATTGTCAAAATCTGAACTGGCAACGGCAATGCCCTCCTCCGGAGGGACTTATGTGTATATTGAAAGGGCTTTTGGGCCTTTGTTTGGCACTATTGCCGGCTTTGGGCTTTGGTTGTCCCTGCTTTTTAAAAGTGCGTTTGCGCTGGTAGGCTTTGGGGCCTACCTCTCCATTCTTATCAATATTGACCCAGGACTAACCAAATACGTTGCGGTTTTGTTTTTGGGACTAATTCTGTTCCTGAATATTTTGGGCGTAAAGAAAGTGGGTAAAGTCCAGATTTTTATTGTGAGTATAAGCCTTACAACTTTAGCATTGATTCTTTTGTTCGGGCTTCCAAGAACGTCAGCGGAATTGTTGGACCCTTTTCTACTTAAGGGAAAACTAGGTTTGTTCTCTACGGTGGCGTTTGTCTATATTTCGTATGCCGGGGTCACCAAAGTGGCGGCCATTGCGGGAGAGATCAAAAACCCGGGCACCAACCTTCCCAGGGCCATGATTTTATCGTTGTTCATCATGACGCTGATCTATGTTTCCGTTGCGTTTGCCTTGGTGGGCAACCTGCCTTTGGAAGCACTTAAAACCGATATAAAACCCATTTACACCATTTCAAAACTCTTGGGCGGTCCTATTGTTGGATATATAGCAGCTTTAGTAGGTGTGATTACCCTAATTTCCATGGCAAATTCTGGGGTTTTGGCAGCGTCTAGATTCCCCTTCGCAATGGCTATAGATAAGCTGTTACCAGATTTTATGGGGCGAATACACAGCAAATATTTAACCCCTGTAGTAACCATAGTAATGACCTGTTTTTTAATGGCTATGGTGATATTGTTCTTGGATGTGGAGAAGATAGCCAAGCTGGCCAGTGCCTTTATGGTGATGATGTTCATTTTGGTCAATGCCTGTGTCATCGTACTACGGGAAACCTCGGCACAATGGTATAACCCCCCTTATCGCTCACCGCTCTATCCTTTTGTGCAGTTGTTCGGAATTTTTAGCGGGATAGCATTGCTCGTTTTTTTAGGCTTGGGCCCAATGTTTGCCATTTTGGGAATCTTTGTCCTTGGGCTGATTATTTATTTCTTTTTTGGGAAAAATGCGACAAGGACCGGAATATTACGAAAATACGGACATCGGCCGGCCTTGTACCTACTTTATAAAAGAAAGCGGAATACGCAGATCGTCTACAGGAACAATCAGTCTGAAAGCCTACAAAACTTAGATGGTAAATTGGCCTCGAACGCCGGCGTGGTGGTGCCCCTTTTAGGGAACGAACGTTCTCCGGAGATGTTGGTAGAAATTGCGGCGGCAATCAATAAGCGCGAAAAAATCCAAGTCGTTAATGTTACCGAAGTTCCCAACCAGACCTTTTTGGATGCCATGGTGGAGGAGAACCCAAGGATAGCATCGTTGGAAAGAAGGGTCGCCAGATTGGCCACATCACAAAACATCAGTGTCGATTTTGAAGCCGCGGTCACCCATGAAATTTCCGACACCATACATGAGCTTAGTAACCAAACACATTGTGATTGGTTGGTTATGGGTTGGAACGGTCGCGCCCATAGCGGTATTTTGGTCAGCAATCCCATAGGCTGGCTATTAACGCATATAAATTCTGATTTCGCCCTTTTTAAAGATGATGGGGTGCGGTATATTGGCAAGGTCCTTTTGGCACTGCGCCCAGGGCGAAGGGATAAAAATTTTATAGCCGTTGCCGATAGAATTTGTTCTTTTTACAATGCCTCATTGACCCTTTTGCACGTAGTTCCAGAAAAAACGGATAAGGAAACCATAGCCAATATGGAAGCCCATTCAAAAAAGCTGCTGGAAAAAGTGGATACCCCCAGTATGGTAATCGTTCAGAAGGATAATGATTCCATTAACGCCATTTCTATAGCTTCCGCCAGTTTTGATTTATTGATTTTGGGAACACCACAAAAGGACAACTGGATCAGTGTGCTTTTTGGTACGGGCAAAGATAAGTTCACCGAAAAATCTGCTTGTTCCGTACTACGCCTTACCATGCGCGATCATTAAGTCCCTCGTATTTTGCAATGGTATTAATTCTTATTTTTACCCAATATCAGGGATGGGTACCTTTCCGCCCCTGAGGCGAATCTGAACCCTAAACCCCTATCGACACCAATGGGTTTATCTTTGGTGTAATTGGTAAATTGAAAACACATGTTAGAACTGGCCGGAATTATAATTTTAGGAATCATTGCCCAATGGGTCGCTTGGCGATTAAAACTACCCGCTATTTTACCCCTTATATTAATCGGTTTGTTGGTTGGCCCCATAGCTACCTTGTATACCGAGGACGGTGCAAAACTCATTGAGCCCATTTGGAACGGCGAGAAAGGATTGTTTCCAGGGGAAGGCCTGTATTACTTTGTTTCTTTGGCGATTAGCATCATTCTTTTTGAAGGGGGACTGACCCTAAAGCGTGCAGAGATTAAAAATGTAGGCCCTGTAATTACCAAACTGATAACCCTAGGCTCCGTAGTCACTTTCTTTGGTGCAGGGGTTGCCGCGCATTATATTTTTGGACTTTCTTGGCAGATTTCCTTTCTGTTCTCTGCCCTTATCATCGTAACGGGACCGACGGTAATTACGCCGATACTGCGGAACATCCCCTTAAAAAAAGATATTTCTACGGTATTGAAGTGGGAGGGGATTCTCATTGATCCCATCGGCGCTTTGGTTGCGGTATTGGTTTTTGAATTTATCAGTGTTGGGGAAGGTAGCGGATATACACAGACGGCATTGATCGAGTTTGGGAAGATCTTACTTTTTGGAACCACCTTTGGTTTTACCTTTGCCCACGCTTTGGCCTTTGCCATTAAAAAGAACCTGATTCCGCATTACTTGATGAATGTGGTTTCCTTGTCCGTGGTGCTATTGGTTTTTGTGGAATCGGATGTTTTTGCCCATGAATCCGGACTGTTGGCCGTGGTGGTCATGGGAATGGTGTTAGGAAATATGAACCTCCCCAACTTAAAGGAACTGCTCTACTTTAAAGAGTCTTTAAGCGTCCTGTTGATTTCCATTTTATTCATTTTACTGGCCGCTAATATTAATATTAGCGATTTGGAGTTGTTGATGAACTGGAAAACGGCGGCGCTCTTTGCGTTGGTGGTATTTTTAATAAGGCCCTTAGGTGTTTTTCTTAGCACACAGGGATCAAACCTAAAACTCAAGGAAAAACTCTTTATAGGATGGGTAGGGCCACGCGGTATCGTAGCGGCTGGTATTGCCTCCCTATTTGGATCAAAATTATTGGCCAAAGGGGAGCCGGGCGCGGAGTATATTACACCATTGGTCTTTATGATCGTTTTGGGCACGGTTTTATTGAACGCCACTACGGCACGGCTTTTTGCCAAGGCGGTAGGGGTCTTTTTAACAAAATCCGAAGGGATATTAATCATCGGGGCTTCAAAGGTTTCGCGTCTCATCGCCAATTACTTAAAAAAGAACAGCAGGCATGTGGTCCTTATAGATAACAACCAGACGAATATTGACAAGGCCAAGAAACTGGGTATTGAAGCCATGGTGGCCAATATCTATTCCGATTCGTTGACGGACAACATTGAACTGAACGATATGGGGTTTTTAATGGCCCTTACCGGAAATTCGGACATCAACAAGTTCTCCATTGATAAGTTCAAGAAACAGTTTGGTGAAAACGGGGCATTCCGATTGGTGAATACCGATGAAATGAACGACCCGGAAAACAATCCGGAAGAAGGCCTTTTTTCACATACGGACGATTTTATAAAGCTGACCGATGCTGCGCGTAAGTTTCCATCCATAAATGAAATTGAACTTACGGATAAGGAACAATACAATGGCCTTATCGAGATTACCAAAAAAGATAACGATATTATTCCGCTGTTCTTAAAGGATGCCAACGATGATTTAAAAATCATCTCCGCCTTTAGCAAGGAGAATTATGATGTTAAGGAAGGCTACAAACTGGTCTATTTAGGGAAGGTCTTCGATTTTGACGAAGAAGAAAGTTAATCATTCAGCTTTAATACCGCCATAAACGCTTCCTGTGGAACTTCTACGTTACCTACTTGGCGCATCCGCTTTTTTCCTTTTTTCTGTTTCTCCAACAGCTTTCGCTTTCGCGAAATATCACCCCCATAGCACTTGGCCGTAACGTCTTTACGCAGTGCTTTTGTGGTTTCCCTAGAGATAATCTTAGCACCAATAGCCGCCTGTATAGGAATATCGAACTGCTGTCTTGGGATAAGCTCTTTTAGCTTCTCGCACATTTTTTTTCCAATATGAACCGCATTGTCGGCATGAATTAGTGCGGAAAGTGCGTCCACAGGCTGCGCATTTAATAAGATATCTACGCGTACCAACTTGGACGTTCGCATTCCAATAGGGGCATAGTCAAAGGAAGCATAGCCTTTGGAAACTGTTTTTAATCGGTCATAAAAATCAAAGACGATTTCTGCCAAGGGCATATCAAAGGTCAATTCCACGCGTTGTGTGGTCAAGTACGTTTGATTGGTAATCTGCCCCCGCTTTTCAATGCATAGCGACATTACATTTCCCACAAAATCCGATTTTGTGATAATGGTCGCCTTAATATACGGTTCCTCTACCCGATCAATTCCCGATGGGTCGGGAAGGTCGGTTGGATTGTTTACAATAATGATTTCATCAGGATTCTTTCTGGTGAATGCATGGTAGCTAACGTTAGGGACGGTGGTAATGACCGTCATGTTAAACTCGCGTTCCAAACGCTCTTGGATAATTTCCATGTGGAGCATTCCCAAGAACCCACATCGGAAACCAAAACCTAATGCAGCACTGCTTTCCGGTGCAAATACCAACGAAGCATCGTTCAATTGCAGCTTTTCCATAGAGGCACGTAGCTCTTCGAACTCGTCTGTGTCTACAGGGTAAATTCCGGCGAATACCATGGGTTTTACATCCTCAAAACCTCCAATAGGGTTTTTTGTAGGTTTGGCGGCGTCCGTAATGGTGTCCCCAACTTTTACTTCCCGGGCATCTTTGATACCGGTTATCAAGTAGCCCACATCGCCCGCTTTTATACTCTTTTTGGGGTGTTGTACCAGTTTTAAGGTGCCCACTTCATCAGCAAAATAATCTTTGCCCGTGGCTACAAATTTTATTTTCTGTCCTTTGGTGATTTCCCCATTGATGACCCTAAAATAGGTTTCTACGCCGCGAAAAGGATTGTAAACGGAATCGAACACCAAGGCTTGCAAAGACTCGTCTAGATTTCCTTGTGGGGCAGGGACGCGTTCAATAATGGCGGATAAGATTTCTTCAATTCCAATACCGGTTTTTGCGCTGGCAGGAATCACCTCTTCCGGATCGCAACCCAAAAGATCCACGATATCATCCGTTACCTCCTCCGGATTGGCACTTGGTAAATCCACTTTGTTGAGTACGGGGATGATTTCCAAATCATTTTCCAAGGCCAAATACAAGTTGGAAATGGTCTGGGCCTGAATACTCTGCGCGGCATCTACGACCAATAGAGCGCCTTCGCAGGCCGCTATGGACCGGGAAACTTCATAAGAAAAATCGACATGGCCAGGGGTGTCTATGAGGTTTAAGACATATTCTTCGCCCTTATAGGTATATTCCATTTGTATGGCATGACTTTTAATAGTAATGCCACGTTCACGCTCCAAATCCATACTGTCCAATAGCTGGTCTTGCTTTTCCCGTTCCGTTACGGATCCGGTAAAATCCAACAAGCGGTCCGCCAAGGTACTTTTACCATGGTCAATATGGGCAATGATGCAAAAATTTCGAATCTTCTTCATATAAGGATGCAAATATAACCCTTTTGGTAGGCAGGCTCAACTAATGCCCTACCATGGTCAAAATTATTTTCTTAGATTTGATAGGGAACCCCAAGACCAAATGAACAACACGAACCTTTCCGTATGGTTATTCTTTTTGTTTGCAGGAAGTCTGTATGCACAGACTTTTGAAATTGCGGGAAAGGTGGTAGACAATGAGAATGTTGCCGTTCCTTTTGCCAATATTTTATTATTAAACTCCCAGGACAGCACTTTTGTAAAGGGAACCTCTGCTGATGATAAAGGGGTTTTTCTTCTGGAGGGCATTTCCCCAGATTTGTATTTGTTGCAAGCAAGTTATGTTGGGCGAGGCTCAAAACCATTGGCATTGGACATCAAACAAAACATCTCTTTGGGAGCATTGATCATACCCAATGCGGCGGAAAGTTTGGATGAGGTGGTCGTTACCGCCAAAAAACCGGTATTACAACGTCTGGCGGATCGTTTGGTGTTTCAGGTAGAAAACACCGTGGTTTCCCAAGGCAGCTCTTGGGATATTTTAAGAAGTACGCCCGGGGTCATTGTAAACCAAGAGGAGTTGCAAATCCGGGGACAGAACGCTTCGGTTTACATTAACAATAGAAAAGTACAGTTGTCCGGACAAGAAGTCCGTGATTTGTTAGAAGGATTATCTGGGGTAAACGTTAAATCCGTAGAAGTCATTGCGAACCCACCCGCTAGTTATGATGCGGAATCTGGACCTATTTTGAACATCGTTACCAGTAAAAATATTGTTCCAGGGTATAAAGGCAGTGTAAATGGGAGTTTTACCCAAAGTATATTTCCAAAGTACAACCTTGGCACTAGCCATTACTTTAAAACAGAGAAATTCAACTTTTTTGTGAACTACAACTACAACCCAAAAAAGGAATTTAAAGGGTACGATAAAGGAATCAATTTTATAAACGACTCGAACACTATTTCTTCAAGATGGTCGACAGATGAGGAGGAAACCCGAAATTCTAACGCACATAATATAAATACCACCATTGATTTTGATATTGATGACCGGAACCAACTAAATTTTACCAGCAACTTGGTGTTCAACCAAAACCAAGATTGGAGCAAAACCGTAAATACCGAAATCCGCAATGCCCAAAACCAATTGGATTCCACTTTTGTAACGGCAAACAACGGGGAACGAGACAATATTAATTTGGCTTTTGACCTGTCTTATGAACATAAATTGAAAAAACCTGGGACTAAATTGTCGTTTAACACGCATTTTACCCGTTTTGACGAAACAACCGAGCAAGGAGTATTGTCCAATTATTTTGATGCAGGCAGTTCGTTTTTAAGGAATTTCGGTTTTCAAACGGATGCCTCACAGCAAATAGACATTTTTACGGGTCAAGTGGATTTTTCCATGCCCTTGGAAATGGCCTCGCTAGAAACGGGGCTTAAAGCTTCCGTGATTGATTCCCAAAGCACTATTGATTTTTCAAATTTTATCGGGTCCGATGAAAGTGTGGATGCGTCCTTATCCGACAATTTCTTCTACGACGAACGGGTATTTGCCGCTTATATTACCTATGTGAAGAACTGGGAAAAATGGTCGGTTAAATTGGGGGTACGTGGAGAATATACCGATGCTTTGGGCACTTCCCTATCCCTTGGAGAGACCAATGTGCAAGAGTTTTTTGAACCTTTCCCATCGGTAAACATACTGTATACGCCTTCTGAAAACCACAGCTTTTCTTTTGACTACGGACGTAAAGTTGAAAGACCGCGGTATAACGATTTAAACCCCTTTCGATTTTTTTCTAATGAAAACGATTTTTCGGAGGGCAACCCCAACTTGCAACCCAATTTTAGAAACGAATTCAATTTTAACTACAGTTTGAATAGTGAGTATTTTTTTGATGTTTACTATAGGGACAATGGTAATTTTATTAGCAGACAACTCGTTTTTCAAGATAACGGTAATCAAACTTTAAGAGGGTCTCGTCAAAACGTAATTGCGAGCACCTCTTACGGATTGGATTTCACGGTAAGCAAAAGCATCGCTAATCCTTGGTTTTTATATGCCTATATCTCTATTTTTCATGAAGACGAAACCTTTTTGGCCGTGGAGAGCGGTAACCAAGAATTTACCAACGCTATTAATGGCTATTATTTGTATCTAGCCAATTACTTAACTTTAAGTAGTGATGGCAGTTGGACGGGCGAGCTGTCTTTTACCCATTTCTCCAATTATATTTTTGGTTCTTATGTGCAAGCCCCAACAACGGATTTGAAAATAGGATTGCGAAAAACGCTTTGGGAAAATCGCGCCGTTTTATCGGTTACCGCTGAGGATTTGTTGGGTGATGCC
>CALEYA010000197.1 GCA_937926215.1 uncultured Croceitalea sp. | reverse complement strand
GAACCATTGCTTCGGTGAGTTTATCATTGGATGGACAATTGGTAAGGGAAATACGCTCCGGAAGTTACGAATGGGGACTTCCCGCACAGAGCGATGCCCTGTTGACAAATATGGCACCCGGTACCTACACCCTTCTCGCGATGGCCACGGACAATGATGGGGACATGGAACAGACTACGATCTCCATTACCGTTGAACAGAAGCCCAATCAGGCACCTACCCTTGTTTTTACCGCACCAACGGCAGGTTCGGTATTTCAAGAAGGAACCGACCTGTTTGTTTCCGTTGATGCCTCGGATACCGATGGAACTATTGCTTCCGTGAGTTTATCATTGGATGGACAATTGGTAAGGGAAATACACACCGGAAGTTACGAATGGGGACTTCCCGCACAGAACGATGCCCTATTGACAAATATGGCACCCGGTACCTACACCCTTCTGGCGGTGGCTACGGACAATGATGGGGCCATGGAACAGACTACGATTACCATTAGCGTTGAGGATACTGGATCCTCAGATACTGATGCGGATGGGGTGCTGGATGCTATGGACAACTGTCCCAACACACCACAAGGGGTTTCCGTAAATTCTGAGGGATGCGAGATCTTTTCTCTGCCAAACAATAACTTTACCATATTGGTCCGCGGGGAATCTTGTAGAAGTAGTGATAATGGTCAAGTGATCTTATCCGCGGCAATGGTCATGGACTACACCGCAACATTAAGCAAGGATGGCAACGATGTGGTAAAACAATTTACTAATACCACAAGCTTTGTGAACCTGACCGCTGGGACTTACCAATTATGTTTTACCGTTGAGGGACATTCCGGTTATGAAAGCTGCTCGCAACTTGTAGTTGTACAACCGGAAGAATTGGATGTCACAACCTCCCGTATAGGTGCAAACAGACTTCGCATTTCCCTTTTTGGGGCAGAGGCCTATACCGTAGAATTAAACGGGGAGATTTATAGGACCTCGGAAAATGAAATTGAACTCGATTTAAACAAAGGTCAAAATACTTTAAAGGTAAGTACAGATCTCGATTGTCATGGAACATATCTGGAGACCATCCTATTAAGGGGAACATCAATGGTCTATCCAAATCCTGTTACGCAAGGAGATATGGTAAATGTCCTCCTTGATACCCAGCAGCAAGAGGTCAACGCCGCATTATATACATCTAATGGGCAACGCTTATTTCAAAAAATGATAGCCGTAAATGCCGGGAATGTACAAGTGTACATGGATAATCTACCAAACGGGATATACATGTTGCTTATAAAAACAGAAAAGAATACGTTCAACCATAAAATTATTATAGAATGAAAAGCCCCCTAAATATATTTTTCCTTTTTTCCAGTATTATGCTAACGATGTCCTGCTCTAGTGATGGCAGTACATCGGAAACCGATGTAGATACCGGTGAAGGACAAGCAATGCCACCATCCACCGTCTCCCTCATTTTTCCTGAAAATAACACGGAATGCAATGAAGGTTTGGTGTTAAATGATTTACAGAGCAGGGTAATCTTTACGTGGAGTGAGGCTGAAAATACGGATTCCTATAGGCTCGATCTTACGAACCTCAATACGGGAGAGGAGAGCTCCATCAACACAATAAACAATGAAGCTCCAATTGTTTTGGATCGGGGTGTGCCTTATGAATGGTCCGTAAGCTCGTTATCCAGAACTTCGGAACAACAAGCCACAAGTGTAATTGCCAGGTTTTACAACCAAGGCCCAGGAGTGGAGAATTATGCGCCTTTCCCCCCTAGTGCAACAACACCGGAAAACGGGGAAATGATAAACGTAGATACCGATGGGGTGGTTACTTTGCAATGGACATCAAGTGATATTGATGACGATATAACCAGCTATATCGTATTTCTGGACACTAACGATCCACCAACTAACGCTTTCGGGGAACAAACTGAAAATAACCGGGATGTATCCATAGCGCGTAATACTGCGTATTATTGGAGGGTCTTGGTGCTAGATCAGCATGGAAACTCATCTTCCTCGCAAGTATTCCATTTTAGTACCAATCCGTAACGATTTGGACATGACTTAAAAGGAAGGTAACCCTTATTTAACCAATTGAAAACTCAATATCATTTTAGTTAGTTGATAAACAATACCATTTTGGCCATAATGGGATATTTTAAATTAGTTTTATTTATCTGCTTTTCTAAAAACAGGAACACAAAAAAGCCCCAACAATTTCGTAAATAGAAATTATTGGGGCTTTAATTTTTATAATTGCCTTTAGGTAGTCTCCCCTTCGGTTTTTACTACCAAACGGAAACCTTCGCCGTGGATGTTCAATATCTCTACAACATCATCACGTTTTAAATATTTCCGCAATTTGGCAATGTAAACGTCCATACTACGCGAGGTAAAATAATTATCATCCCTCCAAATTTTGGTCAAGGCCAATTCGCGGGGCATTAAGTCGTTCTCATGTAAGGCCAATAGACGCAACAATTCGTTTTCCTTTGGGGATAGTTTTATGGGTTCTTCTTCCATATACTTCAAGAAACGTAATTTTGAATTCAAATGGAAATTCCCGATTTCAAACTCAAATTGCTTGCTGTCCGCCAAGGTGTTGGAAGCTTTACGTTGCATTAACGCTTTAAGTTTCATTAAAAGTACTTCAGAATCAAAAGGCTTGTTCAAGTAATCATCCGCACCTGCTTTATACCCCTTTAACACATCTTCTTTCATTGTCTTGGCAGTCAAGAAAATAATAGGGACGTTCTCATTCTTTTCACGTATCTCCTTGGCCAAGGTAAATCCATCTTTATAGGGCATCATAACGTCTAAAATGCAAACGTCATAATTATCCTTTTTGAACTTCTCAAAGCCCTCCATTCCATTTTTTGCAAGAACAACGTCAAACTCGTTCATCTGCAAATAATCCTTCAATACGATTCCAAAGTTCGGATCGTCCTCTACCAATAAAATTTTCTTGTTCTCCGTTTCCATGTTTTTTTATATTAAAGGTAATTTGATGTAAAATGTGCTTCCTTTTCCTTTTTCACTTTCTACATAGACCTCACCTTGGTGATCATCAATTATTTTTTTAACGTAGGCCAAGCCTAATCCGTGCCCTTTTACGTTGTGAATATTTCCAGTATGTTCCCTATAAAACTTTTCAAAAACCTTTTTCAATACCGCTTTGCTCATCCCTGCCCCTTGATCTTGGATCTTAATAATAATGTAATTCTTGGCAGTCTCGGTATACACGTCAACTTTTGGTGCCTCCGGCGAATATTTGACCGCATTGTCCAAAATGTTAACGATTACGTTGGTAAAATGCATATCGTTGGCCAAAACATCCGTTCTAGATGCATCCAAATGGGTGTTCACATAACCGCCCCTATCTTGCACTATAAGTTCTACATGCGCCACCGCATCCGTAATAATGTCGTGTGCATCTACCCTATCCTTACTAATATCCAATTGATTTTTTTCCAATTTGGATATTCGCAATACGTTTTCCACCTGTGCATGCATCCGTTTGTTCTCATCACGTATCATTCCCAAATACCGCAACACCTTTTCCTTGTCTTCAATAGACTTGGGGTTTCTAATGGCCTCCACCGCTAAATTGATGGTTGCAATAGGCGTTTTGAACTCGTGCGTCATATTATTGATAAAGTCCGATTTAATCTCGGAAATTTGTTTTTGCTGTATCAATTGATAAATGGCACTGGAATAGGCAACAACGATGACCAAAGTAAATACTAAGGACAATATGGCCATGGTCATGATACTGCTCAACAAAAACTTCTTCTTTTTAGGAAATGAAAGCAAGAGCGAAAAATCCGTTTGCCCTTCACTGTCCCTAAAAATGGGTGTCTCATAGATCGTATTATCCGCAAACTTGAACTTTTTCGATTTTACCTTGGTTGGGAAACCCCTACTGTATACACCAAACTCATAGTCAATGTCTATGCCCCTGTTTTGAAGCTCCCTATTCAATAAAAGCATAATCTC
>CALEYA010000196.1 GCA_937926215.1 uncultured Croceitalea sp. | reverse complement strand
CCGCCAAGAAATCGAAATTTTGCGTTTGGTATTGATAAAGTACACCCCGGTAAGTAATATGGCCGCGGCTATGAGCGATTGGGTGGTTATCTGCTCGTCTAAAAAATACCAACCCAAAAGCAATGCGACGATTGGATTTACGTAGGTGGAAGTGGCTACTTTTTCCGGTGACACTTGTTTCAAAAGAAAGTTAAAGGCCGTAAAGGCAACAATACTTCCAAAAATAATGAGCAGCACCATCACCCATTGCACTTTAAAACTCCAATCCAAAGGGTTAGACCATTCTTCGCCGACGATAACACTCCCTACCATAAGCAATATACCTGCGGTACACATCTGATAGGCCGTATTTACAAAATGGTTCTTGGGCAAATCCGCTTTGGCTACAAATAGGCTTCCATAGCCCCAGCTGATCATACAAACCAAGAGCAATAGAATGCCAAAAATCGCATTTTCCTTTCCTAAGATCTCTTGCTGGCCCACGAGTAGATAAATCCCCAACATGCCAAGTACAACGCCAATCATGGACATGGCCTGAATCTTCTTTCCCTGCAACAACCACATCAATAAAAGCACGATTAGAGGTTGGGCAGAGATTTGTAGCGCGGCAACCCCACTATCCAAATATTTTAGGGCCCAAACGGCCAACCCATTACCTACGGACAAGAAAAGAAAACCTACAAAAGATACGTTCAGAAACTGCTTTTTCGAAATCCGAAGGCTTTTTCCCAAAATCTTGGCTATGATAAAAACCAATAGACTGGCGAGAAAAAAACGTATTCCGGCCAATAGAAACGGGGGCAGCTCCGTAACGGCAATTTTATTCAACAAATAGGTAGACCCCCAAATCACATAGATGGCAAAAAAGGCCAGGACGATGAGCGTTGTATTCCGGTTCTTATCCATTATGGCGATGATTTAATACCAATACGTCACTATAGTTAAAAACCTTTCCGGAATTGCCTTCAATTTTTAGTTTGATGGATCTTTTATTCATCGGAATCCATACCTTCTACCATTGGTGCCCCAGCATTTTTAAGCGCTTTGGCAAGTGCTGGAACCGTTGTTTTTACCAAGGTATCTAAACCGGAATTCAACTGCTTTAGTTGTTGTTCCGCCCTATTGAAGGCTTTCATATGGTTGCCTGTGGGACCGTAGGTGTTCCCCAAAGCGACATAGCCTATAAAGAGGCCATCATTAGGTGACGGCGGGTTCCGCTCCCCTACCTCATTTTTAGCTGGATTCCCATTCATTACCGCTTCTATGGCCAATACCTCCTTATGTGCATCGTGTAGTTGCTTGAACAAATCCGCAGTTGGTGTTTTGGCCTGTTGAAAGGCCCTTTTCATAGCATCCAATCGTTCCTTTGTTTTGGAAATCGAATGGGTGGTTGCCATTATCCGTTGTTGCAAAGCTTGAAAACGGTTTCTAAACGCAACAATGTCTTCATCTGGTTTGGCGGGCAAGGCCCCAGATTTTAAATTCACGACTTCAAACGTTACTGGATCTGCCAATTGACTTAAAACCCCATCTATTTTTTGGTAAAGCCCCGCGGAATAGGTGCCTGGTGTAGCTAAATATGGGGAACCTGCAAACCCTTCATCTGAATTTGGGGTTGGCACTTTTAAAGGAACCCCGGCACGGTCTGCATAGGTTAAATCCCAAGCAACCCTATTGAATCCTTCTTTGTTGGTTCCTTTTACGGTATTAACCACTTCGCCATTGGCATCCTTTATCATCAATACAAAAGCGGGTGCAGGCTGGTTCTTTTCATCCGCAAGGGTGTCCCAGCCAGGAAAAGGAATGGTCGTGTTTTTCTCAATAAGCTTTTTCTCGGCGGCTTGGCGGATGTCCTTTTTGGATTCCAACTTTTTGGGAAGATAGTAGGTGAACAAAGCACCATAATCCGGGTTCTTTGCTTTATACGTGGCATTCCCTTGTCCGTAAATCTCTTCTTTCTGCATATACCGATAGGCCTTTCTTACATTGAAAAACTGCACTTCATTTGCTTTTGAAGCGTTATATTCCCGCAGAGGACCAATATCATCCAGTACATAAAAACCACGCCCAAAAGAAGCCCCCACCAAATCGTTTTCCCTTCGTTGTATGGTAATATCCCTAAAGGAAATGGTAGGAAGCCCTCCTTTTAACTTTGTCCAGTTACCGCCACTGTTTTTTGTAAAATAGATGCCATATTCCGTAGCGGCGAATAACAAGCCCTTCTGTTTATGGTCTTGCACCAAACGCCATGTCAACAATTTTTTGGGTAGGTTGCCATTGATAAAATTCCAACTGGCCCCTTTATCGGTACTCTTTAATAGAAACGGACGGTAATCCCCTTCTTTGTGATTGTCCAAAACGAGATAAACGGTATTCGCATCATAGAGATCCGCCCGTACATCATTCACAAAGGCCCTTGATGGTACCCCTTTAATGGAACCAAGGGTTGTTTTCCGCCAGTTTTGGCCTCCATCTTCCGAAACTTGGAGGATGCCATCATCGGTTCCTGCGTACAGAAGCCCTTCTTGAATGGGGGACTCCGCCAAAGAAGTAATCGTATTGTAGTTGCTCATGGCACCAATATCCCAAGGGTTGTCCCAACTTTGTTGTTTCCCTAAGATGGGAAGGTTCAAACGCTCCTCATTTCGGGTCAGGTCCTCAGAAATTGCGGTCCAATCGTCACCACGGTTTTCCGATTTCCAAACGCGGTAAGAAGCAAAATACAAACGTTTTGGATTATGCGGACTCACCAGTATGGGGGCATCCCAATTAAAACGTTCGTGGGGTTCCCCTGCGGCAGGTTGCGGTTGTACAAATACGGTTTCTCCTGTAGTTTGGTCAATACGCCAAAGCCATCCTTGTTGGAACTCGCCATAGGTTATATCTGGATTCCCAGGTTCTACGGCAGATTGATGTCCGTCGGCACCAAGGGTAATCCACCAATCTTGGTTCAAAATACCGTCTGCCCTAATTGTCCGTGATGGCCCGCCATGGGAACCATTGTCCTGTGTTCCCCCATAGATGTTATAAAAAGGTGCCGAATCGTCCACTGCCACCTTGTAATATTGCGTTACCGGCAAGTTGGAAAAGAAACGCCATGTTTTTGTACCATCGTAGGATTCGTACAAGCCGCCATCCGTTCCAAAAAGCACATAATTGGGGTCGCTTGTAAAGGCCATGGCATGGCTATCTACATGTTTTTTCTTTTCGTTCATGGTCACAAAGGTTTTCCCATGGTCCACGGAAACTTGGGTATAGTTGCTCATGAGATACAAGGTTCCTTCGTGATGTGGTGATGCATATAATTCTTGATAGTAGTGCGGTCCCGTACCGCCAGACACGGCATCACTTTGTTTGGTCCAAGAAGCACCCGCATTGTGTGATATGTAAACACCTCCTTTTTTTCGATCCAACTCAATTGCAGCGTATAAGGTTTGGTTATCGAAGGGCGACATGGTCAGCCCTATTTTACCCAAATTGGAGGTGGGCAAACCTGTTTTGAGTTTAGTCCAAGTCTGTCCTGCATCAACGGATTTATGAAGTCCAGAACCGGGGCCTCCGCCCATATAGGCCGCTACGGTACGATGTCTGTCCCAGGTTGCCGCGTATAAAATTTTTGAATCGTTAGGGTCCAATACAAGGTCGGTTACCCCCGTCCATTCGTTATTCCCTAAGGTTTTGGTCCATGTAGTCCCCCCATCGGTCGATTTGTAGAACCCGCGTTCACCGCCTTTGCTCCAAAGTGGGCCCTGGGATGCCACAAAAAGCGTATTGGAATCGTTGGGGTCAACGATAATCTTTGAAATATGTTCAGAAGTCTTTAAGCCTTTATTTTCCCATGTTTTTCCAGCATCATAACTTACGTAAATACCATCTCCAAAAGCAAGGTGTCTCCCCCCCACGTTCTCCCCACTGCCAACCCAAATAGTACTGGGATTGTTAGGGTCTATGGTAACACAACCAATGGAATAGCTGGCCTCTTTGTCAAAAATGGGTTCAAAAGTAGTCCCGGCATTAACCGTTTTCCATACGCCTCCAGAGCCAACAGCGATATACCACACGTTTTCGTTCGTTGGATGAATGGCGATATCCGCTATACGACCCGATGTAAGGGCCGGACCCAAGTTCCGGAATTCAAGTCCTGCGTAAGGGTCCTTGTCTGTTTTTTGTGCTGAAATTTGAGGTGTAAACGGTTGAAAAAGTAAAACGGCGAAGCAAAGGAACACGCGTAAATTCATAATAAACGTTTTTGGTTGATCAGTTAGGTTGTAAGATAACCAAATACCTTTCCAATTGCTACATCAATTCTAGAAAAATTTATCGAAAAAACCAGTCCTAAGGCCTTTACCTATCCATAAGCCTGTAAACGAATTTGAGACCACTCCAATCCTCGTCAATAGCTGCAACTTTAACATCGACCAGACCTTGGGACAAAAGAAATTCGCGAATAGGTTCCCGTTTTAAATCCGTTGTTAAAGACGAACTTCCCTTAGGCCAACTCACCCAAAGCATCCCAGATTTCTTAAGGGCCTTTTTAAGTCGTGGTAGTTCTTCTTGCATTGTTTCTTTAGCTTTAAAAAAAGCATGTATGAAGTCGGCGGTTTCCGGTTCCGGCGATTCCAGAAAAACTACATCGGCAGGGAAATCGGCAAATAAATCCAAATAGCGGCTGGGTTGATGGGACAGGTAGATGGAATATCCTGATTTTATGCCCAATTTTCGCGCCAAGGGCGTGCCTGAATATCCTGCCACCATATCCTATTCTTTATCCATACCGTCCAGAAGCTGCTTGAAACCAAGGGCAACGCCGTTGGTCCAACCAAAACCATCTTGGGTTTCATATTCCCCACCACCGGATAACAAGGTTAAATCCTCCACATTGTACTTTTCCATCATTTTACCGGTATTCTTATAAACCTTTTCATTTAAGGCCAACCAACGTTCCATAATTTCTTTGGCTTCTGCGGTGTAGCCATATTCCAAAAGGCCTTTGACCGCAATCCATTGCAGTGGTGCCCATCCGTTTGGGGCGTCCCATTGCTGACCGGAATGTTCCAAGGTAGTTACCAGTCCCCCTGGTTTTAGAAAGGTGTCCATTATGACATCTTTGACCTTCGCCGCCTGTTCATCAGTGGCTAGCTTAAAGAACAAAGGAAATACCCCCGCTAAGGTCATTTCTGGGGTCTGTTGTTTTCTTTTAAAATTGTAATCCATAAAATATCCTTGGTCGGGATTCCACAGGAATTCCGTGATTAGTCCCGCGCGTTGTTCCGCTTTTGTCAGGTACTCCTCGGATTTATGCGTTTCACCATTGGTTTGATAGGCCGCCGCCAACACAGTTTCCAAATGGTATAACAGACAGTTTAAATCCACAGGTAAAATATGGGTAGTCTTTGTTGTTGAAAACTCCCCAGGCGTGTTATACCATCGGGAACTAAAATCCCAACCGGATTCTGCCGCAGAACGTAAATCTTGGTATAGGGCCGGCCTGTCCCCTTCCTTTAATTCGCTGGCCAGATGCTTGTCTTCTTTGTAGGCTTCAGGTCTTGGAACGGAAGCTTTATCATAATACCTGTTCAAAAGCCCATTAGGCAGTTGGGCTACATGCTTACTGGCACCAAAATCCTCCGTTAGGGAATCATGATCCATAAAGAAATCATATTCTTTCTGTAAAGCGGATATATATTTGGCTAGGATTTTAGCATCTTTTCTTCCTATGGCACTCACCATCAATCCATAAAAAGGAGGTTGGGAACGGGTGCGGTAGTAATTTCTTGTACCATTTGGTATGAACCCTATACTGTCAAGCAAGAAAGTGAAATTATCGACCATGCCCAAGGCCAAATCCCTACGTTCCGCAGCCAATAAACCCTCCATGGTAAAATAACTGTCCCAATAATATATTTCTTGAAAGCGGCCCCCAGGAACCACGTAACGGTGTGGTAGCGCAATTCTAGAAGAAAAAGGAATGCGTTCATCCGGTCCCCTGGTCAACTTATCCCACATGGTATTGATGTGTTCATACATCGTTTTGGTAGTGTCTGTTTTAAACTCCAAGGATTTCATGGATTTATCCATAAAATTATCGGCTACAAAAACCTTTAAATCAAATCCTTCGGCACCTTTCTCCTTCAAATATTTGGCTTCCAAATCTGCCATGGCTTCTTTGGGTACCAAATCCACAAATGCTTTGGAATCCTTAAATACCGGTGCTAGCTGTACATCCTTAAAAAGTTGGGTCTCATAACTATTGGTTTTTTTGGGTATCGTTGTTTCCTCATTACATGAATAAAGGAATACGAGTATGGCAACTACCATAAAATAACGCTGGCACATAAAAGTCAGTTTTTGTTTAGTGGTTTAAATATAAGGCAATAATCTAAAGATTTTTAAGTTTGAATCGTATACGATTAGTGGTCAAGCATGAAAAACAGACATATTTTAAGGAATTCGGTAAAGGACCATTTGCTTTGTCACATCAAAAACGGGCAACTTGCCATAGATAAGACCATTAATCTGGCTAAACTGGCAAGAACCCTAAAGGTAAGCGTGACCCCGATCCGTGAAGCCTTGAGCCAATTGGAACAGTCCAGAATAGTGAAAGCGGTGCCAAACCGGGGGTTTGTAATACCTAAATTGAGTTTAACAGAGGCCAAAGACCTGTATAACACCATGGCACAATTGGTGGTTCTGGCTTTGGAGGACAGTCAATTCACGCAACAAACGGTACAGCAGCTAAAACAGGAGTTGCGGCTTTTACAGCAAGCCCACACCCATGTTTCCCGTATGCAGTGCAGAATACGTTTTCATCAATTGTTGATGCGGGATTGCGGCAATAGCATTCTACATTCCCTTATTGAGGATTTGGAGGCCAAAATATTTTTTTACGAACAACTTTATATTACCGATGCCGCCTTCTATGAGCAAGTGGACAATCAAAACGAATCCATTATACGTGCCATAGAAGAAAATAACGTGCCTACCGCGGCCTTGATCTTAAAAATGAACTGGCTCAATGTGTCCGAACATGTCAAGGATAAACTCATCAGAAACCAAAAAATCGACTACCAAACAATACACCCTTAAAGCTACCGTTATGGGTATATGGAATTTTTGAATGGACAAATAGCGGCACTTGCCAAGAAAAAAAAGCCTAGCCTAGTTAGAAGGCAGGTCTCTTGTGGTATTTTCCAAGAATTACCAAAAAAAGAAGAAGATTTCATAAGAAAAACCGATGTGAACTAGTTTTTTCTGCCCAAATTGCTAAACTAAATACTTTTTTTAAAGGATTTTGGGTTTAGACACCCCTAAAATTTTTTTACTCTATACATTATTCTGCGATTGGAGACCAGCCTCATATGCTGCACATTTAATAACGCTGACGTACTTATTTCTTGAAAACAAGGATTGCTTAGACTGCCGGTAACCGCTCTAAAGAGATTACCATTATTGTTTTCATCTGCACGGATAACCGTTAGCGAGGGCGATGTAACACCACTATACATGGTGCTGTTTGCCAAATCTATGTAAGAGACGCCGCCATCTGAACTCACTTGCCATTGGAATACATTAACAGAAGTATTTCCTCCAACCGTAAAAAGAACATCTGTACCCACATTTACGCTACTCCCGGAAGGTTGTGTAACAATAGCAGGCATGGTTCCTTCTAAATAATCCAACACCATATTGGCATCGTTGTCTATTGGAGTGGAATATGAAGCTCCAATAACCATTCCAAAGGCATTAACGGCTGGCGGAAAACCCGTGCCAAAACGACCGTTACCATCCGCATCGGCATTAGACAAACCATAGGCTTCGTTAGCATCTACACAAGAATCACCGTCGCTGTCCAAATCCAGATGGTTAGGGATAGCATCATTGTCAGTATCCGGACCATAGGCAAAAATGGTAAAACCTAAATCGTAGCTCCCACCCATTCCTGTGGCAACAAAATTAATAGTACTAAAACTACCCATTAGCATTATGGAAGTACCATTATTGACAGGAATAGATAACAATGGCGGCTCAGGAAGATTTACCGTGGCCCCTGTAACCGAAGCGCCGAGGCTATCATCTACGATAAAAATAGATCCAATACCGGTAGTTCCAGAAAAATCCAATGTTGTGTTGGCTGGTACTAAATTAAAAATCAATATTGGGTTCGATACGGGTTGCGACAAGGTGATTCCATTGTTTACACCCGTGGTATTTACACCAATAGCAGTAGCCGTATTATTAATCTCTACAACACCTCGTATCCCATTGCTTCCAGATGCGGAAACCCAACTCCAACTGGGATCGAATACATCGGTTGCATTACCTATCAATGGAACACTGGTCAGGGCAACCGTACTTTGCACCGTACCATCTACTGTAATAAAATTGCCAGTTACGGAACCGCTACCCCCGGACTGCCAATTAACAGATTGGATTTCCCACTCCTCCGTATCCAAAATACCATCATTGTCATCGTCCTGATCAAAAAAATCAAATACCCCATCGCCGTCACTATCTTGATCTTGAGCAGTAAGGTTGGGATGGACAACTATTAAAAAAAAGAGGGTTGCAATGGAGCATACTTTATACATTATGTTGTGGTTAGTGTTAGTGTTAATGGCAATGCCACAAATAACTAATCTCTGAAGGACTCTAACCAAATAATGTTGCCATTTTGCATTGGTTTGTGGTATGTTCGACGCAACATGATATCATCTATTTTCTGACAGTTCAAAAAAGATTTGAATTGTAAGAAATAACGCTTTTGAAAATGATGAATTTACCTGATATTGTGTAGTTTAAGCTATCCTTTCCGTCTTTCCAACAACACCAGCATCATTAAACTTAACATAATCCGATGGTCGTCATCCGCATCGGACTGAATTAATTGGGATACGGTAAACCGTCTACCAAAGAAGGATGGGTCTTTCTTTAAACGCACCACCATTTCTTGATTCTCATTGAACACCACATAGCTAGGATTAAAAAAATAGCCGGTAAACATGCTTATAATGGGAATCTGTCCAAATATACCGTCCAGTACTTTTACCCAAGCATTCTCTTCCCGTATTTTGTATTGCGGTTTTTCATTTTGGTCGATAATATCATAATTGGCTTTCCATAGGGATGCCCACCCTTTTCTGGCCACTTTGCCCAAAGGTTTTCCCATACGGTCCGTAAAGCTGTAGGCCGTGCTAAAATCAATCCATTTGTCAGCCTTTATGGAATAGTTCTTTGCGGTTTTTGAGGTATCCGAAAAAACCTCGATATCCTCTTTAAACTTGAACATTTTTTGGCGGACATAGGCAATGAGCTGACCGTTGGCATCATGGGCCGTAAAATCATTGGAAAGCGTTGTAATTTTAAATTCAAATCGGATCGGAAACTTTAGCTCTTGCATTTTTCTAGTTTAGTGGGTATATGGGTTCTTTTATAAAAAACTATTCAAAAAGGCTTTTGTCCAAGCCTGGGATTAGATTCAGTGCATTTTTATAATATACCTTTTTCAGTACATCATCTGGTAAATCCAAGCCGTACATAGCCCAAAATGCATGATATTTCTTGTAATAGGGAAAGTATTCATCCGAGGTTTCCAAAACCCTAAAATAGGTTGGGAATTCGTCCGGTTTCCAACTGTCCTTGCCAAACAAGATCCTGTCTTGGTATTTGATAAAAAACTTTTTCGCTTGCTTTGGTTGTCTGCCCAACTCCGCAATAATGGCACCAATACCAACGGACATATTGGGCATGCCATCAAGCAACTCCCCTAGCCGCTTTAGATCATTGGCATACCAACCCATATGGGCGTTTATAAATTTGGTCTTTGGATGTTTTTTGAACATGCGGTGTTGTTCTGCAATAATCTGCTCCCAAGGTGCTGGATCGGCGGCCGAGCGCTTTCTTCGCGGTCGGGTCTTTAGCTCCAACCAACGTTCGTTCTTACTATCCAAAGGGTCCCAAAACGATTTTGGGTCTGCCGCATGGATAAGTACGGGAATACCCAATTCCCCACATTTTGCCCAGATAGGGTCCAATCTTGGGTCATCAATGGCAATTCGGTTTCCATTGATATCTTTATTGCGTAGGCCCAAACTCTTATAAATTTTAAGGCCTTTAGCTCCAGCTTTTACATCGGCTTCCAATTGTTGGGCCGCTTTCTCCTCCCATCCCGGATTACCTACACCACTAAAATCTACATTAGCAAAAATGGCAAAGCGGTTTGGATAGTTTTCGTTGACGTTTTTCAACATTGCCCGTAAACCTTCACCGGACCCTCCGCTAAGATTGACCATTATCCCTTCGTTCAATTGATCCATATCCTTGATCAAAAGGGACAAATCTTGCTCCGCCATTCGAAATTGATGACTGTGCACATCAATAAAGGTGAATTTTGCTTTAGGCGTTGGGTTTTGCGGAACTACCAAAGTGGATGTTGGATTGTATTCCTCAAAGCCCATATCTTGGGCAAGTCCAAAATTAACGCAAGTCATTGTTATTAATGCAATTACAATTATTCTTTTCATGTTATGCTTCATTATCTTTTATTTTATGATAGGTCTCTAAAGTATCGATGTCAACGGCCCTGCCTTCCGGGGATAGGGATACCAAATGATTCTTCTGCGCTTCCAATAACCTACGTGCACCATGGTCCCCGTCCAATTCCTGCAGAGCAGGAAAAAAAGTACGGTCAAAAATGGCAGGCACCCCATTTTTTTTTGAGTATCTGGTAGCTACTATCCCCGAGCCGGTTTTTTGATAGGCCCGTATCAGCTGTTCTAAATAATCGGCATCCAGCAAAGGTTGGTCGCCTAGAAGGACGAGCACGGCATCGATATGCTTTTTAGCCGCCAAATACTGTATTCCTTTTGCTATGGAGGTCCCCATGCCTTGTTCCCAATGCTCATTTTCAATACAGGGAACATTGCCGACTATTGGTTTTATTTGCGCTAAATGCGCCCCTAAAACTACTATCACCTCACTTGAGACTTCTTTAGCTTGGGCAATGGTGTGTTCCAATAGCGTGTGTGATTTCCAAGGAAGTAGTTGTTTGGGTTGTCCCATTCTTGTGGAAGCCCCGGCAGCCAATATCAGTGTCGCTATGTGTGGTTTACCTTCCATTAGTTGTGTATGCTTCCGGTTTTTTCTTTTAAGGGAATCGGGGTTTTTCCATTGCTTACGGAAAGGATTTCCGAAAGGATGGACAGCGCGATTTCTTGCGGTGTTTCCGCTCCAATATGGAGTCCAGCAGGTCCATGGACACCGTCTAAAAAGGATTCTTCTAGCATTGGATAGCGTTCCAAAAGCTCATTGAACAGTTGTTCCCTGCGCTTTGCAGGGCCTAATACTCCCAAATAGATAGGGTTTTCATTTCGTAAACCGATTAAGAATTGCAGGTCTTTTACAAAACTATGCGTCATAAGCACTACAGCCGTCTGTTGGTCCACCGCTGGCTGAAAATCTTCTGGTTCCGCTTGTATCATTTTTGATGCCCCTGGAAAGTCAGCCAGACTTTTTTCTTCCCTAGGATTGGAGACCACGACCACTTCCCAGCCTGCTAAGGCGGCAAAAGCACTTAATTGCACGGCATCGTGTTCCGCTCCTAGTATGAGTAGTTTAAAACAAGGTGGTAGTTGCTGTTCGTAGCAAAGCGTATCCGTAGTCCCGGGATTTTCCTTCGTCAAGGGATACTTAGTATCATCAAAATAAAACAAGGAGCCAAAAGCCGCATTTTCCCCATGGGATTTTTGATAATAGCTTTTGATCGTTATGCTAGACCTGCTCTTGACGGCCTTCCAAAAAGCCGTAATCCAGCTATCATTGGGATGGAAGCTTTCCAATAAAACGTATAAAATACCTTCGCAACCAAGCCGGTACCGACCATCATAAACTATTACTTTAGGTGTTTTTGTTTTAAATACTGTTAATGATTGTTTTATGATTTCTTTTTCTACACATCCGCCGCTAACGGCACCAATGGAATCCCCGTTTTCAAGAATTAACATGCGAACACCGGGACGTCTGTAGGACGAGCCATCCAAAGCGACCACGGTGGCCAAAACGGCACCCAGCTTTTTGGTTTTTGCCTCTTGGTAAGCAGCTACGATTTTCTTTAGTTCATGTGTCATCCAAACAAACTTCCTGTGGGAATAAACAATACTTGTTGCCCTTCATCATATTGGGTGTTCGGCTTTAATTGTATAACGCCATTGGTTTTGGAGAGGCTTGCCAAATCCCCGGAACCATTTTCATGGATCACTTGCGCAAGGAGTTTTCCACTTTCCGCACTGACCTTAACCCCTAAAAATCGCGTTAAGTCCGTATTGTTTACCACCGATTGCCCTAAAATTACGTTTATTTCTGTGGTAGGCAACCCAAAACATTGGTTTAACCACGAGCCAAAGTAAATATGATAATTCACAAAGGTAGAAACGGGATTGCCTGGAAAGGCGAAAATGGTCGTTCCGTAATCTTTATGGACGCCAAACCAAAAAGGTTTTCCCGGGCGTTGCGCCACCCTATGGAACACTTTTTCCACACCAAGGAAATCAAAAACCTTGGGTAAATAATCAAACTTCCCCTTGGAAACGCCTCCGCTTAAGAGCAGCACCTCATGGGAACTGCATAATTCGCTTATCGCCTTTCGGGTAGCGGTTTCATCATCGGTCAAATGCACTAAGGTACTTGATAAACCCCTTTGCAAAAGTGCCGCTTTTAGGGTGTGCATGTTGGATTTGCGTATCTGATAGGGTTCGGGGGTTTCGGAAACTTCGACCAACTCATCCCCCGTTGCCACCAAGCAAATCCTTGGGTTCTTCTTTACCCTAAGTTCATGTTTTCCTACCGTTGCCAATATCCCGATCTCAGGGGGCCCAATTTTGGTGCCTACCTCCAACAACAAGGACCCTTTGGATTTGTCCGAACCTTTGTAGTGGATATTCTGCCCCCTTTTTACAGCTTTCGTGGGAGTGGCCATTCCCTTAGCTATGGTCAAATGTTCATACATAATGACCGTATCGGTATCCGCGGGCAACATGGCACCTGTCATCACCTCAATACACCCAGTGGCGTTAATTAAACGTTTCTGCGAGCTTCCGGCTGCAGCAACATCCATAATAGAAAATGCCGTGTTTCCTGCCTCCAGAGCGTCATAATTGATGGCTATCCCGTCCTTTGTGGCCCGGTCAAAGGGTGGAAAATCGCGATCTGCATAGATGGCTTCCGCTAAAATCCGGCCCATGGCCTTTTCCAATGGAAGTCTGACCTCTCCAAAATCCCGATGGTGGTCAAGTACGTGTTTTTTTGCTTGTTTGAATTCAATCATGTGATTATTCTGAGTTCTAAACCGTTATTCAATAGTACCCGTACGCCTACAAAGAAAACCAAGGCTGCCGTTATCAGTCGTATGCCATTACCCGATATTTTTTTTATCCCCAAGCGGATTCCCAATTGCCCCCCTAAGACTACGGAAACCAACAACCCGATACTCTCCGGCCATAACAACTCAAAAGTCCCGGAAAACCACAATCCTGAAATACCGGAAATGGAATTTACCAAAATAAAAAAACTGGCCAATGCGGCAATCGTTTTTGGGGTATCCCATTTAAGCTGATTTAATACAGGTGCGAGAAAGATACCCCCTCCAATGCCTACCAATCCGGAAAGAAAGCCTATTGCAAGACCTAGGGCATAGGGCAATCCCCTGGGATACTTTTTTGGGCCCAACCGCTTGCCCAACCTAAGGGTTTGTATGGTAAGGGCAATGGCGGCACAGATAAGACTGCTACCAAGAAGGATAAAAAATACGTGTTCCCCCAAGCGGAACGAGGCCCCTAAAAATGCCATGGGTATACTGGTCACTATAAACGGCATAAACCTTTTTACATCCAGCAAGCCATTTTTATAAAATAAGAAACAACTGCCCCCAACAACGAACAAATTACAGACCAGTGCCGTACTACGAATTACAAAAAAACTGGACAAGAACAACGTCAATAACGCCAAATAACTGGATCCGCCACCAAAGCCAACGGACGCATACAAGAGGGCGATGGTAAAAAACAAGACCATGACAAAAGCCAATTCGCTAAAGGCTAAAGACATTGGGTCGGCATTTGGTTCATACCACCAAGAATTTGGCAGCATGTACTATTCGGGTATTTCTTTTGAAGGATTTCCACGGCTATAGAACTACGTTTTCCAGATTGGCATACTACATATACAGGCTTGGAAAAGTCAATCTTCCCGAATTGCGCATCTAGCGTGTCCAGCGGAATATTAATAGCATGGTCCAAGTGATCATTGGAATATTCCTGGATCGTACGGACATCTATCACCTGTTTATTTTCGTTTAGCTGCCCAAAAGCATCCCAAGTGATGGAAGGGACAAGCTCACAACCGGAATAGCCATAGTCCGGCAACAGGCTGGTGCATTTTTTATTTTCAGGATTGCTTTGGTAGTTGATTTTTTGAGTGGTTTGGGTAAGGCCATCAAACAGTAAGAGCTTACCCGATAAAGTATCCCCTAGCCCGGTTATCACCTTAACGACTTCCAAAGCCTGTAATGAACCAATTATACCGGGCAGTATCCCAAGAATTCCATTTTCGTCACAATTGGGTATTTCATTGGCCTTAGGCATATTGGGAAACAAACACCGATAGGTAGGTCCATCTTGATAATTGAATACACTTAGCTGACCTTCAAAAGCGTGCAAAGCCCCATATACCAAAGGTTTTTTTAGGATAACACAGGCGTCATTGATCAAATACCTACTGGAAAAATTATCGGTAGCATCCACCACTACATCAAAATCCTTGATAATCTCCAATGCATTGGTTCCATTTAAAAAGGTTTCAAAACCTTTAAAAACTACCTCGCTATTGCGTTTTTGAAGTTCTTTAACGGCTACCTGTAACTTGGACATGCCCACACTCGCTTCGGGGTAAAGCACTTGTCGCTGCAAGTTGTGCAAGGCCACGGTATCGTTTTCTACCAAGCCTAAGGTTCCCACGCCCATACCGCAGAGATATTGCGCTACAGGCACGCCTAGACCACCTAAACCCACAAGCAATACCTTGGATGCTTTCAGTTTTTCCTGGTTTTCGGATCCAAACTGTTTTAGGGCGATTTGTCTGCTGTATCTATCCAATAGGCTTACTTGCTTACTTTGGCTAAGGCAAATTGATATTCCGCTAAGGAATTGGCATTATAGAGTACCTCATCCTTTTCCGGATAAATCAATTTTATATCAGAATTAATCAAAAACTTTCGTGGACAGGAACTTTGGGCCGCTTCCATATACACCATCGCTTGTTGTAACCCTTTTGGCTCCCAAATGGAAACCAAGGGTTCCGGTAACTTACTTTCCCGAGTGGCATAAGCGGTAGCCAGCTTGTCCGAATCCCTTTCGTTGACCAGGGTTTGTAAGGCGTTTACATCCAACAACGGCAAGTCGCAGGCCAATACCACCCAAGCAGCATCAGGATGCGCCTTATGGGCACTTAAAATACCGTTTAGAGGTCCGCGGTATTCGTTTCGGTCTACAATATATCGGTCAGTGGCGTCTATTTCGCCTTGTTGTTCTTCGCGAATACTAAAGAACACCTGATCACAGACCTCAGCGGCCATACCGTAAAGGTAGTCCCGTTGCGGTAACCCATGATAGTCCAAAAGGCCCTTATCGTTACCCATACGAGTGCTTTTACCTCCTGATAGAATTAAACCGTATAATGGGGTGCTCATTTCTTTTTTTTTCTTCGTTTACCGTTGTTCGTTGTCAGTTGTTCGTTGTCGGTTATCGGTTGTCTGATGCTAAGGAATTGCTGTAATTCAACGATTATTCCATCGAATTCGTTATCCGTACTAGGAGGTCCTATACCTTTCTATGGCTAACTATCAACTGCCAACCATGAACCATGAACTAACAACTATAAACCAAAATCCAACAATCTTTAACCATTCCCTATCCCCCAATAGAGGTCATGGAACTATCAAAAACGGAGGTATGTTCCTCCTGCGCTTCAAAACCCGTTTTTGTGCGTGTTCCAATTGCCTTTAAAATAGCGGTTTCGACACCTTTTCGTCCCATTGTACCCCGTATAACCTCCCTTAAATTGGCCTTGGGACTTCCATAAAGACAGGTAATGACATCCCCGGTTGCCGTAACTCGTAGTCGGTTGCAACTGCCGCAAAATGTTCTGCTAAAGGAAGGTATCAATCCAAACGTACTTTGATGCCCATCAATTTGATAATTTATGGATGTCGATGTGCTGGGTGCTTCCAATTTTTTATGATTCGGGAAGCTACTGGCTATATGTTCCAAAATTGCTTTGTAGTCCCATTTGATTTTCTGGAAGGATTTACTACCGCCGTTAAACGGCATTTCCTCTAAAAATCGAACGGAAACCGGATAGTGTCGCATCACCTTTAAAATTGGAATGATATCCTGTTCGTTCTGCCCTTCCAAAACAATGAAATTAATACGGACATTAAATCCCTCCGTAATCAGTCGGATCAGGTTTTCTTGCACTACGTCATATTGGTCCCTGCGGGTAATGCGTTCAAATGTTGCCTTATCTATTGCATCTAAACTAACATTGATGTTTTGTATACCCAATGCCTTTAGCTCGTCAATATATGGCCCTATTAAAGTCGCATTGGTGGTTACCGAAATATCCTTTAAGCCTTCCAAAGCGGTCAAATGCCGTAATAAAACCATAAGGTCTTTGCGTACAAAAGGTTCGCCACCGGTAATACGTATTTTATCGATTCCCTGTGAAACCAGGATTTCCGCTAGCTGTTTTAACTCTTCAATCGTGAGCAGCTTGTCGTTCTTGACAAAATTGATGCCTTCTGCTGGCATACAGTAGTTGCAGCGTAAGTTACAGCGGTCCGTGACCGCCAAACGCAAATAATTGATTGTCCTGTTATGATTGTCTACTAGCATATTGCCGTCGGTTATTGCGCTTAACCCCCACTTACGGGCGGAATCAGTGCAATTTCGTCATAAGAATTGATTTCTGCCTCATCATGGGCGTAATTGTTGTTCACTGCAATGGCCAAAGAGGAAAGCTCGTTCAATTTGGGATAGGTGGTCCCTAAAAATTGCCGGAGTTCCTTTACCGTCTTTGGAAATTGTTTTCCCCTAGCATTGGCCGTGGGTATGGAAAGCGAAGGGCTACCAACGATATCCTTGGTAACCCCAAACAATAATACTGTCATAGCTTCTATCCGATTATCGGTTCTTTAGGAACTTCTAAAAGCTCTGGATTCTTTAAAAAAGGCTGTTGGTAAATACGTTTTCCGGTAGCTGCCTTCAAGGCATTGGCCACCGCACCTCCCGCTGGCGGTAAGGTAGGTTCCCCCAATCCGGTTGGCGAAAGTTCGTTTTGGATAAGGTGCACTTCTACTTCTGGGGCCTCCTTCATGCGCAGCAAACGGTACCTGTCAAAGTTTTTGGCTTTTGGCGACCCGGCTTCAAACTCAAAATCACCGTACATGGAGTGTCCAATACCATCTATAACGCCACCTTCAATCTGGTTTAGCGCGCCTAAAGGATTGACCACAATACCGCAATCCACAACGCAAACCACTTTTTTGACTACGGGTTTCCCATTTTCAATTTCCACATTGGCCACCTCTGCCACATGGGTGTTATGGCAGTAATAATTGACGAAACCTTGGTATACGCCCTTGGGTTGGGTCCCCCATCCCGATTTTTCCACCGCCGTGTTGATGACATTGATCATACGGTCCGGATCATATTGGATATTCTCGTCCGCAGCGGCATCCACTTTCTTTAAAAGATCGATACGCAGCTGTACCCTATCCACTTCCATGGCCTCGGCAAGCTCATCAAAAAAGCTCTGCTCCGCAAAAGCTAAAAAGTTGGTATATGGCGCCCTCCACGCTCCGGTGGTAATATTACTTTTATAGTTGGCCGCATCAACTTGATAGTTTTCTATGGCTCCCGCAGGAAAAAAATTGGGGATCAAGCCATACATATTGCTGTTGATTGCCGCTTCTTTCAAGTGGTAGGCCGTGAGCTTACCGTCTTTAATTGCCGCTTTGATCCTGTATTTTATGGCAGGGCGATAGACCCCTGTTCCCATATCGTCTTCGCGGGAAGACACCATTTTTACCGGTTTTTTGATGGCATTTGAAATTTCTGCCGCCTCAAAAACAAAATCCCCATACAATCGCCTTCCAAAACCACCGCCCATGCGAGTCATCTCTAAATGGATATCCTCCACATCACGACCCAGCATATCCGCTACGGTATCCGCCGCGGATGCCGGGGTTTGGACCGGCCCTACCAAATGGATTTTTTCATCCGTAACATTCGCAAAGAAATTCATGGGTTCCATGCAGTTGTGCGGTAGAAAAGGGGATTCATAGGTGCGTTCCAAAATCGTATCCGCATTGGCAAAGGCATTTTTTACATTTCCATCGGAACGAAGCGTATTGAATTTATTCCCATCCAAAAGGTCAAGAAGTATTTTGTCATGTTGTTCCGTACTTTCCAGATTGTCCGCTTCCCAAACTATTTTTAAAGCCTTTTTTGCTTTCATGGCTTGCCATGTGGAGGTGGCTAGAACCACCACTTTATCACTATCTGAAAGTATAGCGGACCAATTTCTGTTTTCGCCATTTAAATGTGCCCTGGCACGATCACCTATGGTAATTACATCAATAACCCCGGGCATTGCCTTAGCCTCTGTTGCATCAAAAGACACTAATTTTTGTCCAAATGCAGGTGGTCTGGCTACGGAAGCATAGACCATTCCTTCTTCTTTATAATCCAATCCATACAAGGGCTTCCCAGTAGTGATTTTATCGATATCCACGTTTCGAACATCCTGTCCAATAATCGTATACGATTTTGGTTCCTTAAGAACAACGTCTTCCGGTACTTCTAGCTGTGCGGCTTCCTTTACCACATCGCCATAACCCAGGCTTGCTCCTGCCGCATTGGTGATCACCCCTTCCTTTACACTGCATTCACTGGGATCAACACCCCATTTTGCAGCTGCTGCATTGACCAACATTTGCTTTGCCGTGGCCCCAGTTTGGCGTAAGGCATCCCATCCGTGCCGTATGGACTGACTGCCCCCAGCAACTTGACGGGTATAGTTTTTGGTATCCAAGACCCCTTGCGCCACATGCACATCTTTCCATGCGACATCCAGTTCCTCCGCAATGATCATGGGCATAGAGGTTTTGACACCTTGACCAATCTCTGGATTAGGTGAAAAAATGGTCACCGCACCGTTATCCGCAATTTTGATAAAGGCATTGAAGTCGTTATAATTAAGTTGTGCCAAATCTACCGGAGGGGCTGCTTTGGGCTTACATGCGTTAAAAAGATTGAACCCAATGAGCATACCGCCCCCTGCCAATGAGGACGTACGCATAAAGGCTCTTCTGCTAAATTTTATGGATGGATTTGACATTGTTGTTGTTTTTTAGTGTCCGTTATAATAAGGGATTGTCACAGCTAAGACATATTGCTTGCGGCCTTCTCCACGGCCCTGTGTATTCTGTTGTAAGATGCGCAGCGACAAATATTACCGTGCATGGCATTCTTGATTTCTTCGGAAGTGGGATTTGGGTTTTGCTCCAAAAATGCCGATGCGGTCATGATCTGACCTGCTTGGCAATACCCGCATTGGGGTACATCCACTTCTTTCCAAGCCTCTTGTACGGGATGTGTACCATCTTCAGAAAGTCCTTCTATGGTAGTGATGGATTTTCCATCAAGTTGCGCTAGGGTAAGCGAACAACTTCTCATGGCGGTGCCGTCTACGTGAATGGTGCAGGCCCCACATTGGCCAATACCACAGCCAAACTTGGTCCCTACCATATCCAAATGATCTCGCAAAACCCAGAGCACCGGGGTGTCCTCGGAAACGTCTACGGATTTTGTTTCGCCGTTTACTTTAAGTTGATACGTTGGCATAGTCTTTTGTATTGCATGTTTAATGCAATGAAGTTACAAAATTTAAAGAGGCCATGGTTTTTTTAACAAGTCTTGAAAATGCTTTAACTTTTCTTTAAACCTATTCCTCAAATGCAACCATACTTAAACCCATAAACCATCGTTATGCTTGAAGAACCCATAGTATGATGAAAATGAAAATTTCCTTAGCACAGCTTTTCCTTTGTATTTTAACTGCAACCCTTTTTTCTTGCGGCAATGCCGATGATGATGTTAGTTTTAACCTTAACCAAGGGGAATTGGGTGAAGGCCAAGAAGCCGATGACTGCCTAAATTTTGGCGACAACGACCTCCTACTTTCCATCCAAGAGCAGTTTACTTCAGAACCCAGCAAAGTGTCCATACTTTTTAGGGTGACCGATGCCATGGACAACCCCATAGCCGGCCTTACGGCCAATCAGTTCACCATTTTTGAACAAGGCCGTAACGACGATTGTTTTAATACCATCTCCGCTTCGGAATCCTTAGCGCGAATTTCCCCCAATTCACAGGTTTTTAGCAACAATACGATTCTGGTGTTGGATTTAAGCGCCTCTGTGCTTCAGGGAAGTTTGGAGGCATTAAAAACAGCATCCACCAGTTTTGTGAACAATGTGATGCCCACCCCGGAAACCGATGCTTCCCAAATGGCCATTTATTGGTTTGATGGTGAAGACGAATTGCATTTATTGAATCCGCTTACCTCTTCCATTTCCGAATTGACCGCCGCTATAGCCGCAATTGATGAAAACATTAGTAACGACCCTTCTACGGACCTTTATGGGGCCGTACTAAAGTCCACCGCCATTGCGGAGGGACTTATCGCTGCGAACACGAACCAAACCGGAATTGTGGCCGCTTCCGTAGTGCTTTTTACGGATGGTACGGACCAAGCTTCCCGTTTTACGGAACAAAGTGCCTTAGAAGCCGTTCAAAATGCCGATGGCAATATTTCCTTTTTTACTATTGGACTGGGTGCGGAAATCGACTCCCAAATCCTATCGGAAATTGGTAAAACGGCAAGTGCCGTGGCTGCTAACGCCCAAGAATTGGAAAATACTTTCAACCAGATCTCCGCAAGGGTATCCGAAAGGGCCAATAGCTTTTATCTTTTTGAATATTGTACTCCAAAACGCGATGGTAGCGGGGAAAACAACTTGGTCATCCAACTTACCAATGGTGCGCTTCAAGGTGCCGTTCAAACCCGATTTGACGCTACCGGATTTACCGGAGGTTGCCAATAAATGTTAACGTAGCATCCAGAACCTTCTTCTGTGCGTAGATAGTGTGAGTAATTTTTATGAACACTAAAATCACAACATGAAGAACGTATTAGTAGTAAGTATGGCGTCATTAACAGTATTGGCCTCCTGTGTGTCCAAAAAGAAATATGTCGCTTTGGAAGACAACCTGGCACAGACACAAAGCCAATTGACCAAGACACAAGTGGAAAAAGAGGAATTGGAATCCAAGGTTTCCAAAATTGAGGCCCGTGTTGCGGAATACAATGATAAAATCAATTCCTTGAAAGAAGTAAACGCCAAGCAGTTTTCTTTGGAAGGCAGTACGATCATGAGCCAAAATACCAAATCCAATATGGAAGCTACGTTATCCAAAGTGGATCCGGCCCAATTGGCACAGGCACAGACCATGGAAGATTCCGTAAACTTGGCCATTTCCTATAACCTTAAAAGTGCCATTACTGAAAATGATGCCGATGGGGATATTGATATTACCGTTGATAAAACGGTAGTTATGATCAACATTTCAGATAAATTATTGTTCAATACCGCAGGATACCAAGTAAGTAACAAAGCGGATGCCCTATTGTCCAAATTGGCAGAGGTCATTAAATCCGAGCCCAGTATGGAAGTTATGGTAGAAGGCCATACCGATTCCAGAACCATCAATACTGCACTTTTTCAGGATAATTGGGACCTAAGCGTAAAAAGAGCGACTTCCGTAGTACGCAAACTGCAAGAGGACTACAGCGTTGATCCATCGCAATTGATCGCTGCCGGAAGAAGCAAGTACCAGCCTTTGGTAGACAATACGGATACGGAGGCCATGGCCAAAAACCGTAGGACACGGATAGTCATCATTCCAAACCTGGACAAATTTTTTGCCCTTTTGGATTCCGATATCTAAAAATGCAATACCAGTATATAAGAAAAGGGAAGCTTTACGGCTTCCCTTTTTTATTGGCACCGCCAAAGGATATACTATCTGTCCGGCAAGCGGGTTTGCATTGAAATTAAAATTTAGTTTCGTATAAATGCCTCGCGGGCTTGCCCCTAACTAGTATCCGGCTTGTTGGCAAGAAAGCCCGGTTTAACGGTAGGTTTGGCGTTAAAACTACGTCCAATTGACCATCCCTTGCATTAGGGGTTTTTGTTTCCCGGTTGTTCTAATAGTACACCACTAACGACTATAGCTAAAAGAACTAACAGAAGTCTAACTCAAACAAAAGCGTATGGAGGTTATTAAAGATGTCTTAGAAAATGGACCAATAGCCGCCTTCACTATTTGGATGCGAGGTGTGCTCATTTCCCTGTTCTCCATTATCGTTTGTGTATTGTTAACCATGCTTGTGGTCTTGCTTTACACCGGATATGGCAGCACGATAAGATTTGGTTACTAACGCAATATCAACGCATTAGCAAACTTTTCTTCCGCTACAGGTTTATCCAGATCCAAAATAAATCCGTTGATTACGGCATGGGTGAGCTTGCCCTCTTTTTTTAAGAAAAATGTTGGGTTGTCCCCCGGTTGCAATCTGAATTCCGGTAGTTTAAAATCCAAGGGGACCACATGTAATGGGGAACTTGAATATTTCAGGGTTTTGGGTATGTTCCGCATTCTTAAATACGCCTGTCCCAAACGGAGAAAGACTTCACTGTTCACCACATAAAAAACATCGTTCTGGGGATTTGCCGCAGTACTGGCCAATTTTGGTGGTACAATTTCATATCCCTTGGCATCAAAGGTTTCATATCCGTAATAGGTGGAGAGATCGCCCTGATCCGCAATAACACTTTTATAGTAGAATTTGTCATGGCGTTCATCATCCACTTCATTTCTATGGATTCCTATATCCAAAATGTATTTTTCGCCTAATAGGTTGTACGTAGCATTGGTAATCTTTAAATCAAAAAGTTTTCGGTCGTTCCTTGGGATAAGCTCATAGGCCTCTATAGGGATATCCACATAACTTTTCCTAGCGATCGTAAATAAGGCCGAAAGAATGGAAACGTGGTTCAGTTTTCGTATCTCCTGCTTCTCCGCATCGTTCTGATACCCGCCGGATTCGATAAGGATAAGGCTTGTCCCCCATTTGGCAATATTATCGCCAAAAGCGCGGGGCTCAAAATCGTCATTGTACCTTCCCACTTGTCCGGGGGCGTATTTTTGGATGATGTTGTTCATAAAAACAATGACCTTCATGGCATTGGCACGCACCTCATTGATATCCTTTTCATAATTATAGGCCGTTGCCAAATAGGAAATGGTAGCGGGTTTTGAGGTAAGCTCCGCATTGTAATATTTGCTTTGATCGTGCAAGTTGAACCCAAAAGCGGCATCCAAGCTGTCCCGTACCCTTTTTAGCGTTCTCCCTTCTGGGGATTGTAACCGAAGTGCATCCCTATTGATATCGATGCCCAAGGCATTCCTACGTTGAAAGCGCTCTGCTCCATCCGGATTCAACATGGGTAAAAAATGTAGTTTTAGTTGGGAGAGAATTTGCTGCTTTTCCACCTCAAAATCGTTGGAATCCAAAAAATTAAGGATATCAAAAATAGCCTGTGTGGCGGTAGATTCATCACCGTGCATCTGCGACCATAAAAAGATATTGGTCGGTCCGTTGCCTATACTGATCAGGTTGAGGTCCCTACCTTCTATGGACTCCCCTACCTTGTTGACCTCAAATTTTGGGTTGGCGGTATAGCCCTCGATCAAAGGTTCCAATTGTAAATGCTTGATACGGCGTTGTTCCAGACTACGTTCCTTATACTTGCTATAGCTATCGTATAATTGCTCCGTAAAGGATTGTCCAAATGCGCTATTTAAAAGGAATCCAAAAAGAAAAAGGGAAACTATTCTACTTCTCATAAACTGTTTATTCTGGTACGGGTTTAAAATTAAACTTTTTAACGGCCTTGCGAACCTTTTTCATAAAATCTTCTCCGGGATCGGTTTTCTCCGTTCGGTACCCATCATCCACCTCTAACCACAACGCATGTCCTTCAAATTTGGTATACTCATAATGCCCAATGAGATAGTCAATGGGATATTTTGATGCCAAATACCTTACCAACCAGATATTAGACCGTAGTTGTGCCTTGGTAAGGGGCAGGTCTTCCGTACCACCCACATTCTCTACGCCAATAGCACAGTGGTTCAAGCCAATAACATGGCGCGCCATAATGGTTTCTGGCAGCAATTGGTAAATGGTCCCGTCACGGTCCACCATAAAATGGGAAGAAACATTAAGACCGCTAACGTTCTTTATGTCGGGTCGCCAATTGGGTAAGGTGGCCTGTTCAAAAGCCTTAAACGATTTTTCCAAGGTAGGTATAACGGTCCAATGCAGCACGATCATCTTTGGGGCAATGGTAGGTTCTTCCTTTTGCAGGGCATACCTTGTATTTAGATACTCCACGGTCAATGCCTTGCGCTCTTCATCAAATACGATCGGACGCTCAACAATAGGTTTGACGCTGCTACAGGCGGTCAAAACCACACAAACAAGGATGATAATGCTTTTCTTCATGGTTCTTGGATGCTGTCCGTTGGTACTATGTATTTGATTTTCAATTTTCTTTTGCCCCATTGCAATGCTTTTTTAACATCTTGGCCCATATAGATATCTATGCGATTCTTCCAACGTTTGTTCATTTTATCCTTTACCAAATAAATCCCCTCAAAGTTATCAAGTTTAACCCTGGTATTATGGGTAAGTCCGTTTTTTAGAAGATCGCGGGAGACGGCAATGCATTTATCCCCCGGTCTTAGGGTATCTCCCCATGCGGCAATATTGGGATGTATTCTAGTGGTTTGATTGGGCAAGGAGTTGTATGCTGTTGCGGTGACCTCAATGACTTTCCATTGGTACGGAATTTCTGTAGTATCAGGCTCCTGGTGTTGCTTGCATCCTAGGGAAAGAAGGAAAACACAAAAAAGAACAATTTTTTTCAAAAGAGTACCGCTTAATGCACAAAAGATACACAATTCCCTTAAAAACCCGTAGCAGGTTGCGCTATATACCTTGGCTATTTTAAGTAATTTTGCAGGGCGATGAAAAAAGAAAAGAAACCAGATTACGTAGTGTTTGATGAAGCCACCCAAACCTACAATGCCAAGTTAATGCCCTACGCTACGGGATTGGCCGCACCTAAAATTGTCCCTCCAGATGTCACCAGTTGGAAAAACACCAACATCATCAGTGCCAATAACCAGTTTAAAGCAAGGTATGAGGCGATGCAGAAGGAATATCAAAAAATGATGGAAGAGTTTGAATACAACAATCTCATCTACAAGGCAAAATTCAGTTTTGAGCCTATCGTTGGCAAAACCTACCATTTGTATCGCGCTAAGGATGAAAGCTCTTTTCTATCCTTGATTTCACCCCATGAATGCAATTTTGAACATTTAGGGACTTTTGAACTTGGTCCGGACAAGACTTGGAAAAAACTATAAGCCGGGTAAAGGCACATAGGTGTCATCATCTTCCATCATAGGAAAGCTTTTCTCCTGCCATGCTTTTTTGGCCGCTTCAATTTTAGTCCTGGAAGCGGATACAAAATTCCAATAGATATGGCGTTCTTCCGGAAACGGTTCCCCACCAAACAACAACAAATGGGAATTGGGCTGCAATGTTATGGTACAGGTATCCGAAACTTTGGAAACCAAAATGTTGCCTTTGCCTACCTTTTCCCCACAGGCCTCTATTCCGCCCGTAACGATACAAATCCCTATTTCGCCTTTAAGGTTGCCCTGTACATCCAAGGAATAGGCCTCGGTATTCTTTATGGACACCATAAACAAAGGAGAATATACGGGTACGGGCGATGTTCTGCCATAGCCTTCCCCCGCCACCAGGGTAAAACGCGCACCGCCGTCTTCCCATTGCGGTAGTTCTGAAGCCGGTATGTGATGGAAATTGGGTTCCATATCTTCCAATTCCTTGGGCAGAGCGACCCAAATTTGATAGCCATGCGCTACAAAGGTTTCCCCTCCGCGCAAATCCATGGGCGTACGCTCCGTATGGGAAACCCCCTTACCAGCGGTCATCCAGTTTACGGAACCGGGCTGGATCCGTTGTTTGGTACCAATACTATCTTCATGCATCAACTCGCCTTCCAACATAAAGGTTAGGGTAGCCAGGCCAATATGCGGATGCTGGTCAACGTCCATATAGGTGCCATTGCCCAAAGTGGTCGGTCCCATATGGTCTATAAAGGTAAAAGGGCCTATCATCCGCTTTTTGCGAAAAGGGAGCAAACGTCCCACTAAAAAATCGCCTATATCCCTACTGCGTTCCGCTATGATCAAACCAAGATTGGACATCGTTCAAATGTTTATATTTAACCAAAGAAAGTTACAACTTTAGATGCGCTATTTAAAACATATCTTATTGGTATTAGCCGTGATCCTTGGTATTGCGGTATATCTCAACTATCCCAAGCTCAATATCATAAATGGGTATGCCGCAAAGTACATGGCTTCCAGCGTGTTTGTAGGGAATCGGACGGAAGCTTCCATTTTGGCCAACGATCTGGATATGCCATTAATAAAATTGGCAAGCACTTCCTATAATGCAGCCAAAGGTGAGGCCATGGCCACCCTTTATGGGTTTTTGGGAAGAAAGGCGATCGACAGAAAAGGACTGGGAACCGTATTGATCAATGCGGACCATCCCGAAGGGGAATTGTACCTACAACCCCAACGCAACCACGCCCCTATAGACCTGCCCTATCCGTTTGGGCATTTACCACCAAAAGACAGCTTGTTTCCAGAAATTGATTACAAAAAGCTGGAGCTAGCTGCCAAACTGGCTTTTGCACAACCGGAAGTACAGAAAACAAGGACTTTTCTAATCCTTTACAAAGGCCATCTTTTGTATGAGAAATATACCGAGGGTTTTGATAAGAATACGCCCATATTGGGTTGGTCCATGACCAAAAGCCTGTTGGCCACTTGTTACGGTATTTTAGAATACCAAGGCAAACTTTCCATGGATATGCCCGCGCCTATTGCTGAGTGGAAGAATGACGGACGTAAGGACATTACCTTGAACCACCTTTTACGCATGCAAAGCGGCTTGGCTTGGGATGAAGACTACAGCAAAATATCCGATGTGACCAAAATGCTTTTTTTGGATGCCGATATGACTCGCGCACAGCGTTTTAAGAAGGCCGTGGCCCAACCCACGGAAATCTGGAACTACTCTAGTGGTACTACCAATTTGCTGTCCGGAGTACTAAGGGAACAATTTGATACCGCAGAAGAGTACCTGAATTTTCCCTATGCCGCCTTTTTAGATAAAATTGGGGCGTATAGCATGCTTTTGGAAGCGGATTTAAAAGGAAACTACGTAGGTTCCTCCTATGCTTGGGCCAATACACGGGACTGGGCCCGGGTAGGACAATTGTATTTGGATAAGGGCCATTGGAACGGGGAACAGCTTTTCAATGTTGATTGGGTAAATTACATTACCACACCCACACAGGGCTCCGATAAAGTTTACGGTGCCCATTTTTGGCTGAATGCGGGCGGTAAGTATCCCAAAGTTCCCAAAGACCTGTATTCCCTCAATGGGTTTCAAGGGCAGTACGTTTTCATTATCCCTTCCAAAGATTTGGTGGTGGTCCGTACGGGCTTGGCAGAATACCCGGAATTTGATGTGGATGCGGTGTTAGCCGCCGTGATA
>CALEYA010000195.1 GCA_937926215.1 uncultured Croceitalea sp. | reverse complement strand
TAATCTTCTTTTTTAGGACTGTACTCCGCAGCCGAGGTAAAAGGCGTGGAATTGCAATTTTGGATCCATCCATTTGGCGGATTCTTAACCAAGATATTCTCATCCACCGTATGCAACCCTTGCCAATCCGTTTTTGGATCGCTGCCATCCACAGGCTGGGTATAATCAAAACCAACATCCCTTTTGGGAACGAAGTTTCCATGGAAATAGGCAATGGTACCATCGGCATCGGCATAGACCGTATTGTTGGAAGAATTGGTACGGATGTCCATCATTTTTCGAAAACCAGCATAACCCTCTTGTTTTGTTCGGATAAAAGACTGCTCCAACGCTTTCACCGGTTCCCACATCATTGCCGTTGCAGTCCACTGTCCGCCCACACTATGGGTAATGGGACCATGGTGGGTGCGGTAGGCCGGAAAGGTTTTTGTCCTTAGGTTATCGCCATCTTTATATGTTAAATCAATTTGCGATACTTCCACTTCCCGCACTTCTTCACCATATTGGTAGACCAGCTTATCTTCCAATTTGCTAATCTTCTCCTTAAACTCGTCCAGCACATCGGTATAGGTAGAGGTATGCATCCAGCCGGTCTTTTCATTAAATCCCTGATAGACGAAAAACTGCCCCCAAGTAACCGCACCGTAGGCATTCAACCCTTCTTCGGAAACCACATGGACCTCCCCCCTAAAATAGAATGACGTATGTGGGTTTATGAGTAGCATGGCATTCCCGGACTGCGTTAGTTCCCCAGCAATAGCGATGCCATTGGAACCTTGTGGTTCGGCCATTTCTTCCTTCTTCTTAAGTTCCAAAGCTTCCATCTTGGGTAGTTCCATACCACTTTCGTAAAAAGCCTTGATTTTTCGGGTGGAAATACGTTCAATATCCCCACCGATACTGCCTTCACTAAAATACATGGGCATCCATGGTTCAAAATGGGCCAATAATCTAGGGGTTACCTCTGGATGGGTTTCCAAATAGTAGTTGATGCCATCGGCAAAGGCATCACAAAGTTCCCGTAACCATTGTGGACTTTTTTTATAGTTTGCTTTTGCTTCGGCCTCGGTCATGAACAGTTTAGCCCGCAAATCGCTATATAAGGCGTCCTCCCCTTCCACTTCTGCCAAGCGTCCCGTAGCCCAGATATAGTTCTGCTCTACCCGATTAAAATCATCCTCACACTGTGCGTAAAGCAATCCGAAAACGGCATCGGCATCAGTAACACCATAAATATGGGGAACCCCAAAGTCATCACGAATAATAGTTACCCGTTCCGCTTTTTCCTTTAGGGACAAGGTCTTTCTATCGGAAGGTTTATCCGCCTTAGGTTCTGCTTTACAAGAAAGCATCAAGAAACATATAAGCATGGGGTATAGGTAGCGCATCTGGTCTGATTTTTATGTAATGAAAATACGAGAACTATACGTGACTACCAACTCCCTCTGGCAACACCTCCGCCGGAACTTCCTCCACTTCCTGAAAATCTACCGAAGCTACTTCCAAAACCAGAACTAAGGTCCATAAGAATTGTAGCGAATCATCAAGTAAATACCGTTAAGCGTCCAACAACATTGCATGAGACCGGGGAATTACTCATTCAAAAAATTCTTGCGCACGGTAGAGACGTCTATGGTGACCATTTGCTGTTTGCCGCCACGTAAAAAAGTAACATCAATCTTATCCTTTGATGCTAAAATATTTCGCACCCCTTCTATACAACCCACATGGCAGGTTTCTTGGGTATCCATTTTTAAAATGAGATCCCCGCCCAATAAGATTGGACGTCCCCCTACGTTGGCAGAGATGGTCCCCCCTTGCAAACCTGCTTTGTAGGCAGGGCTTGATTTGGCCACCTTTTGAACCAACAGTCCACCAGAGAGATTTAGGTTGAACAAACGTGCCAAGTCATCCGATTTTAAAAACACGCTTTCAACACCTATCCAAGGCCTATCTTCAAACGCCAACAAGGACTTTATGGTATTGCTGGTCACTGCCATTCCTATTCCCTGGAAACCCCCGGATACCGTTAAAATGCTTGATGCTATCCCAATGACTTCCCCACTGGAATTAAAAAGCGGTCCCCCACTATTTCCGGAGTTTATAGCGGCGTCGGTCTGTATGAATTCGATATTCACGGTGCCATCATATAAGGTGTTGAAACTTCTAAAGGCTGAGATGATTCCCGATGAAAATGAATTTTCCATTCCGTAAGGACTACCTATTGCATATACATTTTGGCCTACTGCGGTAACATCGGAATCGCCCAAGGTGGCATGTTTTAGACCCTTATCCGGCACATCCAATTTCAACAAGGCGATATCTGCGGATTTTTCACTGAAAAGCACCGTAGCGTTCCGTAGCTCGCCATCCTGCGTTTTTACCTTTATTTTGGTCGTGCCATCCACTACATGTGCCGCTGTTAGAATATGGCAATCGGAAGATATCAAAACCCCGGAGCCTAATCCGCTATTTTGGACCGCTCCTTGCTCCGTAAACTTTTTTGATGTAGTATACACAGTGACTACGGATTCCACCACATTTTGATATAACTTTGCAGCACCTAATTCCGCAGCGTTCAAATTGCTGGGGAAGGTTCTTTTTTTAGCTGGGGCATGCCCGTTTTGTGCGTTGATACCTATGTATAAAAGAAGGAATGGCAAAAGAAAACGATACTTCATGATTGTTGTGTTTGAATATGGTAAGGAAAACCCTTTATAACCTGTGTTCCACTTTGGTCGTGCTCTTGGATGAAAAATTAACAGTGAAGGCCCGGAATAGTAAAAGTTTAGCCTTTAATTAAGAAGGTCGTTGCGTTTTTTTATCCTACAATACCTCATTTATAAAATCTATGGCAACCGAAAAAGTAAGTATCCTCAAGGCGTTTAAAACCATTATCTGGCCTAGGCGAAATCTGGTATTATTGGGCCTTTTGCTCATTGTTTTTAACAAAGCGGCGAGTTTTGTTGCTCCGATTTCTTTGCGGTATTTCTTTGATGATATTGTTCCAAATGCCGATTATTCCCTTTTAAAAACGGTAGTCATTCTTGTTGCCATCGCTTTTTTAATTCAGGGGATTACGTCGTTTTTACTGACCAAAGTACTAAGCATACAAGCGCAATACATGATTTCTGAACTTAGGGCGCAGGTACAAAAACAGGTGCTTTCCTTGCCCATTCGGTTTTTTGACAATACCAAATCCGGGGCATTGGTTTCCCGTATTATGAGTGATGTGGAAGGGGTTCGCAATCTTATCGGTACCGGATTGGTACAATTGGTGGGGGGAACCATAACTGCCATAGTATCCTTAATTTTATTGCTTCGTGTTAGCCCTACAATGACATTGTTGACCTTTGCGCCACTCATCCTTTTTGCTTTGATTGCTTTAAAAGTCTTTAAAGTTATCCGCCCGGTCTTTCGCGAGCGGGGGAAAATAAATGCCGAAGTCAAAGGAAGGCTTACCGAAACCTTGGCAGGCATCCGGGTTATTAAAGGATTCAACGCCGAAGCCCAAGAAGCCAAAGTTTTTGAAAACGGGGTCGAAAAAATCTTTAAAAATGTAAAGAAGAGCTTGACCGCAACAGCAATAATGGCAAGTTCTTCTACCTTTCTTTTGGGCTTGGCCACCACGGTTATCATGATGGGCTATGGCGGCCACCTCCTTATTGAAGGCACAATAACCAAAGGGCAGTATCTTGAATTTACCTTTCTCCTAGCATTGATGGTGGCTCCCATTCTACAGATGAGCAATATTGGAAGCCAATTAACGGAGGCCTTGGCAGGATTGGACCGTACCGAGGAACTCATGAACAAAACAGCCGAGTCCGAAGAAAAAGACAGGACCCTACGTTTACAGACTTTTAAAGGTGATGTTGTTTTTAACGATGTTTCCTTTGCCTATGAAGAGGATAAGGACGTTCTGCACAATATCAGTTTTGTGGCCAAAGCTGGCGAAGTCATTGCCCTAGTAGGAAGTTCCGGTTCCGGGAAAAGTACCATTGCCGGATTAGCGGCCAGTTTTTTAAATCCGGATTCGGGCACCATAACGGTAGACGGAAAGGATATGTCAAAAATTGACCTAACCAGTTTTCGACAGTTTTTGGGGGTGGTGTTGCAAGACGATTTTTTGTTTGAAGGCACCATACGCGCCAATATTTTATTCCCAAGGCCCAATGCCAAGGAGGAAGAATTGCAAGCAGCCATAAAAGCCGCCTATGTGGACGAATTTACGAATCGTTTTGATGATGGCCTGGATACACTTATTGGGGAACGTGGGGTTAAACTATCGGGTGGCCAACGTCAGCGTATAGCCATAGCACGGGCCGTTTTGGCCAACCCAAAAATCTTGATTTTGGACGAGGCCACTTCCAATTTGGATACCGAGAGTGAAGCGCTGATCCAAAAAAGTTTAGCGCAACTGACCAAGGGACGAACTACATTCGTGATCGCCCACCGCTTGAGCACCATCAGAAAAGCAGACCAAATATTGGTCATTGAAAATGGAAAGATTGCGGAGCAAGGCACCCATGATGAACTAATTGCAACCGAAGGCAGGTACCATAATCTGTTTACCTATCAGGCGAGGATATGATATTGGACGGGAGACCGCTTTGTTTTTAGACGTTTAACCAAATAGGATTTCAATCAATACTATTGGTTAAAGATAAAAGACCGCCGCGCTTTTGGACAAAGGACGTAAGACTGCTTTTGAAAAGTACGGAAAATGATGCTCTCTTGAAAAGTTTTTAAGGTTATGGCAAGGACTGGGTTCGATTTTTGAAAAGCTAGGGGGCTGATTTTTGAAATAACAGCATATTAAGATATCCTAAGGCAACCAAGTTTCTTCAAATTTCTTTTATAGAAAACAATAGATTGCATTACCCCATAAACTAATCATCCAACAGATACAAGCCAATTTTCAGTTTCCAATAGGG
>CALEYA010000194.1 GCA_937926215.1 uncultured Croceitalea sp. | reverse complement strand
GGGATCAGGAACTATTCCGGACCATTGTTTGAATCCGGTTTTAGCTTCAATATTCCTACCCAAGAAGTCTTTGATGCTTTTGAAGCTGGTGATGTACGCAGGGACGTTGCCATATTGGATATTGAGGCATTTGCCAGTGCCAACCAGGACTTTAACAATGGTGCAGGCGTTTCTTTTGTAGAAGGCTTTGAGCATACCGGTTTTTATAACAGAAAGTACATTTCCAGGCAAGGCGACTTAAATACGGGTGACGCCAACTTGACCAATCCAAACAACTACCGTTCCATACGATATGCAGATGTTTTATTGCTGGCGGCCGAAGCTTTAAATAGAGGAGGTTCGAACGACGCATTGGCCAGACAATACCTTAATGAAGTGCGTAATCGTGCCGGGTTAAGTGATGTTACAGCTTCGGGTGCAGATTTGACGGAGGCAATTTATCAAGAAAGACGGGTGGAACTTGTGGGAGAAGGACATCATTTTTTCGATTTGGTGCGAACTGGACGTGCAAGTGCTGAAATTGAAGGATTTCAATCGGGAAAAAATGAACTATTCCCAATACCTAATATAGAAATAGAACTAGCAGGAAACCGCTGGGCGCAGAACCCAGGATATTAACTATATATAATTTAAATAAAGATTATGAAGCAAATGAAGTATATGTTACTACTTTTTGTAACAGCAGGTTTATTTTTTGCCTGTTCAGATGATGATGATACCAATGATACCCCGCCGGAAGTACCGGCTCCTTCTAATGTTCAGGTTGCTATTAGCGTTGCCCAGGACGATTCTGGAGATGTAACCGTTACACCTACGGCAGACGGCGCCGTATCTTTTGAGGTATTCTTTGGCGATGAAGATAATGAGGAAGCCACGGTTGTTACTGTAGGCGGAAATGCTACCAATACCTATGCGGAAGGGACGTTTACCCTGCGTGTTATTGCTATTGGGTCTGATGCGCAACGCGCGGAGATCAGTGAACAGGTTATGGTCGCATTTGCCGCACCGGCCAATCTAGCGATTAATGCAGTAGTTTCAGAGGAAAATCCGTTTGAGGTAACTGTAACGCCAACTGCGGATAATGCGATGATGTTCGATGTTTTGTTTGGCGATGAGGCGGATGGCGAGGAAGCCATTGCCATTGTTGCCGGTGATAGCGCCACAAACACGTATGTACAATCCGGGGAGTTTACCATTACAGTGATAGCTAGATCTGCTAGCGCAACTACTGTGGACGCTACCGAAGCGATAACACTTTCCTTTGAAGCCGGAGTATTGATGAACGGGGATTTTGCAGCAGGTGCAGAATCATGGAATGCAGGGGTTTTGGCTTTTGAAGCACCACCAGCACCCGTAGTAACAGAAAATGGGAATACTTTTTACTCCGTAAATGTAGAGAACCCAGACCCTTCCCAACCATTCTTAGTGAACTTAAGCCAGCAAGGGTTGAGCTTAACAGCAGACACCAATTATCAATTGACTTTTAACGCTTGGTCAGATCGTGAACGAACCATAATTGCGGGAGTTGGGGAAAGTAGTGGTGGTTTTGCCAGTAGCTCCGTAACCGTTGATCTTACTGCAGAGATGCAGACTTTTATCCTAAACTTAAACACTGTAGGTTTTGGTGGAGACGACCTTCGTATTCTTTTCGATAGTAATGGTGAGGCCGGAACTGTAAATATTGATAATGTCATCTTAGTTGAAGGTGGTGATGGTAGTGATTCTATAAACGATGATGGTGGTGATATGAATGCTGAGTTGCTGGTCAACGGTGATTTTGAAGCAGGTGCGGAACCATGGAATGCAGGTGTTGAAGAATTCGACGCCCCTCCAGCCCCAGTGGTGACCGAAAATGGAAATACCTTTTACTCGGTCAATGTGGATAATCCAGACCCGTCCCAACCATTCTTGGTGAACTTGAGCCAGCAAGGGTTGAGCCTTACCGCAGATACCAACTATGTATTGACCTTTGATGCTTGGTCCGATGGTGACCGCACAATCATTGCGGGTATAGGGGAAAGTAGCGGAGGCTTTGCGAGCACCGCTGCAACAGTTAGTATTTCGGCAACTATGCAAACCTTTACCTTAAACTTGACAACTGTTGGTTTTGGAGGTAATGACCTTAGGGTACTTTTCGACAGTAATGGAGAAGCAGGTATGGTGAACATAGATAATGTTTCCCTTGCAGAAGGTGGTGACGGAAGTGACGTACCCATGAACTAAGATACAGATTGCTATTATACAAATAGTTGATCAGTAGAAAGCGACAGAATTAAAAAGAGCTAAACACGACCATGTATAAAAAAATCGACCTATAGGAAACTTTAGGTCGGTTTTAAAAGAATAAGAAAGCAATGGGAAAATCGAATGTATTGTTTATCAAGTTTTTATTGGTGTTTTTCTTGGCTATATCATGCCAAGAAGACGAACCCAGCATAGGCAACATTGTAGCACCATCTAATATTGCAATAAATGTGGATGTCGCTGAAGATCGTTCTGGTAATGTTACTGTAACGCCAACGGGAGATAACGTTTTGAACTTTCAAATTTTTTCGGAGGCCGGAGATCCCGTTTCCTTAAGTAATGGAGAGTCAACCGTAATTAGGTTTACGGAATCTGGCCAGTACAGCACCACCATTACCGCAGTTGCCTTTGGAACAGGAGGATTAAGCAGCAGTAGTGCGGTTACGATAGATTTAGACGTTCAGTTACGGATTTCCCCAGAATTATTGGCTATAATAGCAGGTGGGGACGGAGTTGCGGCAAGTTCTAAATCTTGGATATGGAACCAATCCGTTGGTGGACATTTTGGAGTGGGGCCTTTAACCAATGATTTTCCTGAATTTTTCAGTGCCGGACCAAGCCAACTAGATCCATGCATCTATGATGACGTGCTTACCTTTAGCCATGACGGGAACGATAACTATACGTTTACCCTAGATCCAGGGCCCGATAACCTTACCTTTATAAATTGGACGGAAGTCAATCGGTTTTTTGCCAATGCAAGTCCACAGCAGTTTGTGGATGAATGTAGGGATATTACAAGTCAGGCTGATTTTACTTCCAGCTTCGTTATTCTTGAAAATGGCGATGGAACAATGTCTTTAGACCTTGGGGGTAGTTTTTTAAGCTATTGGGTAGTTGTTACAGGACAGTATCGTATAGAGAACTTTGATACAAACGAACTTTCTTTTAGAGGATTGAGTCAACCTTTTAATGGTGACGATCCTTTGGCATGGTACAGCACATTTGTGCCTAGGGATATGGCAGACCAAAATAGCAATGGTGGTGTCCTACAGACCCAGTTCAATAATCTTATTTGGTCCGATGAGTTTAATGTTAATGGCGCCCCGGACCCAAACAACTGGCAATATGACCTTGGTAATGGAGAAAATGGTTGGGGTAATCAAGAAGCACAATTTTATACGGACGAGCCAGAAAACGTGATTGTACAAGATGGAAACCTTAGGATTATGGCGAAGACCGAAAACGGTTCAGGACCAGATATTTATTTCTATGATGATTTTCAACTGGTAAATCCAACTAATGGCGATTTTCAGGTAGTCGAAGACTTCGAAGGAGCCGCACCCAGTTTTACAGGATTTGAGGGAGCATCCTCTGAAGTGGTCAATAATCCTGACGCTTCAGGATCAAACACGTCTTCTATGGTGGCACAGTTCACCAAAAATGTAGGGGCAGAATTCTTTGCGGGCACTTTTTTTGATTTGCCTTCGCCTTTGGACTTATCCACGCGGAATTCATTATCACTAAAAACATGGTCTCCAAAAGAAGGCGCAGTAGTGCGCATAAAAGTTGAGAACACGAATAATAGTGCCGAGTTTGTAGAAATAGACGCAACGACTACAGTTGCCAATAGTTGGGAAGAGTTAAGTTATGATTTAAGCAATGCGCCCAATTTTAACTACGATAGAATTGTGGTGTTCTTTGATTTTGGGGAAGAAGGACCTATGCCCGCTGGTTTTACTTCGGCGCGTATTAGAACCCAAGATTTACAGGAGTTTACGTATGGTAGGGTAGAAGCCAGGGCAAAACTACCCGTTGGGGTTGGTACTTGGCCTGCCATTTGGATGTTGGGAGCGGACTTTGAAGTAAATCCTTGGCCAGCCGCTGGGGAAATGGATATTATGGAGCATGTTGGAAGGCAACAAGATGTTATTTTTGGAACTACCCATGATCCAACCGCTTTTGGCGGTGACGGTCGGTCTGGTTCTTTATTTGTAGAAGGTGTCTCAGAAGAATTCCATATCTATGAAATGGAATGGACGGCGAATGAGATTCAATTTGCAGTTGATGGGCAAGTATATCATGTAGTTCCCAATGATTCGAGCAAACCCTTCAACAAGGACTTTTTCTTTATCATCAACCTAGCGATGGGAGGAACTTTTGGCGGGGATATTGACGGCGGTTTTATAGAATCATCCATCGAAGTAGATTATATAAGAATGTATCAGTAATAAACCATCTTATTATTCCTACGAAATCCTAGCTGGTATATGGCACCCGATAAGAAGTGGTGAGAGTCTATTCAAAAAAGAGAAAGTTGATTGTAATTTTTGTTATAGAATCTCCCCCAATTCTTCTAATGTACTTTCTGTACTGCTTGTTGGAATGAAAAAAGGCATTAATAATGGGCAATGAAAACATGGGATATTGCTTAAATCATACAATTTTGAGCGTTTCAAGTACTTTACATGAAGCTTTTTCTCCTCTACACTTTTTAAAATCTCCTTAACAATACCTATACAGAAACAATAATTTTAAATATTAACAAACTACAACTTTGATTTTTAACATTTCCTTATGTGGCCCCATATAGCTAAGGAAGTAGAGGTGTATTGTACTAAATCGTCATTAGAATAAGCAATTAATTATGATGTATGCTTTTTGTTGTGGTTAAATTTGAGATAATCATAATTCAATACATTACATTTAAACATCAAATTCAACTAAATGAATGCAATACGTAAAACTCTATTAAAGCTCACCTTTCTTCTGGCAACTACAACACTTCTTGCACAGTCTGCAAAAGTTGAAGTTCTTAAAGACGATAGTGGTGCACAATTGATGGTAAACGGTGAAAAGTTTATGATTAACGGAATGAATTGGGATTATATCCCAATTGGCACAAACACCGTTAATGCAAATTTTTGGAAAAAACCGGATGATGTTATTAAAGCAGGACTTGACACTGAAATGTCCTTATTGAAAAACATGGGTGTTAACGTTATACGTCAGTATACGGGAGTGCCGGCAAGATGGATACGTTATATCTATGAAAACTATGGTATCTATACTATGCTGAACCACCCCTTTGGTCGCTATGGATTAACGCTAGACGGGGTTTGGACACCGGTCACCATATACTCCGAGGAACGTACACAGCAATTCTTAATGGATGAAATGAGAGGACTGGTGGAAGGCTACAAAAATACGCCAGGACTTTTATTATATCTTTTGGGCAACGAGAACAATTATGGCCTGTTTTGGGCGGGAGCGGAAACCGAAGATTTTCCGGATGGTGAGGAAAAGATAAACGCAGTTGGTCAATCACGTGGTAGACCCATGTATCGATTGATGAATGAAGCGGCCAAAATGATGAAAGAGATAGATACGTCGCACCCAGTAGCAATATGTAACGGTGATGTTTTGTTCCTTGATATTGTAGCAGAAGAATGTAAAGACATTGATATCTACGGTACCAATACCTATAGGGGCGTTTCCTTTGGTGATATGTTCGACGTGGTAAAGGAAAAGTTGGATATGCCTATTATGTTCACGGAATTTGGTGCGGACGCGTTCAGTGCCATAGAACAAAAAGAAGATCAATATTCGCAAGCTTACTATATGGTAGGCAATTGGAAAGAGATTTATGAAAATGCCGCGGGCTTAGGTAAGGCCAACAATTCTATAGGTGGTTTTACCTTTCAATTTAGTGATGGATGGTGGAAGTTTGGTTTTGATGACAGAAAGAATGCCGATCTTCATGATAACAACGCTTCTTGGTCCAACGGTGGTTATGCTAGGGACTTGCCAGCTGAGGGTGAGAACAATATGAACGAGGAGTGGTTTGGTATCTGTGCAAAGGGACCTACCAGTCCTAGGGGGCTTTATGACCTTTATCCTAGGGCGGCCTATTATGCCTTAAAAGAAGCACATAAACTAAACCCTTATGAGGTGGGTGTGGATTTGCCGTTCATTGATAATTATTTTGGAAATATAGAACTAGCGGATGCCGTACTCCGTGCCAGGGGAGACAAAGCGGCCTTGTCCGGGCAACAAACAAGTAAGCTTAGGCTAAGCAACCTGCAGGCAAAATTCACCACGTTTAATACGGGAGGTAACCTGACTACCACACCAGAGGATGCCGATCCTACGCAACAGGTTTTTCCTAACCAACAAGGGTTTGATTTTCAACAATCCTATTTTGTTGGGGTAGAGGGTAATCCTGCTTCCAACGTAAGGGCAGAAGTAAATTTCAATGTATTGGGCAATGTGGCCCAAAACCCTATTGACGAAATCTTCTACGAGAATCGTGGACGCCCCATAACCGTGGAAACGGATCAAGGTCCGGTCGTACTTAATGATGTAAACCGAGTTCAGGTGTACAATGCTTCATTTGAATGGAACGCCAAAGACTTTGACGTTCGTGGGTTCTTTAGGACCGGGCATTACCACTGGGGCTATGAAGGGGATTTTTTCGGATTGTATCCTGAGGCCAATTACGGACCTAACTTGGATATCTACAACGGGGAAACCTCGGGTATCGAGATTGATGGAAAACGTGCTTTCAAAGGGTTTAAAGCTGCCTTTGGACCACAATTGTGGTGGGGGGCCAACCCAGCTGTCTTATTAAAGTATACCAAGAAAATCGGAAAATATGACGTAACCGGTATCTTCCACGAAGATGTTGATGATTTTGGTACTATTGTATCCTCTTTAGCCGTCCCACAACCAAGAACAAGAAGGGGAACCATTCATATAGAACGAAAGTTTGGAGAACATCTTAATGTTGAAGTTGGTGGTATTTGGGGTGGTCAACCTTTGAATGGAAGGGAATTCCAGTTTACAGAGGAAGATGACCCAAACAGCCCTGTTTTTGTAGATCAGGTGGATTCCAAGGATAATTGGGGAGGTAAAGCTAAGATTGCATACGAAGGTGGTAAGTTCAATTGGTACGCACAAGGTGCCGTTATGGGATTGGTTGCCGGTGGAGGTGGTGACGCTACACAGACCTTTACTGGATGGCGCTTAAAGGATAGTGGGAGTGGAAATCAGACCAACTTCCTTACGGGCTTTACGGTAAGTGCAGGCAATGTACAGATTGCGCCAAACTTTTTATGGCAAAAACCTATTGTAGGTCCAATTCCCAATGGTATTGGTGGTGCAGGTAGGTTACGTAATATTTTGGACGATCCCTTTGTTGTACGTGCAAATAGGGAAACCGTAGCAGGGGAATTGTTGCTCACTTTTGATCCCACACCTGGGACCTGGTTTTATGAATGGGACAATGATCGTTCTGAGGACGCAAAACTTGCGGTGAGTACTGGTTTTGTCTTCCGCCATCATCCAACGGCCCAGGATGCTGCAATAGGTTTCCTTGGAAATCGTACGTTATTCGCTTTTCCCGGTTCAGCTCCGGCCAGAAACCTTTGGGAAAGTAACACCCGTTTGGTATCCAAAGTAAGTCCAGACTTAGGGTTGATTGCCAATCTCTATTTTGGAAATGCCCAGGCACGGGGTAGTGATGAAAGGTTGGTTGAGCGCGTAGGAGGTGACATTAGGGTCATTTACAAGAAATTAAAGATACAGCATGCTTTTAAAATCAACGATTGGGGGCCTTTTGACTTCCATCGCGATTTTAACCTCACGTTTCCAGTGCAATTAATGTTGGACATATCGACTACCATAGGGAAACAAGATTGGTTTATTCTTCCAAGTACACAAATTGGTATTCGCGGAACATGGCGTTCGCTCAATGAATTCTCACCTCGGTTTTTACCTAATGTCATGGAAGAATTCGCTACGGAACCTACCATAAGCCCGGTTGGCTTTGGAAACGGGAACGAATGGGAAATTAGAACATATGTACATATTAACATCGGGAAATAAAAACAACAAAATGAGAAAGGATAGATATACAATTTTAGGTAGCATACTTTTAGGATGCCTTTTCATCATCATGGTAAGTTGTGAACGGGAACCAACGGAGAATGTAGAATTTGCTGAATTTCCACCAAATGGGGATGTTTTTATTGACGCATTTTCTGCTGGATTGGACTTTTTTCCCTTTGTAGATGCTGGGGCCGATCCAATGGCATTTAGTGTAGTCACGGATGAAGTATTTTCTGGGGAAACTGCTATGCGATTTGATGTGCCGGCTTTTGGTAATGGTTTTGTAGGGGCGACCTTTAATACCACGGCAGCTAGGAATCTTACCGGTTTTGATGCACTTACATTTTATGCCAGAGCTTCCCAAGCCGCTAGTATAGACGCTATAGGGTTTGGTATTTCTGGGGAAACCAACAATAGGTTTCAGGTGACGCTAAACGGATTGGGTGTGAGCACTCGCTGGGAAAAATACGTTATCCCTATACCGGATGCTTCAAAATTAATAGGTGAGACAGGCTTATTCTGGTTAGCTGAGGGCGCTTCCTTTGAAGGCGACGAAGGTGGTTATTCTCTATTTTTTGATGAAGTTAGGTTTGAAAGATTGGGCACTGTAGCCCAGCCAATGCCGGCTATTTTTGATGGTCAAGAAGTAACGGAGCAAACATTTACAGGTTCAAATTTAACCGTTACGGGCCTCACACAAACGTTTAATCTCGCTTCTGGGGATAACCTTACGGTTACCGCAGCACCGGCTTATTTTGATTTTTTCTCTTCAGACCTTGGAGTTGCTATAGTAAGTGAACTAGGCGAGATTAGTGTGGTTGGTGAAGGCACGGCCCAAATATCTGCACAATTGGCGGGCGTTGCCGCAACTGGAAGTTTAGAACTGGTTTCAGGTGGTGGTTTGTTACCAGCTCCAACACCTACGCTACCCCAAGCCAATGTAAGCTCTATCTTTAGTGATGCCTATACAAATGCTACAGAAAGCAACTTTACTCCAGGTTTTGGTGGATCTACCACGGAGACAACTATGACTTCTGCAAACGGTGATGCCGTTTTGTCCTATGCCAACAACAATTTCACCGGGATACTTTTTGAAAATACGGTAGATGGTTCTGACCGAACTTTCCTTCACGTTGACGTTTTTGTGCAAGATCCAGGAGCGCAATTTGAAATTCAAATCCGCGATGTGGGAGCAAACCAGATGTTAGAAACCGATGTAAACACAGGTTTACCCTCAGGAGACGATAGGGATTTTAGATTTACCGTTAACGGTCTTACCGTTGGTCAGTGGACATCTTTTGATATTCCATTAAATGGGGATATTGCCAACCAGAAAAATAATCTAGGGGCACTGATTCTTGTAGGTGGGCCAAATTTCTTACTGGATAACATTTACTTTTTTACAGAGTAGATGAGCGTGATACAAACGATGGAAATAAAAGCTAAAAAAGGAAAAATGAATAAAGAAAAATTAAATAGGATTGGAGTAATCCCAGCATTGGGGTTGGTGGTATTACTTTTTATAGGTTGCGCAACCGAGGATACCCAAACCGTGGTCAATTTTACCACCCAAATTACTATGCAGGATGAGTTTGATGTCGATGGTGCTCCAAACGGTAACATTTGGGGTTTTGATATTGGAACCGGAGAAAACGGTTGGGGCAATAACGAATTGCAATACTATACTGATAGAGAGCAGAACGTAAAGGTGGAAAACGGTGTTTTGGTCATTACGGCCCAGCGTGAGGATTTCGAAGGTTCGGCCTTTACCTCTGCACGATTGCTTACCCAAGATAGGTTTGAACAGGCTTTTGGTCGTTTTGAAGCACGCATACGTTTGCCCTTTGGTCAAGGCATGTGGCCCGCATTTTGGATGTTGGGAGCGGATATAGATGAAAATCCATGGCCAGCCGCAGGGGAAATTGATATTATGGAATATAGGGGGCAAGACCCTAATGTGCTTATTGGGAGTGTACATGGTCCTGGATATTCTGGTGGTGATGCCATTTCTAAAGTGTTTGTATTGGAAAACGACAGGTTTGATACCGGTTTTCATGTCTTCGGTATTGAGTGGGGTCCAGATGAAGTAAACTTTTATGTGGATGATGTATTGTATAATCAAATCACAAGGGAAGATGTTACGGGACCATGGGTCTTTGATAAGCCATTCTTTATCCTGATGAACCTAGCAGTGGGCGGAACATTTGTGGGCCCACCAAACGCAGAGACTGTTTTCCCACAGTCCATGCTAGTTGACTATGTTCGCGTATATGAAAACACTAACCTTAACAGAAACTAAACTAGACGATTATGAAATATTTTGTAAACAAGACCAAGTACATTTTTTTGTTTGTACTCGCGATATCCTTTTTTGGATGTGATGAAGATGACGAGGCAAATTTGCCGCAAGTGGTTGCTGGCTTCACATTTACCCAGGTTCCAAATACGGGAGCGGTATCCTTTATAAACATATCGGAAGAAGCGCAGCGTTTTGAATGGGACTTTGGTAACGGTGAAACTTCAACTGAAATCAACCCAATACGCATTTTTGAGGAAGGTACGTTTACCGTAACCCTTACTGCAATGAATATTGCTGGTGCCTCTGATGTGTTTGAAGATCAAATTACGGTGGTATTGCCAGAGCCAGAGGCCGGCTTTGATTCCGGATTATTGACCAACGGGGATTTTTCTAATGGTGGTGAAGGCTGGATTGGTAATGCGTTGAATGTAGTTACGGAAGGTGGTAACTCATTTAATTTGGCCACCGTGGAAACAGCGGGGAATCCGTTCGATGTGAATTTAAGCCAAGTCGTAGAGATTGTTGAAGGTACCAACTACATATTAACTTTTGAAGCTTCGGCTGACAGAGCAAGAACGATACTTGCGGGAATTGGACTTAATGAAGCTCCTTTTACCAATACAGCGCCAGTCGTTAATTTAACTACGGAAACCCAAATGTTTATGTTGCAATTGAGCGCTGCTGATTTTGGAAGTGCCAATAGCCGTATTCTTTTTGACCTAGGTGCAGAAGTAGGCACGGTCGTTATCGATAATGTTTCGTTGATAGAAGGTGGTGACGGTAGTGATTCCTCCTCTGGAGATGATGGTGATGACGATATGATGGGCGATGATTTTGATTCCGGTCTACTGACCAACGGAGATTTTGAAGCTGGAGCGGCCCCATGGACCATTGGCGTAGGTGCTGACCCTGTTCCGGTAGTGATGGAAAATGGAAATAGCTTTTACTCAGTGAATGTCGAAGCGGCAGGAAATGCCTTTGACGTGAATATGAGCCAGATGTTGGAAATTGTCCAAGGTTCCACCTATACCTTAACCTTTGATGCCTGGTCAGACAGGGACAGAAGTATATTGGCAGGAATCGGC
>CALEYA010000193.1 GCA_937926215.1 uncultured Croceitalea sp. | reverse complement strand
TCCATCCAGATTTCCATTAAAAAACCATGTAAGCAGAATTTTGAGGCATTTACCAAAACCAACCGTGGAGGATACTGCCAAAGCTGTAAAAAAGAGGTCCTAGACCTTACCCAAATGACGAATAAAGAATTGATTCACTATTTTAGTACTGCGGTGGGTACACCTTGTGCTAAATTGAAGAAAAGCCAACTTAAAACGTACCACCATTTAAATACGGGCAAAATGAACAATTTTCTACCAAAGACGGCGGGGCTTGCCGGTTTTTCACTACTTGCTTTATGTACGGTTATGCAAAGTAACGCTCAAGATATGGCTGCTTTAGAAACCCCCAGAGAACAAACGGTTACTAGGGTTGCTACCGAATTAGTACCCATTGTACAGGAAAAGGAATATACCGTCAAGGGGCTAGTGACCGATGAGGCCAATCTTCCCCTGCCCGGCGTAAATGTTGTCCTTAAAGGCAGTGCCACAGGGGTCCAAACGGATTTTGAAGGCGCCTTTGAATTCCCTCAAAAGCTAAAAGCAGGGGACGTTCTTATTTTTAGCTATATCGGATATGATACCAAAACCTACAAAGTAAAGGCTGGGGATTCCAGTACAAAGGAAGTTAACATACAGTTTAGCGGTTCTGATATTTTATTGCTAGGGGAAGTTACCATAGATGGGGTGCATAGGACCAAGCGAAGCTTTTTTCAAAAAATAGGTGACCTTTTTAGATAATGAGGTCCCTTTGGCTGGTTTTGTTGTTAGGGCTGCATCTAGGACATGCCCAAAGGGCGGATTTCAAAGGGCTTGATTTTGATGCGGCGGATAGCATAGCCATAGGGTTACAAGGCGCCAGCCTTGAAAACCTTCCGGTACTTGTACATCAACTTACCACAGGCGCACCTACGGATGTGGAGAAATTTAGGGCCATCTACACGTGGATAAGCACCAATATTGCCAATGATTACTACGGTTACCTAAGAACCACAAAAAAGCGAAAAAAACTGGCCAAGGACAGCCTTGCTTTCCTATCATGGAACAAAAGCTATGTGCCCAAGGTTTTTGAAAAGCTTACTAGGGAAAAGAAAACGGCATGTACAGGATATGCGTTTCTGGTTAGGGAAATGGCAAGTCTAGCGGGTATCGAATGCGTCATGGTAAGCGGATATGGGCGTACGCCCAATCTCTTCTTACAAAAGGACAGTCCGCCCAACCATTCTTGGAACGCCGTAAAACTGAATGGAAAATGGTATTTGTGCGATGCCACCTGGTCGGCGGGAGTCACCAATTTTGACGACGGGACACCCGTATTTAAACAGGAATATTATGACGGATACTTTCTGGCGGAACCCAACATCTTTATAAAAAACCATTTTCCGTTAGCACCCCAATGGAGCTTGATGACCGCACCACCTTCTTTCCAAGAATTTTTGGCGGGTCCAGTGATATACAAAGATGCATCGGCCTTGGGCGTTTTGCCGATTGCACCAAAAAACATGGACATCAAAGTGGCTAAAAATGACGTATTGGAATTTAGTTTTCAGCTAATGGACGGCAATACTATTGAAAAGATGGATTTGCTGATATCCAACGGTAATTCCGATACCCCGGTAAGCCCCATAGTGCGTAGGGAGGGTGATGCATATATCGTGTCTCATCCATTTAAGAGGGCGGGGCTATTTGACGTACACCTAAGGGTAAATGAAACCATTATCGCCACCTATGTGGTTCGGGTAAAAAGGAAGTAATCGTATTCCATGTATTTTATTGGAGTGATTTTTTGCTTGCCCAAATAAGTCGCGAACGTTAAAAAAGATGCTCTCCCACAACGCTATTTTTTTTATGAAAAAGTTTGCGGATTGATTTTTTTATTATGTTTACCCAGTAAATGAGTCCAACTAATCGGACGCATTGCCTTTCGCTTTGAAAACTTTTTTCAAATTCGGGCCAATGGGGATAAGGAAGTCTACCCAAAAAGCCGTCTTAGGGATAGGACACCGAATAATAGGGCTGACTTCCGAAATGTTTTCTTCTTACCGTAGGTTGTATCTGCGATTTTTTGGTTCTACACCTGATAGGCTTTTTGTATTCCGTATTTGAGATTGGTCTATTCTTACGACCCTTAATCACTCTTTTACTAATGCAAAATACACATGAAGACCAAATACATCGATTTGATCGAGCAGACCTATGACTTTCCGCAAAGGGAGTTTACACTTGCGGAAAACAACTTGCATTTTCACGGCATTGACCTAATGGCATTAATTGACCATTATGGTTCACCTCTTAAGTTTACCTATATTCCAAAGATATCGGAGAATATCCAGCGTGCCAAAAAGTGGTTCGCAACAGCGATCCAAAAACACGGTTATGCCGGTAGATATCACTATTGCTATTGCACCAAGAGCTCCCATTTTGAGCATGTCCTCAACGAAGCACTCAAGAACAACATCCATATTGAGACTTCCTCTACCTTCGATATTGATATTGTAGAGCACCTAAAAGCGTCGGGCAAGATTTCAGATTCCACCTTTGTACTCTGCAATGGTTTTAAAAGGGACGAATACTTGGATAAAATTGCACGGTTCATAAACAATGGGCACAATAACTGCATTCCCATTATTGATAATTTTGAAGAACTGGACCTACTTGGCAATGAAATTCACGGAAAATTCAAGGTTGGGATCCGTATTGCTTCCGAAGAGGAACCTAAATTTGAGTTTTACACCTCAAGATTGGGAATAGGTTACAAGGACATCGTTCCCTTTTATTCCAAGGCCATTAAGGACAATCCAAAGGTTGAGCTAAAAATGCTCCATTTTTTTATTAATACGGGGATCAGGGACACTGCGTACTATTGGAACGAGCTCTTAAAATGCCTAAAGGTCTACATTAACCTAAAAAAAATATGTCCAACACTGGATAGCCTCAATATTGGCGGGGGCTTCCCCATTAAAAACTCGCTGGCTTTTGATTATGACTACGAGTATATGGTGGACGAAATTGTCAATCAGATCAACCAAGCGTGCCGGGAAGCCAATGTGCCGGTGCCCGACATCTTTACCGAGTTTGGTAGTTTTACCGTAGGTGAAAGCGGCGGCGCCATTTATCAAATCCTGCATCAAAAACAACAGAACGATCGTGAGAAATGGAACATGATCAATTCTTCGTTCATAACGACCATCCCAGATTCTTGGGCCATTAGCAAACGATTTATACTGCTGGCCCTTAATCGGTGGAACGAAGAATACGAAAGGGTGCTATTGGGGGGACTTACCTGCGATAGCGATGATTATTACAATTCGGAGCAACACATGAACGCCGTCTATCTACCAAAATTCAAAAAAGAACGGCCTTTATACGTAGGCTTTTTCAATACCGGGGCCTATCAAGAGACTATTGGTGGTTTTGGCGGACTGCAACATTGTCTGATCCCCCAGCCCAAACATGTTTTAATCGACAGGGACGTTGAAGGGAATTTGAACACCCGTGTTTTTGCGGAGCAGCAGACCGCCAGCGACTTTTTATCGATTCTGGGTTATAATCAATCCAAAGTTGCCAAATCAAAACCGTTGAGGGAAAAGCAAATGGCCAAGAGAACTTTGGCAGTCAAATAAAAAACAAAATCAAAATGGAACCTATAGAAACATACGCAGGTATACCCAAGGAATATGCGTCCGTTGAAAAATCCAAAATCGTGCTGATCCCAGTGGCTTATGATGGTACCAGTACCTGGGGCAAAGGAGCCGACAAGGGCCCCAAAGCATTTTTGGAAGCTTCCAAGAACATGGAGCTTTATGATATTGAAACCGATAGCGAAGTATATCTGGAGGGAATTTATTTGACCGACATCTTGGACAAATTTGATTCTCCTGTACATATGGTGGATACCGTACATAAAACGGTTAAGGACTTTATCAACAGAAAAAAAATGGTCACCATGATCGGTGGGGAGCATTCTATTTCCATTGGGGCCATTAGGGCCTTCAATGAAGCATATGAGGGACTTACCGTACTCCAAATTGATGCGCATGCCGATCTGAGGGCATCTTACAATGCATCCAAATATAACCATGCCTGTGCCCTATATGAAGCCTCACAGACCACGAACCTGGTTCAAGTAGGGATTCGCAGCATGGACAGAACGGAAACGCTGACCATGAACCGTGACCATGTCTTTTTTGCCCACGAAATGGCCAATGACGATTATTGGATGGACAATGTCTTGGATTTGATGACGGACAATGTCTACATCACCTTTGACTTGGATGCCCTAGATCCGTCAATACTGCCATCTACGGGCACTCCGGAACCCGGCGGCCTTTTTTGGTACGAAACGCTTGAATTTCTAAAACGGATCTTTGAAGAATGTAACGTGGTAGGCTTTGATATTGTGGAACTCTGCCCTAACGAAAAGGAGAGATCCTCAGATTTTTTGGCGGCAAAACTTTATTATAAAATGCTGAGCTATAAATACGAACGGCACGTAGAAGAAATTGACGATGAATATGGACAGCCCAACAATTTTGAAAAATTTGAAAGGAACGGTGAGCACTATGAAGAAAGGTAAGGGCGAAATTTCCCGATTTTTAGAAAAACACTTTTTGCATTTCAATGCAGCATCTTTGGTCGATGCCGCTAAGGGATATGAAGCCCAATTGGAACAGGGATCCCAAATGTTGGTGTCCCTCGCGGGAGCCATGAGTACCGCAGAATTAGGTAAGATTTTCTCGGAAATCATCCGTTCAAAAAAGGTACATATCATCTCCTGTACCGGGGCTAATTTGGAGGAGGATATTATGAACCTCGTGGCCCACTCCCATTACAAGAGGATACCCAATTATAGGGATTTGACCCCAAAGGATGAGTGGAATCTCTTAGAAAGTGGGCTTAACCGGGTTACCGATACTTGTATCCCGGAGGAGGAAGCTTTTCGCCGTTTGCAAAAACATGTTTACAAAATCTGGAAACAAGCGGATGAAAACGGGGAACGTTTGTTCCCCCACGAGTTCATGTACCGTTTATTGCTTTCTGGTGTTTTGGAGGAACATTATGAAATAGCTATTGAAGATTCTTGGATGTTCGCCGCTGCCCAAGCCAATTTACCCATGGTGGTCCCTGGTTGGGAAGACAGTACCATGGGAAACATTTTTGCCAGTTACGTCATCAAAGGGGAACTCCGGGCAAGTACCATGAAATCTGGAATTGAGTACATGGCCTTCTTGGCGGATTGGTATAAAAACAACTGCAAAAATGGCATTGGCTTTTTTCAAATAGGCGGTGGTATAGCAGGCGATTTCCCAATTTGTGTCGTTCCAATGCTGTATCAAGACCTAGAGGAGACCGACACCCCTTTCTGGAGCTATTTCTGCCAGATAAGTGATTCCACTACCAGCTACGGTTCCTACTCCGGGGCGGTACCGAACGAAAAGATCACATGGGGAAAGTTGGATATTGATACACCAAAATTCATCATCGAAAGTGATGCCACTATCGTTGCTCCATTAGTGTTTGCTTATTTATTGAATATGTAGTTATGGGAAAAGATATGTCAGGAAATATGAAAAGGGTCATTGTGGACTATAGAAAACTGAACCCCCACTTACTGGATTTGTTGGTAGAACGATATCCAGATGGGTATGGGGACGAGGATATTATCAGCTTTCGCAATGCCCAAGCAGAGTGGGTTGAATGTGTTGAAGTTACCACCGAGGACACCATGTACTTGGTAAAAGTAAGTAAGCGCCTTATGGCAGCCATGGAAGAGCATGATGAGGATGACATTGAGCTGAATGGGGCCAAAGATTTTGAAGAAGAATAGATGGTAACTAAAAAATAAAGAAGCATGAAAACAGTTTTTACCATTTTAATGGTTTTGGCAACATTGGTCACCCAGCCTACACAACAGGAAGAATTTGTTGTGGAAGCCACCTATTTGGGTATGGAAGACGAGGGATACATCTTTACGGAGGATGATGGATCGGAGTATGCCTTTTCAACTATTGATACCAAGGCCTCGCAGAAGTATGACTTAAGTGCGGACCAGTATTTGGGAAAGAAATTTGAGGTCACCTATTGGATAGAAACGGAGATTGATGAAAATGACGAGGAATACGACGTTTATACCATTTTAGACCTTCATCTGCTTGACTAACTCAAACCTTTGGGGGCGGGATACATTTTCCCGCCTCCTTTTAACAAACAAGGGAATATGAAAAAAATAGTCAAATCAAGATTGTTGGCAGTTTATGGAACCAAGATCATGGTACTCAAAAAAATAAGTAAATCCATTACATATACCCTGCCCGGGGGCATAAAAAAGCGAAAGGAAACGGAAGTGGAAGCCCTTATTAGGGAGACGGCTGAAGAAACCTCGTTGGAGCTGATGGAGGAACAGCTTCAATTTTACCTATCCCTAATACGACAAACGGATATACGGACCATGAACAAGAACTATTATTACACCAGCTTAGAGCCATTAAAAATCGAAGTTTTGGAAAAAGATAAATTCGAGTCGGTACTCTGGTTGGACTGGAAGCAGGCAATCCGGTTTATGGATAAATCAGATCGTACGGCCATAAAGGCCTATTTTAAAAATATGGGAAGAAACCAAGAAAACCAAGAAAATTATGAACGCCAAGTTTCACCTCGCATTGCCTTGTAAAGACATCGAAGAAACCAAAAATTTCTATGTTGCCATTATTGGGGCAAGCATGGGAAGGAATACCAAAAATTGGTTGGACATTAATTTGTTCGGCAATCAATTGACCTTTACAAAGGCTGGGGAGTTCTCCTTCGATTATAAAAATTATAAGTTGGGGGACTACGTGCTGCCATCCTTCCACTTTGGGGTTATTGTGCCCGTGGATGGGTGGGGCAAGCTTTATTCCCGTCTTTTTCAAATGGATCTAGAGGTTACCACGGAGGCTACCTTTATGCAGGGTGAAACTGGGGAACACCTTTCCTTTTTTGTGCAAGATCCAAATGGGTACATGTTGGAATTTAAAAGTTTTAAGGAAGATGATGCTATTTTTTCATTTTAACGTATCGCTTACCAATTCAATAGATTACCCCAAGGCAAGCTTTAGGGTATCATACCTTTACCGGTGCCAATAAAAAAGCCGCTTAATAAAGCGGCCTTTCCCTAACATACTTTTATACCATTACCAAATCTTCACCCGCTCTTCAGGAGCCAAGTACATAGGATCTCCTTCTTTTATATCGAAAGCGGTATAAAAAGCATCTACGTTTAAAAGCGGTTGGGTAGCCCGTATCATCCCTGGGGAATGTGGGTCTGTTTTTACCTGGGTACGTAGGGCTTCATCCCTACTTTTGGTACGCCAAACCGTAGCCCAGGACATAAAGAAACGTTGTTCCGCCGTAAAGCCATCAATATCATCCGGTCTTCCGTTTTCCTTAAAGAACTTTTGCAAGCCGTCATATGCGCCTAAAACACCACCTAAATCCCCAATGTTCTCCCCAAGGGTGAATTTTCCATCCACATAAACACTGTCCAAAACTTCCAATTTGCTGTATTGCGCGGCCAAGGCATCGCCTCTCTCGGTAAACGCGGTCAAATCTTCATCCGTCCACCAGTTTTTTAGATTACCATCAGAATCAAAACGGGCACCACTATCATCAAAAGCATGGGAAATCTCATGACCGATTACTGCCCCAATACCCCCATAATTTACGGCTTCATCCGCCGTATAGTTATAAAAAGGTGGTTGTAGTATCGCTGCCGGGAACACAATTTCATTGTTTAATGGGTTGAAATAGGCATTCACCGTTTGTGGGGACATCCCCCATTCGGTTTTATCCACAGGTTCCCCAATTTCAGAAAAGTTCTTTTCCTGTCCCCATTTGTTTACAGCGATCATATTATCAAAATAGGACTTATCCGCGGCAACTTCCATATTGGAATAATCCTCCCAATCGTCCGGATAGGCAATCTTAACGGTGAACTTATCCAATTTTTCTATGGCTTTCGCTTTAGTTTCCTCACCCATCCAATCCAAATTTTGGATACGCGCTTTGTAGGCCTCTATAACATTGGCGATCATCTGTTCCGCTTTTGCCTTTGCTTCCGGTGGAAACTTGGCATCAACATACAATTGTCCCAAGGCTTCACCAACCGTGCCGTTAACCGTTGCCAACGCACGCTCGTCCGCTGGGCGTTGTTTTTTGGCTCCGCGCAGGTACTTGCTGTAGAATTCCCAATTGGCTGTCTCCACTTCCGTGGTCAATCTTCCAGCGGCACTGTTGAAGGTATCCCAACGTACCAAGGTTTTGATATCCTCGATCGGGGTATTTTTTAGAAAGTCGTCCAAAGACTCGGTATATCGCAATTGGGTAACCAAAACGGTATCAAACTTTTTGGTGATGCCTAAATCCGATATCATCTTAGGCACATCAATACCAGAAAGCATGGCATCTATCTCTGCTATAGATCTTGGGTTGTTATAATTTCTAGCATCCCGTCGTTCTACTTTGGTCAATCTAGGTTCTGCTAATTGGGTTTCTAATTCCAAGATTTTATCGGCCTCCGCCATTGCCGTAGCTTCGGTATCGCCCAATTTTTGCAACATTCGTGCAATATGCTCCTTATATTTTGCACGGGTCTCTTTGGATTTATCATCCTGATCCAAATAGTAATCCCTATCTGGAAGTCCCAATCCGTTCGCACCTAAATACACTGCGTTTATACTACTGTTGTTTAAGTCCGCTCCGGCCCCAATACTGATAAAAGGGGAAGAAACCGCAGGATTCGTTGCCAATACCGTTTGTAAATCCGAAAGGTTTTGAATTCCGGCAATAGCATCCAAAGCGGGCTGCAGAGGTGCCAATCCGGCCGCATCGCGGGCAACGGTATCCAACTTGGTGTCAAATATAGCCAAGGCCTTGGCCTGATCTGTTTCCGGTCCGTAGGT
>CALEYA010000192.1 GCA_937926215.1 uncultured Croceitalea sp. | reverse complement strand
CTTCTGGAGATGCAGTATTAGCCCAAGATTTGGTCCAAGAAGTATTTGTTAAGGTTTGGGATAATTTGGCCAAATTTCGAAACGATAGTCAAGTATCCACTTGGATTTACCGCATAGCGGTAAATACGTGTTTGATGCGCTTTAGAAAGAAAAAGCGCTATCTGTTAAAAGAGGAATTTCTAAACAAGGTAACGGCCGAAAATGAAGACCAAAGTAACCTTAAGGAACAGCAATTTAAAAAAATGTACCAATGTATCGCTCAACTATCGCCTAGCAATAAAAGTATTATTTTGATGGAATTGGAAGGACTTTCCCAAAAGGAAATTGCTGAAGTCATGGGAATGAAGCATGCTGCCATACGTACAAGAATACACCGAATAAAAAGCCAACTTTCAAAATGTGTCACCCATGGAGGAATATGAAAAAATGAAACAAATTTGGAAGCAACAGCCCATTGCGCAACCTTCAGAAAAGGACTTTAAACAACTAAAGAATAGGATAAGCCAAGTGGCCAGAAGTCAAAAAATAGCCAATATGGTACTACTGTTAACTGTGGGGGTTTTGCTGTATTTCTTTTACTATATCAATGCAATCGCCTATGAACATGTTGCTTGGGCATTGGGCGCCATGATAGGGGTTTTACTGTTTCGGGTAGTAGCGGAACTTTTTAGCATCCATAGGTTAAAAAAGATATCCGCAACTATGGATGTCTCCAGTTTTAATACCCAATTACAAGACTACTATAGAAAACGGTTAGGAGTGCATTTGGTGTTGACCCCAATAGCATTGCTTATCTATTGCTATAGTTTTTGGACGTTGTTGCCAAGCTTTAAAATAAGCCTCTCCAAAGGGTTTTACACATATATCGTCATTTCCTCAATAGGGGTATTGGTGGTATTAGGGGTGTTGATTTTTACCCAAATCCGTAAGGAGCTTCGCATTTTAAATGAATTAAAGGAAAACTAGTCTACATACGGGATTACTTTTTACCTTTTAATGGGGAATCTATGCTGTTTTCCAAATGGATGTCAATATACTTTTGGTTAAGCTCGTCAGAGTCGCCATACTGTTCCCGCAAATTGTCCAATTTTAGTTTTAAGGCGTCAACGATACTTGCATATTCTGGGTCGTTATACACGTTATTGGTTTCATTTGGGTCTTTTTTGCGGTCATAAAGTTCCCATTCGTCTACGTCATAATAGAAATGAACCAATTTATAATCAATGGTAACAATGCCGTAATGTCTTTTTACCTGATGTACCGCGGGGTATTCATAATAATGATAGTATACGGCATCGCGGGTCCAATCGGCTTCATTTGATGTTAACAATGGGATTAGACTTTCGCCTTGCATCTCCTCTGGAGCATTGATTTGTGCAGTTTCCAACATGGTCTGGGCAAAATCCAGATTTTGAACCATCTCCTCATTGGTAATACCAGGTTTAATTTCATTGGGCCACCGCACCAACAAGGGTGTTTTAAAGGATTCATTGTAAATAAAACGTTTGTCAAACCAACCATGCTCACCCAAATAAAAGCCTTGGTCTGAAGTATAAATAACCATAGTGTTGTCTCTAAGCTTGTTTTCATCAAGGTAATCCAACACCCTACCTACATTATCATCTACAGATGAAATACAGGCCAAATAGTCTTGCATATAGCGTTGGTATTTCCAACGCATTTTCTCCTTCTGCGTCATGCTTTGCCAATTTTTTTCAAAATCGGCATTTATTTTATCCAAAATCGGTTCATACGCCGCCTTTTGCGCTTCCGTGACACGATTGCTATACGGATTATCATAACCACCTTCATACTCGGGAACCTCCGGTGTGGGCTTCATTTGTGCCGTGAGCGCCGGCCTAATTTTACTGTCGTGATTGTACATCATATCCGTTAGCAGGTTCATTTCCGCAGTTTTTGCTGCTGTACCCCGGTTTTCGTAATCGTCAAAAAGTGTGGCAGGTTCCGGAAAGGTCTTCCCTAAGTATTCTTCAAACTTATCAGGTCTGGGCCACCAAGGGCGGTGCGGTGCTTTGTGCAAATACATCAATAGAAAGGGTTTTACCGTATCCCGCTTTTTATCCAGCCAGTCCAAGGTAAGATCCGTAATAACATCGGTTACATAGCCTTCTTTTCTTATGGTATCCCCTGTTTTTGTGATAAAATCCGGATTGATATAACTGCCCTGTCCAGGTAAAATCATGAAATCGTCCACCCCTTTTGGATTATTCCCAAAATGGAGCTTGCCAAACATGGCCGTTTGGTAACCCGCATCCTGAAATAATTCTGGAAAGGTAACTTGTGTGGTATCAAAAGGCCTTTGATTGTCCGTCTTGCCATTGATATGGGTGTGTTTTCCCGTAAGTATTGTTGCCCGGGACGGTGCACAGATGGAGTTGGTGACACAAGCATTGGTAAAAGTCATGCCCTCTTGGGCTATGCGGTCAATATTTGGGGTGCTTATAAGGGTACTACCATAAGCACTAATAGCTTGATAGGCGTGGTCATCGGACATTATAAAAATGATATTCGGCCTTTCTTTCGGTTTTGGTTCAGGTGCTTCTTTACAGGAAAAAGACAATCCGATAACGAACAGCGTCATTAAGGACCATGACACAATTTTATTGTGGAGGTAGTACTTCTTATTTTTCATAGCTAAAAGATACTAAGATTCCCTTTACCATAGAACATTTTTATATTTGGCACTAATTTTGGTTTTATATCTTTATAACTTACAAAAACAACAAATGAAGAATATTCTATATAGTGCTTTGATCATGATTTTTTCCTTATCCAGCTGCACACCGCAAAAGAAATTAGTGGCGACCACGCCATTTCAAATAGGGGAAACTACCTGCCAATCTTGGGTGGGCGGGAGACCGGAGAGTGGCTCTGGCATACGTTTGAACATTCCAATGTTGAGCGACGACATGCAAGGCGTACAGGTGCAACAAGCCTATTTTAGGGGTAAAGTGGCCGATTTAAAAATGAAAACCGAAGATGGCAAAAAGTTTGCTACCGCTAATTTCCAGAACAACCCTGGTGACAAGCCAGATCTTATCATGGATGCGGATGCTAAAAAAGAGGTTGGCAACAGTGCGCCGGAATTAAAGGATAAATTTCCTTTTGAGCTAGAGCCTACGGAATGCGTTATTAGTTACTTGGATGGGGATACGGTTAAGTATCATAAATTGGAAGGTGTAAAAGAGCTAAAACCACTTATTTACAAATAGCGGGGGCAAAGAATTTTTGACCATAACAGATAATGATTACTTTTATAGGAATTACCAGGCCCGAAGTCTTGCTTCGGGCTTTCTTTTAAAGGATATGTCTATTGAATCCGCTCAAAAAGCTTTTTAAACAGACTGCCATTTATGGCCTGGCCACGGTACTGCCGAGGATGCTGTCCTTTATACTTGTGCCGTTGTATACATCTGTTATGCCTCCCGGCACTTACGGTGAAGTAGTCATTATTTTTGCATGGTTCGCAATTTTCAATGTAGTGCTTGCCTATGGTATGGAAACTGCCTTTTTTAGGTTCTACAATGGTTCTGATGCCAAAAGCACCGTAGTCTCCACCTCCTTGGTTTCGCTCCTGGTGTCTACCCTGCTTTTCGTTTTAGCGGCCTTTATTTTCAAAGAACAATTGGCAACGGTTACGGTTATCCCCAAGAATTACCTGAATTATGTTATTTTAATACTCGCACTGGATGCTTTGGTAGTGGTTCCCTTTGCCTGGTTAAGGGCGAACGAAAAGCCTATGCGCTATGCGGTAATCAAGATTTTAAATGTTGTTATTAACTTAGGCTTAAACCTGTTCTTTCTGTTACTCTTGCCTAAGATCATTTCCGAAAATGGGGAGGGTGTCCTGGATTGGATGTTCCGAGAGGATTTTGAAATCTCCTATATTTTTATTTCCAACTTGGTGGCAAGCGGACTTACTTTGTTATTGATGTTAGGCCTGTACTTTAAGACCAACTACACCTTTGACCTTGACCTTTGGAAACGCATGATGCGCTATGCATGGCCCGTCCTTTTGGCCGGGGTCGCATTTACCATCAATGAGGTCTCCAACCGTATTTTATTGGATGAACTATTGCCTGCGGAAACGGCCAGAAGCGAAGTAGGTAAATATGCCGCTTGTCTAAAACTGGCGCTTTTTATGACCTTGTTTGCCACCGCATTTAGAATGGGCATCGAACCCTTTTTCTTTAGTCACGCTAAAACAGAACAGCCACAAAAAGCCTATGCCCTAATTACCAATTACTTCGTCATTCTGGGCAGTTTGATTCTGCTTGCCGTGGTTGTCTACGCAGATGTGCTTAAAGTCCTTTTTGTACGGGATGAGGCATATTGGAGTGCCATGGAAATTGTACCGATCATTGTGTTGGCCAGTTTTTGTTTGGGCATTTACCATAATTTATCGGTTTGGTACAAAATAACGGACAGGACCAAGTATGGGGCTTATATTTCTTCCGTTGGGGCAGTATTGACTTTGGTAATCAACCTTGTCCTAATTCCCGTTATTGGGTATATGGCTGCTGCTATTGGCACTTTAGTGGCGTATGCCACCATGATGTGCCTTTCCTATTATTTTGGCAAAAAACATTATCCCATACCCTATAACATGCGTAAAATTGCATTTTATGGAGGGACTTCCATACTGTTCTCAGCACTGTCGTTTTATGTTTTTGAACGCAGCTTGATCGTAGGTAACATCTTACTTTTAGTATTTTTGGGATTGATTTATAAATTGGAAGGCGATGCGCTAAAAAAAATATTCATTAAAAGATAGCTTGATATGAGGATTCTAGTGTATTTGTTTTTGGTACTTGCGATTTCCTGTGGGAAAAAGACGGAAAAGCCGGAAGAACGTACTTCTTCAGCTCAAAAAAGTAAAAGTACTATTGAAGAAGCGGAATATGTACATGAAGACGGTACTATATGTCATGCGCAATCACCAATAAATATTCTTTCCTTTAATGCCGATAAAGAAGGGATGCACAATATCACGTTTAATTTTAAGGATGAGATAAATGCCGTTGAAAATCTAGGTCATACCGTACAGCTGGATTTTGAGGAAGGGAGCACCATAACGGTAGACGATGAAACTTTCGATTTTAAACAATTACATTTTCATACACCTTCGGAACACTTAATAGATGGGATAACCTATCCTATGGAAATGCATATGGTGAACACCCTTAAAAACCATGATGATGAAATGGACCCGCAATTCTTGGTTATTGGCATTTTCTTTAAAATGGGTAAAGAAAGCAAGTTCATATCAGAGTTTATAGATGCCGTTCCGGAAGAAGAAAACAAATTGACTGAAGTTGCTATTGGCAATATTCGGGTGACCGACTTATTATCAGAAATGCCCGAAAACGTTTTAAATAGCTATTACCATTATAACGGGTCGCTAACAACCCCTCCGTATACGGAGTCCGTCCGTTGGTACGTTTCAAAAACGGTATTTGAAGCTTCGCCCGCTCAAATAAAGAGAATCCTTGAGATAGAAGGCTTAAATTCTAGACAAGTACAGGGCCTCAATGATAGAAAATTAGAAAGTGAATAATATGAGGATCAATATTATAAACAAATCAAAGCATCCCTTACCGCATTACGAAACCAATGCATCTGCAGGGATGGATTTAAGAGCCAATATTTTGGAGGCTATAACGTTAAAACCCTTAGAGAGAACCATTGTAAAAACTGGGCTCTTTATAGCGCTTCCTATTGGTTATGAAGCCCAAGTGCGCCCTAGAAGTGGTCTGGCCGCCAAAAAGGGGGTTACGGTGCTTAATGCGCCGGGCACCGTAGATGCGGATTACAGGGGTGAAATAGGGGTGATTTTAGTCAATCTTTCGAACGAAGATTTTACCATTGAAAACGGGGAGCGAATTGCCCAGTTGGTCATTGCCAAACATGAACGTGCGGAATGGGAAGCGGTTGAAGTACTTTCAGAAACGGCCCGTGGTGAAGGTGGGTTTGGGAGTACTGGAAGTAATTAATTCCTGCAAAAGCAAACGCAAAAACAGAATAAGAACATCTAGCTTCTAGTATCTAAGAGCGAAGCGGTCTAATATCTTAAAGAATGAAAATAATAGTACCCATGGCCGGTAGAGGCTCCAGATTACGTCCGCACAGTTTAACGGTTCCAAAACCTTTGATTCCCGTTGCCGGAAAGCCAATAGTCCATCGGTTGGTAAGTGATATTGCCAGAGTATTGGGAGAACCCATTGAAGAAGTGGCCTTCATTTTGGGGGACCCCGCTTTCTTTGGGGATGAGGTGGTAGCAAGCTTAAAGAATTTGGCAAGGGATTTAGGGGCCAAAGCATCCATTTACCGCCAAGATGAACCTTTGGGTACCGGTCACGCTATAATGAGCGCAAAACCTTCTTTAAGCGGGCCTGCCGTTATTGCGTATGCGGACACGCTGATACGGGCAGAATTTAACCTGGATAAGGATGCGGATAGTGTTATCTGGGTTAAGCAAGTAGAAAGACCGGAAGCTTTTGGTGTCGTTAAATTGAACAACGCCCAGGAAATTGTGGAACTGGTAGAAAAACCCCAAGAGTTTGTATCGGATTTGGCGGTTATCGGCATCTACTATTTTAAGGACGTTGGTGTTTTAAAAGAAGAGTTGCAATACGTTTTGGACAACAATGTCATCAATGGCGGGGAATACCAAATCAATGACGGTATCAAACGCATGATGGCCAACGGAAAGAAATTTGTGACCGGTCAAGTAGAGGAATGGATGGATTGTGGTAATAAGGCCGTAACGGTGGAAACCAACCAACGGATGCTCGGGTTTTTAGAAAAAGATGGGGAACCCCTTATTGCAAAAACCGTAAAACAAGAGAACGCAAACATCATTGAACCTTGTTTTATTGGGGAAAACGTGGTCTTAAAGAATGCGACCATAGGGCCGTTTGTTTCTATTGGGAACGACACCCATATTGAAAACAGCACCGTTAAAAATAGCCTAATCCAAAGCAAAACCACTATTAAAAACGCTAACTTAGATAATGCTATGATTGGGAACCACGTGCATTATGATGGTAATTTTGAAAGCATAAGTATTGGGGATTATTCCGTTTTGGAATAGTCATTGGGGTTCACAATCCGCTTTGCCATAGTCTAAGTTCTAGCGGGAAGAAGATGTAAATTCATGAAACATAGGATTCTTTTAATGGCCTTAATAATTGCGGCGCTTACGTATGCCCAAGAAGACCAAAAGTTAGACATACCGGAAAGTGCGGAGGTTTTCCTAGAGGAATATACCGATGAGTTTCAGGATACGTTTTTTAATGCCCTAAAACAGAAAGGAATCCAAAATTACGATAGGGCGATCAACTTATTTTTGGCGTGTAAGCAGTTGAATGTCGCTAACAGTGTTATAGATCATGAACTGGCCAAAACGTATTTGTTGGACAAGGCCTTTGTAAGCGCACAACAATATGCAGTAGAAGCTTTGGTTGGGGAACCCTCCAATTACTGGTATTTGGACACCTTGGAACAAATACTGGCCAAACAATCCAATGCTATGGATGCCGTAAAAAATACGATTCCGTATGACAACAAGGAGCTACAAAAAAACTTGGCCCTTATCTATTTTAAGCGAAAGAAGTACGATGCTTCGCTGGCGGTGTTAAAGGAACTGCCAAAATCCAGCTTTAAAGAAGAGCTTCAACTTAAAGTAGAGGATAGCTTGGCGCAACTCAAAAAAAAGGTCCCAGAAACAAAATCCACTGGCCAAATAGCTGTAAATAATGACCCATTGCAGGTACTCGAGTTAAATCTTGAACAGCAGATAAAAAATGAACAGTTTGGATTGGTCGCCCTACGGGCCAAGGATGCTGTAGAAACCTATCCTTTGCAACCCTATTTTTATTATGCTTATGGCTTGGCCCTCCATAAAACCAATAAGAACGGTGAAGCTATTGAGATGCTGGAAGCCTCATTGGATTATTTGTTTGACAATATCACCTTGGCCAATAAGATATACAAAACCTTGTCCGACGCCTATACCACGGCAGGAAACTATTCTAAGGCAAATGAGTACCTTCGTAAGATAAAACCCGGATTTTAATATGGACAGTTACCCAATGCTTAAAAAGTACTTCGGTTTTTTACTATTGCTGCTCTTTTTTGTTTCGTGTAAATCCACCAAAAGTATCGCTTCGGGCGAAGTGGACGGCTCGCTATCCCCAAAAAAAATCATTCAAAACCATTACCAGAACCAATTGGACTTTGAAACCCTTAGCGGGAAAGTGAAAATAGCATATTCCGATGGGGAGAACGACCAAGGGGTTGCCGTAAGCATGCGTATTAAAAAGGATGAGGTTATTTGGATCAGTGCCCCTTTAGGCGTTGTAAAAGCACATATTACACCAGAACGGGTCTCTTTTTATAACCGTCTGGAAAATGAATATTTTGACGGGGATTTTAGCTATCTCAGCAATATTCTAGGTACTGCCGTAGATTTTGAAATGGTTCAAAATCTTTTGGTGGGTAATGCCGTCTTGGACTTAAGGGAACAGAAATTTTCTTCGGTTGTGGAAGATGGCAAATACAGCCTAAAGCCCAAAAAGAGGAATCCGTTGTATAAAATCCTGTTCCAGTTGGAACCTAAATATTTTAGGATTGCGGATCAGCAAATTTCGCAAGCGGAAGAAGATAGGCTGCTTACCATGGCATACACCTATCAAGAAGTGACGGAAAAAATCCTTCCGAAATCCGTAGCTATCAAGGCTATGGACAAGGACAAAACCAATACAATAGATTTGGAATACAGGGGAGTGGAGTTCAATAGGAAACTTAATTTTCCCTATAAGATACCAAAAGGGTTTAAAGAAATTGTATTAGAATAACATGCCAAAAATCGCGATACAAAAGAGATTTTTCACACTGATTTTCGGTTTTTTGGTGTTTGCGGGCTCTGCCCAGACCAGCGAACAACGAAAGTTGGAAGCAAAAAGGAACCGCCTCCAAAATGAGATCAAGGAAATGAACCGTTTGCTTTTTGCGGAAAAGAAAGAACGGGGTAATGTGTTGGAGCAGATGGATGCTTTGGACCGTAAAATTAATATCAGCCAAGAATTGGTGCGTGTCACCAACCAGCAATCTAACCTATTAAACAGGCAGATAAATGCCAATGTAAGGAAGATAGGAAAGCTTCGAGAGGATTTGGAGCTTTTAAAAACCGATTATGCCGCACTTATTAGAAAATCCTACCAAAACAAATCCCAAGAGAACCGGATCCTGTTTTTGTTGTCTTCGCAGAGCTTTTTTCAAGCCTTCAAGCGGGTACAATACATGAAACAATATGCAAAGTACCGTCAAAAACAGGGGGAGGACATCATTGCAAAAACGGATGAGCTTTCCAACTTGAATCAGGATCTAATTGAAACCCGTAAAATCAAGGACCAGCTCATTGCAGAAAACAGAAAAGTAAAAAACGAGCTTTATAAGGAAATCAACTCGCAAAAGGGGCTGCTCCAAAGTATTCGGCAGAATGAAAGCAAGTATGCTGCTGCCATTGAATCGAAAAGAAAGGAAGCAAGGCGAATTGACCGGGAAATAGATAATTTAATCCGAAGCGCCATTGCCAGCTCCAATAAAAAATCCGGCAGCAAAAGCACCACATCCTTTGCGTTGACCCCAGAGGCCAAACTGTTGGCCAACAACTTCTCCTCCAATAAAGGAAAGCTTATCTGGCCTGTTGAAAAAGGGATTAAAAGCCAAGGTTTTGGGGTGTATGCGGACAAAGTATATCCAGGGATCAAACATCAGAATAACGGGGTCACTATTGCAACGGACAAGGGAGCGCAGGCAAGGGCGGTTTTTGAGGGCGAGGTGATGACCATTTTTACCAACAAATCCGGAATCAAAGGAGTATACCTAAGACACGGAAACTACATTAGTTTTTACTATAACCTTTCTAAAATTTATGTACAAAAAGGGGATAAGGTAGCGGCAAAAGAGGTGTTGGGAGAGGTTTATACCAATAAATTCAATGGCAATACCGACTTAAAATTTTACTTGTTTCAAGATACCAAACGCCTAAATCCCGAACAGTGGATTTATCAGCTTTAAGAAAGCTACCCCATAAAAAGCGCCCTTAACTCCGTTGCGTCAGTGGGTTTCATTTTACCGGCCAAGACCAAACTCAATTGTTTTCTGCGCAAAGCAGCTGCAAAACGCTCTTTCTCCAGCTCGGTTTCCGGGGCCAACTGCGGCACTTCCGTAGGCGTTCCGGTTTCATCAACGGCAACAAAGGTGTAAATGGCCTCGTTGGCCTTTGTGCGCTCCCCAGTAAACCGGTCTTCCATCCATACGTCAATATAGATTTCCATAGAGGTCTTGAACGCTCGTGATACAACGGCCTCTACGGTCACCACACTACCCAAAGGTACGGATCGGTTAAAAGCAACATGGTTTACAGATGCGGTTACCGTAATTCTCCTGCTATGGCGTCTGGCGGCAATACTTGCTGCGCGATCCATCCTGGCCAATAGTTCACCGCCAAAAAGATTGTTCAAAGGATTGGTTTCACTGGGTAAGACCATATCAGTCATTACCGTTCTTGATTCTTTTGGTGATTTTGCACGCATCTGAAAAAATTTGTGCAAAGGTATTGAAGTTGTTTAAGGGAATTAAAAAGATAGGCGACTATTTGTCCGAAAGTATCCAAACATCTGGGGAAACCTCTTTTTTTAGTTTTCTATATAAGGACAAAGCATCCTTATTATCTTCAAAACTGGCATATGCCACCTGATGCAGGCCAAAAGAATTGGCACCGATGTATTGGGCATCGTACCCTTCCTCCTTTAATAGCGCTACTTTTTTATCCGCATTTTCACGTATTCTAAAAGCACCGGCAATGATATGGTGCATAGGACCCTGGTAGGCTTTCTTTTTTATCAATGTAATGGGAAGCGAAGGGAGTTCCAAAGGTGTTGTATCAAAAAAAGTAGCCTCTTGTATATGCCTGGCAACTTGCACTTTGCTCTCCGCTTTAACAAATTGTTCATTTACCCCTTGCTGTCTGTAAAATTGATATCCGCTTACACCTAGGGACACCAATACCATGCCTATAGCGGCATATTTTAACAAGGGCCGTATACCGGATGTTTTTCGCCTCTCCGGCGTTATCATGAACGGAATGTCCTCTTCAAGGGCCTCAACCTCTTCTTTAAGTTCTTCCCGCAAAATTGGAGAAGCAGCAAATGAGGAAAGACCAAAAGAAGATGCTAAGTAATTTACTTTTTCTTCCGGTTTGAACAGAATGCGGCCCTCATGGTTCAAGGATAGTTTTCCAATACCCATAAGTTCAATGGACTCACCTTTCTCTAAACGCTCGTTCCATATCTTGGAGGCATTTTGCACCTCATCCAACAAATGTTCATAAGCCAAATTTTTGGACTTGGAAATATGCGAAACCAAAAGCCCATCATTCTTGGATAACTGTTGGTTAAAGGAAATAATCTTGGTCGGCGGATAGAGTGTATTGGATGCATTGTCTATGCGCGCAGAGGCTGTATGTGCTAAAAAAGCACCAAAACCCGGCATAACCACACAGTTATATCTGTATAGCAGTTCTTCTATATAGTGTTCCACTCGCATCTGCACAAATATTGTAAAATTTGTAGGGGCGCAAAATAGGGCGGATAACTTTTTATTAACATTCTATTTGTTGAACTTTGTTGAAAACTCGATTAATTGAATGAATGTCTGAGAACGAATTAATTGCCCTACTTAGATTGCAGAAAATTCCTAACGTTGGTGACGTCATTGCCAAAAAACTAATAGACCGATGTGGCACCCCTGAGGCAATTTTCAAGGAAAAACTGTCCAATCTTCTCAAAATAGATGGAATTGGCACGGCGACTTTGAACGGAATCCATGATACCGAACACTTGGAAGCTGCGGAAGAGGAGGCCAGATTCATTCAGAATAGTGGGATACGTTACCGTTACTTTAGGGATAAGACATATCCCAACCAATTAAAACACTGTATCGACTCTCCCATACTGCTCTTTGAATCGGGCAATATTGATCTCCAGGACCAAAAAATCATTAGTGTTGTGGGCACAAGAAATATGACGGGCTATGGACAGGCCTTCTGCGAGCGTTTTATTGCTGATATGGCCCCACTAAACCCTATTATTGTTAGCGGATTTGCCTATGGTGTAGATATAGCGATTCAACGGGCGGCCATGGACCATGGTTTGCAAACTATTGGCTGTTTGGCTCATGGTCTCAATCAAATTTATCCAAAGGTCCATAAGAAGTATGTGGCCAGCGTGGAGAAGAATGGCGGGTTCTTCACGGAATTTTGGAGTACCAGTAATCCGGAGCGTGAAAATTTTTTAAAAAGAAACCGAATTATTGCGGGATTAAGTGAAGCTACCCTAGTTGTAGAATCTGCGGAGAAAGGGGGAAGTTTGGTAACTGCAGATATCGCCTATGGATACCATAGGGATGTTTTTGCGGTGCCGGGCAGGGCAACGGACAAGTACAGTTTAGGATGCAACAACCTCATTAAGCAACAAAAAGCACAATTGGTCACCTCTGCTGCGGATATGATATATCTATTGGGTTGGCAATTGGAAAAAAAGAAGGAGGCTTCCGTACAAAAGCAGTTGTTTGTGGAGTTGGAAGGAAACGAGAAAACGATTTACACCTATTTGCAGGCAAATGGAAAGCAGCTATTGGATACCATAGCCTTAGAATGTGCACTACCCATTTTTAAGGTTTCATCTACCTTACTTACCATGGAAATGAAAGGTGCTATACGACCATTGCCAGGCAAATTGTTTGAGGCCATCTGACCTTAAACAGTCATATGAGGCACTTTATCGGTGTTGTGAAAGACAGAAAAGGTGTTCTTGTATGCATACCGTTTAATCGGGCGAAAAGTGCGCTTTTAGCTGGTTAAAACAGTTTTTTGTAAAATTTATGGCAAAATCTCAATAACCTACCTTATCCCGAACCCTTTTTAAAACGCCATCGGCTACTTTTTTAGCCTTTTCCGCTCCTAAAGCCAGAGCTTCATCAATCTCCTGAAGATTGTTCATGTAATATTCAAACTTTTCCCTAGGTGCTTCAAACTTTTTTAGAATTACCTCAAAGAGCGCTTGTTTGGCATGGCCATAACCATAATTTCCCGCAAGGTAATTGGCGCTCATGATTTCAATTTCTTCCTGCGATGCCAGTAGCTTATAGAGTGCAAATACATTGTCGTTGGTAGGATCTTTAGGGTCTTCCATAGGGGTACTGTCCGTAACGATCCCCATAAGTTGTTTACGAAGCTTTTTATCCGGTTGGAACAAATTGATAATATTCCCTTTACTCTTGCTCATCTTTTCGCCATCGGTCCCGGGAACATACATGGTATTTTCCTGTAGTTTGGTATCGGGCAACACAAAAGTATCCCCAAATTGGTTGTGGAACCGTGATGCAACGTCACGGGTCATCTCCAAATGTTGGGATTGGTCCTTCCCTACAGGGACAATATCGGCATCATACAGTAAAATATCCGCGGCCATAAGCATAGGGTAGGTGAACAAGCCCGCATTTACATCTTCCAATCGGTCCGCTTTGTCCTTAAAGGAGTGGGCCAAAGTCAACCTTTGATAAGGGAACAAACAGCTTAGGTACCAAGCAAGTTCCGTTACTTGGGGAACGTCACTCTGCCTGTAAAAAACGGTTTTTTCAATATCCAGTCCAAAAGCAAGCCAAGTTGCGGCAGTAGCATAGGTATTCTGCCTAAGGGTTTCCCCATTTTTTATCTGGGTTAGGGAATGCATATCCGCAATAAACAAAAAAGAGTCGTTATCCGGCTGTTTGGCCATTTCTATGGCCGGCAATATGGCCCCAAGAATGTTCCCTAAATGTGGCGTACCCGTACTTTGGATACCTGTTAAAATTCTTGCCATTTTTTACATTTGAGGGGTAAATGTAAAACAATCCATTGGGGATAAAAAAACAAGTTGATATCAATACGAGGCAATGGGGATGCAAGTCGTATTAAAATCAAGGGGAGTGAAGAACTAACTAAAAATACTACTTTTAGGGCGTGGTTAAACGCATAAGAAATATTGGGCATGTGCTGTATCGAATTTGGTTCTATGTCCTTGTTGCCGTGCCCATCCTGTTGTTTTTTCCAGTACTGTTGGTGTTGACTTTTTCAGAAAAAACATATCCACAGTTCTTTTGGGTGGCCAGAAATATTTGGGCAAAGACCATTTTGTACGGTATGGGCTGTTTTCCAATAGTAAAATGGCACCAAAGGTTGGAAAAAGACAAGAGCTATATGCTGGTTGCTAACCATACCAGTATGTTGGACATTATGTTGATGCTATACGTAAGTAAGAATCCTTTTGTTTTTGTTGGAAAACAGGAATTGGTAAAGATTCCCGTTTTTGGGTTCTTTTACAAACGGGTGTGTATTTTGGTGGACCGGGATAGCGCCAAGAGTAGAACTGCGGTCTACAGAAGGGTACAGCACAGGCTAAAACAAAACTTGAGTGTTTGTATTTTTCCCGAAGGGGGTGTCCCGGATGAGACCGTGCTTTTAGACCATTTTAAAGACGGGGCTTTCCGTATGGCGGTTACCCATAACATTCCCGTTGTCCCCATATCTTTTTTGGATTCTAAAAAACGCTTCTCTTGGACCTTTTTGAGTGGAGGTCCCGGAAAGCTAAGGGTAACGGTAAACACTTTTTTTGAAACCTCAATTTTAGGCACAGAGGACACGTCTACGCTGCGGGAAGAGGTAAAGGACGTAATATTTAATGATTTAAACGGAGCCTAAAACCTAAATTGTACACCGCTATAAACCCCAACGGTGTATGGATTAAAAGAGCCCGCAGTTTCGCTAAACGTATTTAGCTGATACTTAAATACAGGTTCTATGTTCAGTTGTATTTTTTGGCTGAATCTATAGTTGATGCCCAAACCTATGTTAGTGCTAAAACTTACGTCGTTCACATTGTTCGCCTTACCAAGATTGGTGACAAGGCCGTCAGATTCCAAGGACACCGCATTGTCCACTAAAAAGAGGGAACTAATGCCCCCAATGACATTTACACCTACTTTTTTATCGAGCAAAGCGTAGTTGAGCTCAAGGGGAACTTCAACATAACCTAGTTGCTGTACCATGCGACCATCTAGCAGATTGGGAGAGGTATTGAATTCCGCATTGGTTACTGAATTATTGGTGTCGCCAACACTTCTGGTACTACGGACCACCAAATTCCTAGAAGTTTGGGAATACGTAATGTTATCTATGATTTCACTTGTAGGGGCCTGTAAGGAAGATGAAAAGGAAATTTCATTGGTGTCATATCCATAATCTACTCTATGGACCCCTGATCGTACACTTAGCTTTTTATTGATGTCATAGGACACCATTAGCCCATAACTAAGGTTAAGATTTCCCGATTTGGAATTCTGGGAAAAATTGGAATGTATGGGTGATCCCTCCCCAACGGCATCAAAATATACTGGAGCAACGGATGGACCTACGGCCCAACGTTCGGAAGGTTCGTTTTCTTTAAGCTCCTTATCTTCAGCTGTCTTCTCGTTTTCGGCGATAGCATCAAAGATGGATTTTTTGCCTTCTTCTTCTTCTGTGTTTTGCGTAACCGTCTGGTTTTCTTTTAATAAGGTATCCTCAATAGGCGCTGTTCTAAAATCAGCATTCTTTTGTTCTTTTGTTATCGTTACAATCCCCGCATTACTGGTGTTTTGAAGGTTTTTGGATTCGGGAATTTGCTTGGACGGGTTATTGCCGTTAGCTGTATTGATATCAGTATTGCCTACGATAGCTTTGGAATTTTCATCAACACCTTTTTTGATTTGCGTGATTTGTCTTTCCGCAATTTGGGGTTGGCCCTTTTTAAGTGCTTCAACCTTATTTTTTGAAATAGAAGTGTTTGGTGTATTGGAACGATTTTGATCTTCCTCTTTTGATCTTTCAATTCCGTGCGTAGCAGTAACTTGCGTATTTTGGGATTCACCGTTGAACATAGGTTCTTCCGTTTCGTTCGTGGGGCTTTGCTTATCCTCGGATTTGGTTTTTTGGTCCGGACTTATGATAACGGATGGGTCCTTAGAAAACCCTATTTCTTTGGCGGGGGTGAGAATGTATAGGCCTACTGCCAATAAGGCTGCAATCCCGCCTAATTTCCACCAAATTGGAATAACCCGTCTTTTTTCCTTTTTATCCAGGGAAGCTTCTATGGAATCCCAAACACTTTCGGGCGGTGTTTCTTTGAAATCCGAAAACTCCCTTTGGAACAAGGTATCTAAATTCTTTTTTTCCATTGTTTATAGCTTAAGCAATGTTGATATTTTCTTTTTCAATTTTTTGTCTTAAAATCATCCTGGCCCTGGCCAAATTGGATTTTGAGGTCCCCTCAGAGGTTCCTAGCATTTGACTTATTTCTTTATGGGAATAATTATCCAAGACATAAAGGTTAAACGTTATCCTATATTTGTTGGGAAGCTCCTGAATATAGCCTAGGAGTGCTGAAAGATTGACTTCTTCCCGCTCATATGTAACCTCTTCAATATCCCCAAAGTTTTCCGATACAACATCTAATTGACGTTCCTTTCTATATTTTTGTAAAACGGTGTTTACGGCGATCCGTTTCATCCATCCTTCAAAAGAACCTTTAAAATTGAACTGACCAATTTTATCATAAATGGTCATAAAACAATCGTGAAGGTTGTCTTCCGCTTCTGTTTTATTACGTGAATACTTTAAACACATACCAAAAAGGACAGGGGCGTATTTGCGGTAAAGCTCCTCTTGCGCTTTCCGCTTTCCTTTTTTGCAGTTATTTATGAGCTCTTCAATACTCAAATCTTGGTTGGTTTAAAATGACATTGAACCGGCATGTTGATAGTAATGGATGACCTTATCTAACAGGAACAATATATTCCAAATATTCTGGATCGCCATTTCCATTGACCCCCGTATAGAATCTGAAGGTATATGGTGCTGTTTCAAGGGCGGTGAAATTTAGGACGGCATCCCCTGTACCATCATTTTCTGCGCAATCATCTTGTGTTAATACGGAACCGATAGCTACAATGTTTCGTTCCGTGGTACTTTGAACACTTATGTCAAAAGCATGAAAAAAAGTGCACCCATCGGGTCTTCTAAAGGTGATATTTATGTTGTGTTGCTCATTTTGATCAAAAGCCTCTGGCAAATCGGCGGAGAGCACCTCTAAAGGTATGAATTGAAAGTTTTCATTAGAGTCAATATCACAACCAACAAATAATAGCAGTATTAAAGAACCAAGGGACAACAACTTTTTTGGCATAATCCAACCATTTACTACAAATAGATGCCTTGGCAACCCTTAGGTTGCGTTTAGACATATTGATTAATAAGGATATTGTAATTTATTCTTTTACAGCGGTTATGGCCTCTTTGATTTTTTCTTCCAATTCCTCCGCTAGTTCCGGATTATCTTCCAAAAGACCTTTGACCGCATCGCGTCCCTGCCCTAATTTAGTGTCCCCATAACTGAACCATGAACCGCTCTTCTTAATGATTTCATAGGCCACCCCAAGGTCGAGAATCTCGCCAACTTTGGAAATCCCTTCACCGTACATGATATCAAATTCTGCGGTTTTAAATGGTGGGGCTACCTTGTTCTTGACCACTTTTACACGGGTTTTGTTCCCTAGTACGGCACCGTCGGTGCTTTTGATTTGGGTAGAACGCCTGATATCTAAACGTACCGAGGCATAAAACTTTAAGGCATTACCACCGGTAGTGGTCTCCGGGTTCCCGAACATGACCCCAATTTTTTCACGCAATTGGTTAATGAAAACAACGGTACAATTGGTCTTACTAATGGACCCCGTTAATTTTCGAAGTGCTTGTGACATCAACCGTGCATGGAGCCCCATTTTGGAATCTCCCATTTCACCTTCAATCTCACTTTTTGGTGTTAGGGCCGCTACGGAATCTATAATGACGATGTCTATAGCTCCAGAACGAATCAAGTTATCCGTAATTTCCAGGGCTTGTTCCCCATTGTCCGGTTGCGATATGATAAGGTTGTCAATATCTACCCCAAGTTTTTGGGCATAAAAACGGTCAAAAGCATGTTCCGCATCAATAAAGGCGGCAATACCGCCACTTTTTTGGGCTTCCGCAATGGCATGCAAGGTCAAGGTGGTTTTACCGGAAGATTCCGGGCCGTATATTTCTATGACCCTTCCACGGGGATAACCTCCCACACCCAAGGCCAAATCAAGCCCTAAGGAACCAGAAGGAATTACAGCTACATCTTCAATAACACTATCCCCCATTTTCATGACAGTACCTTTTCCATAGGTTTTATCAAGTTTATCCAGGGTAAGTTTTAATGCTTTTAATTTTGCCTCGTTCTCGTTGCTCATCGGTATAAAAATTTGACGACTAAAATACCACTTCTTTGGCATTTAATCCTAGCACGCAACCTTTTTAAAGTAATGTATCTTTTGGATAGTTCGTTTAATACCGAGATTACGCTAATCGATATATGGAATAGACCACGTATTTAAAATTTTTTATCTATGAAAAAGAAAATACAGTGGCAAAAGGCATCCTTTTTTAAGGATGCCTTTTTTCTTTTCCAAGGGTAAAATTGCACTGCCATTTCGCATCAAGAAAATTAGTATTCCTATTTTTGCATATTGTTTAATTCATCTGCCGGATGGCGGGCTTAATTTATTGGTATAGCATGCAACTGTACAATACACTAAGTGCGAAGGAACGGGAAAAACTAATTGAAGAGGCGGGAAAGGACCGCCTTACGATTTCTTTCTATAAATACGCACACATACGGAACACTACCATTTTTAGGAACCATCTTTTTTTACAATGGGATGCTTTGGACGTGCTTGGCCGCATTTATGTGGCACACGAAGGTATAAATGCCCAGCTTTCCGTTCCTGCCGAAAACTTTGAGGACTTTAAAGCGCATTTGGATAGCATTTCTTTTTTGGAAAATGTGCGATTGAACATTGCTATTGAACAGGACAACAAATCTTTTTTAAAGCTAAAAGTAAAAGTACGGGACAAAATTGTTGCGGACGGTTTGAACGATGCTTCGTTCGATGTAACCAACAAAGGGGTCCATGTTAGTGCCGAGCAGTTCAATGAACTTATTGAAGATCCGGACACGGTATTGGTAGATATGCGTAATCATTATGAAAGTGAAATCGGGCATTTTAAAAATGCCATCACCCCAGATGTGGATACCTTTAGGGATTCCTTGGACGTCATAGAAGAAGACTTAAAAAACCATAAGGAAGACAAGAAATTGGTCATGTATTGTACCGGTGGAATTCGTTGTGAAAAGGCAAGTGCTTATTACAAACACAAGGGGTTTAAACAGGTCTATCAATTGGAAGGTGGGATTATTGAGTATACACGTCAAGTGAATACCAAAAAATTGGAAAATAAATTTTTAGGGAAAAACTTTGTTTTTGACCATCGCCGAGGCGAAAGAATATCGGAGGATGTAATTGCCAATTGTCATCAATGTGGAAAACCTTGCGATTCCCACGTGAATTGCGCCAACGAGGCCTGCCACCTCCTTTTTATACAGTGCGGGGAATGTGCTGCGGCCATGGATAATTGTTGTTCCCAAGAGTGTAAGGAAATCAATGCCTTACCTTTTGAAGAACAAAAACGATTGCGAAAAGGAAAACATGCAAGCAATAAGATTTTTAAAAAAGGGAGATCCCCAGTACTAAAGTTTAAAAAGTAAGCCCTAGCAACTCCTTAATTTTATGCTATCTTTACTTTTGAGTTAAGTATGAACCCTTTTTAAGAAAATTGTTTGCAATTTTCTTGATTCAAGATATAAAATATGGGATGTAGCAGTTGTTCAACCGGTAAGGATGGGCAACCGCGTGGATGCAAGAACAATGGTACTTGTGGCACAGATGGTTGTAACAAGCTTACCGTTTTTGACTGGCTTTCAAATATGGCCTTGCCAAACGGGCAAAAACCCTTTGATTGTATAGAAGTCAGGTTTAAAAACAGTAGAAAAGAATTTTTTAGAAATACAGAAGGCCTAACCCTTTCCATTGGGGATGTAGTGGCTACCCAAGCAAAATCAGGACATGATGTTGGTATCGTTACCTTAACCGGGGAACTTGTCAAGGTGCAGATGAAAAAGAAAAAGGTTTCGTTTGAAAGCAAAGACCTTCCCAAAGTATACCGGAAAGCATCACAACGGGATATTGATATTTGGCAAAAATGTAGGGACAAAGAAGAAGAGATTCAGAAAAGATCCCGTGAAATAGCCATCGCTCTTAAATTGGAAATGAAATTGAGCGATGTGGAGTTTCAAGGGGATGGCTCAAAAGCAACCTTTTACTACACCGCTGAAGACCGGGTGGATTTCCGTCAGTTGATAAAGGACATGGCCAAAGCCTTTAACATTCGTATAGAAATGCGTCAGATTGGGTATCGCCAAGAGGCACAACGTTTGGGCGGTATTGGTTCTTGTGGTCGCGAACTTTGCTGTTCTACTTGGCTTACGGATTTTAGATCCGTTAGCACGGCGTCCGCCAGATATCAGCAATTGGCCCTGAATCCCCAAAAACTGGCAGGGCAGTGTGGAAAGCTAAAATGCTGTCTCAACTATGAACTGGACATGTATTTGGAAGCACTCAACGGATTTCCATCACAAGACACCAAACTACTGACCGAAAAAGGAGTTGCCTTTTGCCAAAAAACAGACATTTTTAAGGAACTGCTGTGGTTTTCTTATAAAAACGATCCCGCCAACTGGCATACACTGCACAAAGACCAAGTGCTGGAAATACTGGAAATGAACAAAGCCAATAAAAAAGTGGCTAGCTTAGAAATGTATGCCGCGGATAATATGGTGCAAGAAGAAAAGATGTCTTTTGAAAACGTAGTGGGCCAAGATAGCCTTAACCGTTTTGACAAACCTAAGCATCATCATAATAAAAGGCGAAAAAAGAAAAAACGCCCGAATAATAAAAAACAGGTTACAAAAAATGGCTAGGAGATTGATTTTTGTGCTGGCCGTCCTACTACTGCAATCTTGCCAGACCAATACGGTATATTCAGAATATCAAAACCTTAACAACGGTAGTTGGAACGCCACGGATACTTTGGAATTCCATTTTCCGGAAATGGATAGCACTTCAACATACAACATGTTCATAAACGTCCGTAACGATAATGGTTTTGCTTTTAGCAACCTTTTTTTAATAACTGAGTTTTCCGGACCCACAGGTGAAACCGTAAAGGATACCCTGGAATATGAAATGGCGCAACCAGATGGCATCTGGCTTGGAAAAGGTATTGGGAGCATTAAGGAAAGTAAATTGTGGTTTAGGGAAAACGTCGTTTTTCCCGATTCTGGCGTATATCATATGAAGGTATCCCACGCCATGCGCAAGAATGGCCAGATAAGTGGACTTCAAGAATTAAAAGGAATCACGGATGTTGGTGTCCAAATTGAACAAACACAATAGGTAACATGGCACAGGCTAAGAAACAAAAGAATCGATTTTTTAAGTTTATCAAATGGTTTTGGGTGTTCTTTGGAACAGGAATTTTAGTAGCCGTATTGGTTTTTCTTTTAGCATCATGGGGTGTTTTTGGTGAAATGCCGGAATATGAATATTTAGAAAACCCGGAAACGAATCTGGCTACGGAGTTTATCTCCTCTGACGGGGAAACCTTGGGCAAACTGTATTTGGATGATAACAGGACCCCTGTGGACTTTAAGGATTTGCCGGATAATTTGGTGAACGCACTTATAGCCACGGAAGACGCCCGTTTTTATGACCATGCGGGGATCGATGCCAGAGGATTTATGAGGGCTTTGGCCTATTTGGGTTCCAAAGGAGGGGCCAGTACCATCTCCCAACAGTTGGCAAGGCAATTGTTTGTTGGTGTCCGTTCCAGGAACAAAGTTGAGGCAATTACCCAGAAAATAAAGGAATGGGTTTTGGCTACCCGTTTGGAAAGGCAATACACCAAAGAGGAAATCATAGCCATGTATTTCAACATCTATGATTTTGGCAATAATGCTGATGGCATCCGGTCGGCTTCGCGCATTTATTTTGGAAAAGAACCCCAAGAGCTTAGAACAGAGGAATCCGCAATGCTAGTAGGCATGTTCAAAAACTCTTCGCTTTATAACCCCAGGCCGCATCGTAATCCTGAAGGCACTAGAAACAGAAGAAATGTAGTGTTGGCCCAGATGTCCAAATATGGCTTTTTGGATGCCAAAGTGAAGGATTCCCTGCAACAATTAGAACTTAACTTGAACTACAACCCTGAATCGCACCGTGAAGGTTTAGCCACATATTTTAGGATGTACATGCAAAAATGGCTAAACAAATGGGTGGATAAGAATCGCAAGCCAGGTGGTGAAAAGTATAATATTTACTTGGACGGCCTTAAGGTATATACTACCATTGATTCCCGCATGCAGCAAAACGCGGAAAAAGCTGTAGAAGCGCACATGGCCAAATTGCAGGCAGAATTTTTTGTGCAGAACACCCCAGAGCGGAATCCCACTACCCCTTTCTTGGATCTGGAAACTTTTGAGATCGATAATATTATGGAACGTGCCATTAAGACTTCCCAGCGATGGAGGGCCCTTAAAAGGCAAGGCGTTTCAGAAAATGAGATAAGGGCTTCCTTTAAAAAGAAAACGGATATGACCGTTTTTGACTGGAACAGCGATTCCTATGAAAAGGATACGGTATTGACGCCATTGGATTCCATCAAATATTACAAAACCTTTTTACGTACGGCCATGATGTCCATGGAACCGCAAACAGGTCATGTAAAAGCTTGGGTCGGAGGTGTTGATTACAAACATTTTCAGTATGACAATGTAATTCAAGGGGCAAGACAAGCGGGCTCTACCTTTAAACCTTTTGTGTATGCCGCGGCCATAGACCAGCTGCGCTTATCACCCTGTGATTCCCTGCCGGACACCCAGTATTGTATAGAGCCTTTAAAACACGGAAATCCAGAAGCGTGGTGCCCAAAAAATTCCGACGGTAAATATTCCGGGAAAAAGAGGACCTTGAAAAACGCATTGGCAAATTCCGTAAATACCATAACCGCAAGGTTGATTGATGAGGTTGGACCAGGTTCCGTGGTCAATATTGCAAAAAACATGGGATTAACGCGTGAGATTCCAGAGGTGCCATCAATAGCCTTGGGAACACCAGATTTTAACGTTTATGAAATGGTAGGCGCCTATGGAACCTTTGCCAATCAAGGGGTGTATGTAAAACCGGTTATGGTCACTAGAATTGAAGATAAAAACGGGACCGTGCTGTATGAGTATGTGCCAGAGACCAAGGATGTGCTAAGTAAGGATGTGGCCTATGCCATGGTTAATTTAATGGAAGGTGTTACCCAACATGGTTCAGGTTCCAGATTGCGCCATTCATGGAATAAGAACAATACCGTCTATAAAGAGATTATTACAGGATACCCCTATAGTTTGACCAATCCAATTGCCGGAAAAACGGGGACAACGCAAAATCAGAGTGACGGTTGGTTTATGGGTATGGTTCCTAATCTGGTAACCGGTGTATGGGTTGGTGGTGAAGAGCGTGCCACGCACTTTAAGAGCATAACGTATGGACAGGGAGCCTCTATGGCTTTGCCTATTTGGGGGATGTATATGAAAGCGAACTATGAAAATGAAGAATTAGGGGTTTCTAAAGCTGCTTTTCGGGAACCAAAGGACCTATCTATTAATGTGGATTGTACCAAGGTTATGGAAGAAAGGAAAGAAGACTTGGATATTGAAGATGATTTGGAAGACTTAGATTTCTAAACGGAAGCGAAATGATAAAAAAAACGGTGGCAAACGTTGGGGATGCTTTAGCAGGGGTAAAGAATAGCATGACCTTTATGTTAGGCGGTTTTGGCCTTTGTGGAATACCTGAAAATGCCATTGCGGAACTGGTGCGTTTGGGTATTAACGACATTACATGTATTTCCAACAATGCCGGGGTAGATGATTTTGGTTTGGGATTATTGCTTCAAAAGCACCAAATAAAGAAAATGATATCTTCCTATGTGGGGGAGAACGAAGAATTTGAACGCCAGATGTTAAGTGGCGAGTTGGAGGTAGAACTTACCCCACAGGGAACCCTAGCGGAAAAATGCAGGGCCGCACAGGCTGGTTTTCCTGCTTTTTATACTCCAGCAGGATATGGGACCGAGGTAGCGGAAGGAAAGGAAACCCGTGAATTTGATGGAAAGATGTATGTATTGGAACCAGCATTCAAAGCAGACTTTGCTTTTGTAAAAGCATGGAAGGGTGACGAAGCTGGAAACCTTGTTTTTAAAGGTACCGCGCGTAATTTTAATCCCTGTATGTGTGGCGCTGCAACCATTACCGTTGCCGAGGTAGAGGAGTTGCTGCCCGCAGGAAGTTTAGACCCTAACGAAATCCATATTCCTGGAATTTTTGTTCAGCGCATATTCAAGGGCGAAAAGTATGAAAAACGTATTGAGCAAAGAACAGTAAGGAGCATTTAGAGATGAGACTAGTTTATACCTGCTCGATTTGTAAAAAACAAAATGTTTTTAAACCTAAAATGGAATCAAGAGCTCACTTACAAATGAAATTTGGTGATGAAGTAAAAGTAAATTGCAACAATTGCGGCAAATTTGAAAGGAAACATATTAACCGCATAAGTGCTGTCATAGATCAAAGACTAGTTATTGGAGGTTTTATTACAGGATTGACCTTCGGTGTTATCTTCTGCATTTATATTTTGTTTATTGCCAATGTCAGTCTATCTTTTTGGAAAGCAATAGCGGCATTTGGAGGTGCAATCGCTGGTATTCCCGTTTTCCTTTGGAATAGGGAGAACACTGCCGTAGGTAATTTTAACAGGTACGCTATTAAAAGATAATCATGCTTGATAAAAACGGAATCGCAAAAAGAATTGCCAAAGAAGTACAAGATGGATACTACGTCAACCTAGGAATCGGGATTCCAACCTTGGTGGCCAATTTTGTACGTGAAGACATAAGCGTGGAATTCCAAAGTGAGAACGGGGTTTTGGGTATGGGTCCCTTTCCTTTTGAAGGTGAAGAAGATGCGGACATCATCAATGCAGGAAAGCAAACGATAACCACCTTAGCGGGGGCTTCATTCTTTGATTCGGCGACCAGTTTCGCTATGATTAGGGGTAAACACGTAGATTTAACCATTTTAGGTGCTATGGAAGTAGCAGAGAATGGGGATATTGCCAATTGGAAGATTCCTGGAAAAATGGTAAAAGGAATGGGCGGCGCTATGGATTTGGTAGCCTCGGCAGAAAATATCATCGTGGCCATGATGCATACCAATAGGGCCGGAGCGTCAAAATTATTGAAGAAATGTAGTCTGCCGCTTACCGGGGTAGGTTGCGTAAAAAAGATTGTGACCAACTTGGCCGTTTTGGAGGTGGTCAAAGAAGGCTTCCTACTTTTGGAACGTGCACCCGGCGTCTCCGTAGATGAGATTAAAGCGGCAACCGAGGGCAATTTATTGGTCGATGGAATTGTTCCGGAAATGGCGATTTAGAGTAAGCCGTTTATCGATTAAAACGGACCGTTGCTATCGTACACCACGTTCTAAATTAGGTTCACAACAAAAAGTTTCGTTTTTAGGAGCTATCTACGTACTTTGTAGTCATAATGAATTTCCCAAATTAACCTGTTAAACCCTAGAGTAATGACTACCGAATTTAACCACAGTCCTGTTGAACAAGAAATCCAGGTATACCGCAATGATTTTTTCAGCGGTGTAATGCGGTTGGTAAGAAAACTGTTCATGTTTTAAACCAACGTATTTAAAAAATCTGAAGCCCGACTTATGTTGGGCTTTTTTATTTGTCCCCAATTCCTTTTCTTTAGTGGATGAAGTTGCGTATTGTTCCCTGTAACGAGGAAGATTTGCAGGCCTTGGCAGAAATTTCCAAGCGTACTTTTTCCGATGCTTTTGAAGCCGCTAATGACCCTAAGGATTTTAACGTATACTTAGCGCAGGCTTTTTCATTGGACAAGCTTCGAGAGGAGCTGCAACACAGCGATACTTCCTTTTATTTTGTATACCATAAGCAGAAACCCATAGCTTACTTTAAGCTGAATACAGGGGTTGCCCAATCAGAATTTAAAGAAACAGGTGGTATGGAGTTGGAACGGATTTACGTAACTTCAGGCTATCAGGGAAAAGGTGTAGGGAAACGGTTGTTGGATGCTGTTTTTGGGATCGCAAAGAAAAACGGTATCCCCTTTGTTTGGTTGGGCGTCTGGCAAGAAAATCCAAAAGCTGTCGCCTTTTACGAAAGACACGGCTTTAAAAAGATAGGTACCCATCCTTATGATATTGGTGCGGACAGGCAAACAGATTGGTTAATGAAAAAAGAAGTTATCAAATGAGAACACTATTAGCAGGGATATGCATATTGAGCTTGGGTTTTTGTGACTTGCAAGCGCAAGAATATTATTTTCCCGAAAGGAACGAAATCTGGCAAGAAAAAGCGCCAAAAGACTATAAGCTTGATGCGCAAGTCTTAAAAATGGCAGTGGACTTTGCCAAGGAAAATGAATATTCCGGTTCACGGGATTTGCGTATTGCTATTTTAAAGGGGTTTGAAAGGGAACCTTTTCATGAAATTCTAGGCCCCACAAAAAAACGTGGGGGACCTGCCGGGATGATTTTAAAGAACGGATACCTGGTGGCTTCCTGGGGAGATACCAAAAGGGTGGACATGACTTTTAGCGTAACCAAAAGTTTTCTGTCTACCATCGCTGGATTGGCCGTGGACCAAAAGCTTATAGGCAATACGAGCGATAAAGTAGGGAACTATATTTGGGACGGTACGTTCATGGGAGAACACAACACTAAAATCACGTGGGAACATTTGTTACAACAGAATTCCGCTTGGTCCGGTACGTTGTGGGGCGTAAAGGATTGGGCCGATCGTCCACCCAAAGAAGGCGGCATAGACGATTGGAAGTTTGAAACACCAAAGGAACCCGGCACGGTCATGGAGTATAATGACGTCCGCGTAAATGTATTGGCCTATGCCCTTACCCATGTTTGGCGCAAACCCTTGCCCATGGTATTGAAGGATGAGCTAATGGATAAAATTGGGGCTTCTACAACATGGCGTTGGCATGGCTACGACCATGCATGGACGGAGATTGACGGTGTCCGTATGAAATCGGTAACGGGCGGTGGTCATTCTGGTGCAGGTTTATTCATCTCTGCAGAGGATATGGCACGCTTCGGACTGTTGTTTCTAAACGGGGGAAAATGGAAGAATAGTCAAATACTTTCCAAGGAGTGGATCGCCCAAGCGACGCTACCATCCAAGCCCAATGTAAATTATGGCTATATGTGGTGGCTAAATAAGAAAGGCGCGCGGCATTGGGAAAAGTTGTCCGAAAACCTATACTATGCTGCGGGATTCGGAGGTAATTTTATTGTCGTTGATACCGAAAACGATTTGGTTACCGTTACCAGATGGTTGGAACCCAACAAGATTGGGGAGTTCATGCGTTTGGTAAATGCGGCTACCTTAGAGTTTTAGCATATTGTCCATAAATAGCATATCCCCTTCCGCCTGAAGTTTTTGGGCAATGGAATTTTCAAACGCAACATGGATTAAAAGTGCTATGGCCTTAGCGTTGGTTTTGGTTAAACTATTGGTCCTATAAACCACATCCCTAATAGTAGAAAAACTAACACTACTGCGAAGCGCAATATTGGCCAAATCATTTTTAGTTGTAGTTCTTCTTAAAACGTTTGAAAGACGTTCAGATATAGGTTTGCCATAATCGTCGTTCGTAAACATGGTTTCGTTCCTAATGGTCAAGCTGTACTTTTGTGATGAATGCATAGTGATGTTTTAAGCATTGGATAACTAATGCGTGTTACCATTCTATTCTTATATTTGTTTGTAATCCAATTACAGAAATCTGATGAATATTTGCACATATCTATAAATATATGCAAAAATATTTCATATAAAAATAGAATTTGAATATAATAAAACATCTTAGGCGTAAAAACGGTATCAATCAATCGGATTTGGCAAGCGCAATTGGGGTTAGTTTAAGGACGATTCAGCTCTATGAAAAGAGGGATGCCAACATTCCCATTAAGAACCTCACTAAGATTGCCCAGTATTTTAATACGACTATTGCCGAGCTTTATATGCATGAGGTAAACGAGTCTACGACGGGCTACGCCAAACAAAAGGTAGTCAGCGCGGATGGCACTATGGCGTATGCATTGCCAGACGGTAAATACTTGGTTATGGCACCCGTACTGCTATCCGGTTTTCAAGACAAATTTCTTCAGGATTTAGAGGTGGGCGACATTCTTAAATCGGGCTTTCTAATCGATTATTTTGATGAGGGCGGATATTTGGCGTTTGAGATCATAGGAAACGCCATGAATGACGGTAGTATTCAAAGTATCCCTAATGGGTCCTTGGTTTTAGGCAAAAGGATACATGAAGATATGTTACTAAAATCAGGAGCAAATGAATTAGTCGGTCAGACCTTGGTCCTTGTATGTACCACTAGAATTATCTGTAAACGCTTTACAGGATATAATGAAATTACCCAAGCAATAGTATGCAATAGCTTAAATGATTCCCCAGAGTATAAGGATTTTGAAGTACCGCTTACAGACATCAGGAGTATCTATCTAGTGGTAAAAAGGCAATTATAATACTGCGAAGCTCAAATCCGGTTTATGAGTGCTGCAGCTTTATCCAAGGTTTCCCTCGTTTTTGCAAAACAAAACCGCAATTGTTTGTGATCTGCATTGTTAAGGTTAAAGACAGATAAAGGAATGCTTGCCAATTGGTGTTCCGTAATAAGTCGTTTGGAAAAATCAATATCGGTCTCGTCCGTAATTTTCCTAAAGTCCACTACCTGAAAATAGGTGCCATGGGAAGGGGTGAAAGTAAAACGGGAGCCTTGTATCGCCTTTAAAAAGTAATCCCGTTTCTCTTGATAAAAGCTGTTTAGTGCCAAATAATGCTCGGGTGTTTTTAGATACTGGGCAAGTCCTTTTTGCATGGGGTGGTTCACACAGAACACATTGAATTGATGTACTTTTTGGAATTCCCGCATTAAGGTCTTAGGCCCGGCAACATAGCCCAATTTCCATCCGGTTACATGAAAGGTTTTGCCAAAAGAAGCACAAAGGATGCTTCGTTCCGCAAGCCCTGGAAATTTTGCAACGCTCTCATGGTGACGCCCATCAAAAATTAGATGTTCATAAACTTCATCGCTTAAAAGAAGGATATCGGTATCGGCTAACAGGGATTCCAGCTGAAGCATATCGGCCTTACTTAAAATAGTGCCGCTAGGGTTATGCGGGGTATTGATGATGACCATTCTGGTCTTTGGTGTAATTTTCGATTTTACTTCCGCCCAGTCTATCTTAAAGTCGCGTCCCTTTAGTTCAATGG
>CALEYA010000191.1 GCA_937926215.1 uncultured Croceitalea sp. | reverse complement strand
GAAGGCAATATTTCTGCCCTAGGAAACCAAAAAGTGTTTGGAGTAAGGTCAACAAAGACCATTTAAAAGAATTGAAAGAGGCGGGATTGATGCATGAAAACGGATTGGAATCCATCAAAATTGCAAAGAAAAATGGTTCTTGGACGGCTTTGGATGCCGTGGAAAAAGGAATCATTCCGGCCGATTTAAAACAAGCTTTCGAAGCTAATGACATCGCATTTAAAAACTATAAAAGTTTTACACGGAGTCAGCGCAAGAGCTATCTGTATTGGCTCAACCAAGCCAAACGAGAGGAAACAAGACAACGAAGAATACAAACGATCGTTTCTTCCTGTGAACAAGGCATCAAATCACTCAATCCGCGTTAGGATGTGCTCTTTCCGTAAATCCGGTAATATATAAATGCGGTTACGGCCCCAACCGTTGAAAACCCGGTAAGCATCCAAAACACATATTGATGCCCCTCTTGCCCAGGGTGCGTATCCAAAAAATAGCCGTAAGCAGGTCCGGCAAAAATATCGGGCGTGTATCCTATTAAAGAAATCAATCCTACGGCGGTACCCGTAAGTACCAAAGGTATCCGGCCTTCCTTCATCACCCCAAAATATAAAGCCCGTGCCGCATACACCCCCACACCAACAATGGTGACCGATAGAAAGAAAAGTAGTGTGGTGCTTGGCGCCACAATACCAGTAGCAAAGAGAAGTCCCGCTACAACGCAAAGCACCAAACTTAAAAAGAGCCAAAAAGTAATTTTAAAACGGTCTACGATTAAACCCACCAGGATTCCCGTGGTAGGCCTAAGAAACTGTAAAAATGTACCTACTTGTGCGGATTGTACTTGGTCATAGCCCATAACCTCATTGGCGAACTGCGATATCACATCTGTAATTTTATAGCCTACGTAAGCGCACAAAATAATGACCATTAACAACCATACCGATGGCAATCGCAATACGGTCCGGATTTCTTTAAAGGTGATGCGTTCCACCAAAATCTCTTTTTCGTTTACCCCGGCCTTCATAAAGCCCCAAACCAAAATCCCAATGAGGACAATGATGGCGGCCGCCACATAAATAACATAGGTAAAGGCCTCTTGACGCTGTTCTAGGGAAGCCTCCGCCACTTCCCCCACCAAGAAGAGGGAGAAAATAAAAACCCCCAACAAACCGAACAAAAAACCGGTTAGCCCGCGACCACCATCCAAAAAACCAAAAGCTTTTCCTTGGGCAGCGTCACCGCCCCAAACCCGTGTCGCTTTGATCATGGGTGCCCAAAACAGAAATATGGTGGTAAAACCCCAATACCCATAGAGCAACTGTAGGGTACCCAAACTAGGATAAGAGGCATATACCAAACCACCCAAAGCGGTTAACCACAGGGCCACGGCAATCAATTTTCTGGGTGGGAATTTATCTGCCAACGGCCCTCCCAAAAGGTACGAAGGCACCGCAATAAGACCATAGATGGAAAAGCAAAGTCCTATCTGAACATTGTCCAATTGAAAAACTTCCAACACCGTCGGCCTAAAAATTCTGGGGAGCACAAAAGGAAGGATAAACACGGCTTCACCCGCCAAAATCAACAACAAAAGGTAATACCAGCTTGGTTTTTTCATGCGATACTATCGATTTCTAGGTGCAATATCCTTCTTTTCAGCCTTTAACTTTTCAAAAACTTTAAATTCTACAGGCTTGTATACCTTTTGTTTTTTAGCAGGATGTTTAGTCAACTGTCCTTTCGGTCGAATCGGGCGTTTTTCGAAACCCCCTCCACAGTTGGGGCAGACATTCTCCAAAAGGGTTTCCACGCACTCCTTACAGAACGTACACTCGTAGGTACATATCATCGCCTCATCGCTATCCGGTGGTAACGCTTTATCACAGTTTTCACAAGTGGGTCGTAGTTCAAGCATGGAAAATCGTTTACTTTTTAAAGATAACCATAAAGCTTCGCTATCAAAATTTAAAGCGGGTTTTGCCTATCTTTAGGCGGCTTGATAAAAAGAATTTTGAGTGCCTAATTATGAATATTTAATTATAGGTGATGGTTGTTGGAATAAAAAAAATTGAACTTGGCTCTTGACTCTTGACTCTTGACTCTTGACTCTTGACTCTTGACTCTTGAAACTAAAAAAAATAAAGTTACACTATATGAAAAAAGTTTTACCACTACTGCTATTGACGTTATCGTTAGGCCTGTCCGCGCAGGATGCTAAAGAAAAAGAAGAAAAAAAATGGGACGTAACCAATCCCGGGGATTCCTTTAAGTATGCCGATTATCCACTAAGTACCGATGAGGGTACTTGGATGAACGTCGATGTAAGTCCTGATGGAAAAACCTTCATTTTTGACCTTTTGGGTGATATTTATACGATGCCCATGTCTGGCGGTAAGGCAACGCCCCTAAGGAGCGGAATTGCTTTTGAGGTACAACCACGTTTCAGTCCGGATGGCAAACACATTGCGTTTACCTCCGATGCCGGTGGCGGCGATAATCTTTGGATAATGAAGGCGGATGGCTCCGATGCCAAACAAGTGACCAAAGAAAGTTTCCGGTTATTGAACAATCCGTATTGGATGCCGGATGGCAACTATATCGTTGGGCGTAAGCACTTTACTTCCCAGCGTTCTTTAGGAGCTGGGGAAATGTGGCAATACCACACTACTGGGGGTTCCGGCCTTCAAGTCACCAAACGCAAGAACGACCAGCAGAACGTCAATGAGCCCTGTGTCTCACCGGATGGCAAGTATTTGTATTACTCGGAAGATGTCTATCCAGGTGGGTATTTTCAGTACAATATGGACCCCAACAGTCAAATCTATGTCATCAAACGCTATGACTTTGAAACCGGAAAAACGACTACCGTTACCGGAGGGCCCGGCGGTGCGGCAAGACCGCAATTGTCCAGGGATGGAACAAAACTCGCTTTTATAAAACGTATCCGAACCAAAACCGTCTTGTTTCTTCACGATTTGGAAACGGGCGAAGAATGGCCCCTTTACGATGGGTTGAGCAAGGATCAACAAGAAGCATGGGCCATATTTGGGGTGTATCCCAATTTTAACTGGACGCCGGACGACAAAAACATTGTCTTTTGGAGCGGCGGCAAAATCCATAAAATAGATGTGAATTCTTTGGAAGTGACCACTATTCCCTTTCAAGTGGAAAATACGATCAAGATTGCGGAACGCGTACATTTTAAATCGCCCGTAGCCCCGGATACGTTTGATGCCAAGGTAATCCGGCATGCCGTGACTTCACCGGATGGAAAAACTTTGGTATTTACCGCTGTGGGACATCTGTGGAGCAAAAAACTCCCCAATGGAAAACCAAAACGCTTGACCGCTAACACGGATTTTGAAGCAGAACCTGCTTTTTCACCGGATGGTAAGGAATTGGTTTTTGTGACTTGGAACGATGAAAATTTGGGGGCCATCCATAAAATGCCAGCTTCCGGTGGCACATCAACAAAACTTACCCAAGAAAAAGGGATTTATCGCACGCCAAGTTTTAGTCCGTCCGGCAATCAAATCACCTATCGAAAGGAAAGTGGCAACAACGACCAAGGAAGGACTTTTGCTAAAAGAACGGGACTTTATACCTGTACTGCCAACGGAACCAGCCACAAATGGATAAGCCAAGAAGGGGAATATCCCATGTTCTCTGCTGATGGCACCCGTGTTTTCTTCCAGACGGGTGGCACCTATTTTGGAAACTTGACAAAGAATTTAAAATCAGTTGACCTCAACGGAAAGGATGAACGCAGCCACGTAAAATCGAAATACGCAAATAGGCTGGTACCCAGCCCGGACAACAAATGGATTGCCTTTACCAATCTGCATAAGGCGTACATAGCACCATTGGTGCTTAACGGAAAGGAAATCGATTTGGACAACAACTCCAAATACGTGCCTGTTTCCCAAATAGCAAAAGACGCGGGTATCAATATTCACTGGTCCACGGACAGTAAAAAGGTGAGGTGGACCTTGGGCGACACCTATTTTTCAAATGCTATCAAAGACCGTTTTTCGTTCCTACCCGGTTCTCCTGAAGAGGTGGCCAAACCGGATTCTACGGGAATTAAGGTTGGCTTGACCTTAAAAACACACAAACCATCGGGTAGTATTGCGTTTACCAATGCCACTATTATTACCATGGAAGGGGACGAAGTCATCGAAAACGGAACCATAGTGGTTACGGAAAATAAAATCACCCAATTAGGCACAGCGGATGCGGTGACCATTCCCAAAAACGCCCAGGTGTTCGATGCTAGCGGGAAAACCATTATGCCCGGTATTGTGGATGCCCATGCGCATGTGGGCGGTTTCCGCTACGGATTGACCACACAAAAACATTGGCCGTTGTATGCCAATCTTGCTTTTGGGGTGACTACCTCCCACGATCCATCGGCGAATTCCGAATCCATTTTTGCGATGTCGGAATTGATTAAACAGGGCGATATGATAGGCCCACGCCTCTACTCCACCGGAATCATCCTTTATGGTGCCGATGGCGATTTTAAAGCGGTTATCAACAATCTGGACGATGCTAGGTCTTCCATTCGAAGAACAAAAGCCTATGGCGCTACATCGGTCAAAAGTTACAATCAGCCACGTAGGGAACAACGCCAGCAAGTGATGCAGGCAGCACGGGAATTAGGCATCAATGTGGTCCCAGAAGGAGGTTCTACCTTTTACACCAATATGAGCATGCTCATGGACGGGCATACGGGCATCGAACATAACATCCCTGTTGCCCCGGTGTATAAGGATGTTATTGAACTTTGGAAAAACAGTAAGGCCGGATATACGCCAACCCTTATTGTAAACTATGGCGGACTCAATGGCGAATATTGGTTTTACCAGAAGGATAAGGTTTGGGAGAACGAAAAACTCTTAAAATATACCCCTAGGGGATTGGTAGATTCCCGTTCGCGACACCGGACTATGGTACCGGACGAAGAATACGAAAACGGCCACATCATGGTCAGTAAAGATGCCGCCACGCTCACCAAAGAAGGGGTAAAAGTCAATTTAGGTGCCCACGGGCAATTACAGGGCTTGGGTGCCCATTGGGAGTTATGGTTGTTGCATCAGGGAGGCACCAAAAATTTAGAGACCTTAAAGGCAGCGACCATCAACGGTGCGGAATACATTGGTGCCGGCGACGAAATTGGTTCTTTAAAAGTGGGCAAACTGGCAGATTTAATCGTGCTGGACAAAAACCCTTTGGAAAACATCAGAAATACGGAAACCGTAAAATATACCATGGTCAATGGCCGCCTATTCGATACCGATACCATGAACGAAATTGGAAATACCAAGGAAGCACGGAGCAAATTCTTTTGGGAGAATAACAAGTACAACCAAGCATTTCCATGGCATGAGGCTTCCCAAAGTTTTTCGACCCCGGGATGTGGTTGTCAGCAGGGACATCAGTAATAACTTAGCGACAAACCCTAGGTATTCAAATTCTAGGTATCACGTAAAAAAGTAGCGCAAACCGGTTTTGAATCTAGGATTCGAAACCGGCAGCTATACGTGGGTATTGATAGGTATTTTATGTACCTTTCCCCTTTCTTACGGCATGGATAGAAGCTAGCGTGTTCCCGTTATTTTATTTAGGCCGTAACACCTCAAATGTCCAAATTACCTAAGGAAAACCAGTTTTTAGATCTCTCGGATTATGGTAGGCCTATAGCCATTCTCATTGCCAAATCCTTAAAAAATACGGCCTTTACACCCATACATGTAACTTTGGCTTTTGTGGTATGTGGCCTGTTGGCCATTTACTTTATTCTTAACGGACAGTATTGGGCAACCGCCTTATTTTTAGTTTTAAAATCCATTTTGGATGCTGCCGATGGCGAATTGGCCCGCGTTAAGGAAACACCTTCGTATACAGGTAGGTATTTGGATTCCGTCTCAGATATTATCTTAAATTTTTTGCTGTTATTGACTATCTGGTATGTAACCAACGGTTCCTTGATTTTTACCCTTCTTGCTTTTTTTGCGATACAGTTACAGGGCACCTTATACAACTATTACTATGTCATCCTTAGAAATAAATACAACGGGGACACCACAAGTCGGGTTTTTGAATACACCACCCCTATTGCCATGAAAGGCGAAAAGCAACGGCATGTGGATATTCTATTTTCCATGTACAAAGCACTCTATGGCGTGTACGACAAGATTATCTATAGCATGGACAAAAAAGCGGTACACAGTACCCAACTCCCCAATTGGTTTATGACCATGGTATCTACCTTTGGTTTGGGTTTTCAGCTTTTGCTCATCGGAATAATGTTGGTTTTAGGATTAAAACAGTACATCATTCCTTTCTTTATAGGCTATTCCCTACTTATTCTAGTTTTTATCGGTCTCCGGAAGCTTATAAATACATAATGGTTACCTTGTAGCAACACTTTTTTTTAAGCTATGCGACAACTTTGTATTTTGCTCACATGCCTTGTGCTATTGGGCTGTCCCCCATTGCCGGAACCCTCGGATATCATCCTCAAAAATGTCAACCTTATTGATATTACCACCGGAAAAATTGAAAAGAAGGATATTTTTATTACCGATGGCCGCATAAGCCAGATCATTACTAAAGGGGAAGGAAATGCTTATTATAAAGCAGAAACCATCATCAATGCCAAAGGCACCTATGCCCTACCCGGATTTTGGGACAACCATGTACATTTTAGGGGCGGTGATTCTTTATTAGCGGATAATAAGAACCTTTTAAAACTTTTTTTGGCCAATGGCATCACCACGGTGCGGGATGCCGGGGGCGATTTGACCCCAGAGGTAATGCACTGGAAAGAGGCCATTGCAAACGAAAAACTGCTGGGTCCAACGATTTTTACTTCGGGTCCTAAGCTGGATGGCCCTAACGCTACTTGGGCCGGTTCTTTGGTGGTAGAGAACGACAACGACATTGCAATCGCACTGGATTCTTTGCAGAACATCCCAACGGACTATGTAAAACTATATGACAGTCGCATTAGTGCGGAAGCCTATTTAAATACCATCGCCGCAGCGGAAAAACGTGGGATGATTACTTCTGGGCATATGCCTTTTACCGTGGAGCTACAAGACGCAATCGATGCCGGGATTGATGGCGTGGAACATTTGTATTACATCATGAAGGGATGTTCCAATCAAGAGGCGAAAATCACCCAACAATTGCAAAACAAGGAAATTGGGTTTTGGGAGGCCATGCCAGCCCTTGAAGCTTCTTATGATACTACGGTGGCTGCGGCAACCTTCACCAGTATGAAGAAAAACAAGGTGTTTTCCATCCCTACGCTCCATATTGGAAAGGTGCTTAGCTATTTGGATGAAAAGGACCATCGAGAGGACGACTACCTAAAGTATATGGGTAGCGGAATCGTAAAAACCTATAAAGGCCGAATCAATAGGGCGAAAAATTCAAGCCCAAAAGCCATTGCCGACCGCAAGGCCTTGGATGCCTTTTTTGGTAAACTGGCCAAAAGCATGTCCGATGCCGGGGTCTGGCTCTTAGCGGGTTCGGATAGTGGTGCTTTTAACTCCTACACCTATCCGGGCATCTCCTTGCATCAAGAATTGGAAGCCATGGTAGCCGTAGGCATAACCCCTTTAAAAGCACTACAGAATTCTGCCTATCAAGGTGCCCAGTTTTTACAAAAAGATGGGGATTACGGCAGTTTAACGGAAGGCAAAATCGCGGATATCGTTTTACTGGAAGCCAATCCTTTGGAGGATATCCAACGCACCCGAAACATCGCCTATGTTATCAAGGGCAAACAAGTTTTGGACAAACAACAATTGAAAGATTTGTTGGATTCTGCGGTGAATCCCAATTAGGACCAGTTCCCAAACAGTGTTCCTCTTAATTCCACGAACACGCGGGGTTTTCATAGGTCCAGTCCTATGGAATCTTTAAATTGAGTATACTTCCTTGCTATAGTAGTGCAAGTTTTTTAAGAAAATGCCTGATAGGCATCGTCTTCCTCGTCTTCTTCCTTTTCATCTATTTGTTCTATCCTATAGGCTGGTAGGTTGTCTTTTCTAGTAAAGCGAATCGGAAAAGGAACTATAGCGGCCATGGCAATGCAAAGCACTACCATAAAAAAGCGTAAAAACTTTTTTACTCCCATTATAAAAGAATGTTATGTGGTTAACCCCGGTAGATGGGGAATACTTAGAAACTCAAGCTGTTGACCCAGATAGGTCCATTACATTACAACCAATGGGATTTTTGTTGTACAATAGCGTTGAGAACGATGTGGAGAAGAAATGCGTTATAGTTTAATACGCTTCGATTTTGAATTTTAAGATGCAACAAATGGTCATTGTCGACTTTTTGGAGATTGTTAAACCCTACGAATTTTCTAAAATCAAAGTTTATGGTATTCGATATCCCAACTAGTAGTTGCGCCTTGCGAAATTGGAACGGTCTGTCCTTGTCATCAACTTTGGCTATCAGAAGTTCGGTAGAAGCAATTCTAGGACCATGTTCAATGACCGAACCATAACCCATTGAAATGGTTAGGTTGACTATAACAAAGAAGCCAACAAGTATTTTAGCCGTTTTCCTGATCCTATTCATTTTATAGAGGTATTACCAACATCTATATCATTTGGTTTAGCATTTACCAAAGGGCAATCTATTGATAATGTTAAAGATAGTTGTTATAGAAGAATTTATACCTGCAAGTTCTAATTTATTACTCTCCTTGGTTTAGGGACCAATTTAATCGACAAAATCTTTAGGTTTTTTTATCAATGGTGGTCTTCCTTTAATATGATTATCTATGAT
>CALEYA010000190.1 GCA_937926215.1 uncultured Croceitalea sp. | reverse complement strand
GAAAATCCCAAGCATTTGGATATTTAAGAGAGTCCATTGAGAATCCAACTATTCTGCCTATGGAAAGTTCGTCAAATTTTAATGCTTGAAGTATTGTTCGAGCTTTGTATTTGTCCGATTTTTTGGCTTTGTCAAATTCATCCATTAAACCACTTTCCCAAAGACGTTCATTTCCGGTCATTCCTTCAATTCCTACAACATTATTCGCTTTTTCGTAAATTTCTTTCGTGGTCATTTCTCTAATTGGTGGCAACACATAAATAACATGGTATTTATGCTGGTTAAAACTAAAGTACTGATTATTTGTCAATACCTAAAAAATAAGGTGCTTACAATGATATCTACATCATGCATTTTGTATAACAAAATGGTATATTTGTTTAAAGTGTTATACAAAATGCCTGTATGAATTTTTCAAAGTATACCTATGAATGCCATACGCATAGAGGCAAGAAAGTCATATTGATAAAATTTAGGTATGACATGGCCCTCAAAATGGCATTGCAAAAACGCTTTCCATCGGCAAAATGGAGTGCTTCAAAAAAATCATGGTATTTGCCAGACCTCCCAACAGTGCGGGAGCAGCTACAAATAAGGCAGGCTGACGTCATCGCTCAAAAATCGAAAAAGATACATCCTGTAAATCAACGGGCATACCTGGCTTTACATCAGCAGCTTCAATTAAAAGCCTACAGTCCTAGTACAATTCGTATCTACCTAGCGGAATTTGCCCATTTGCTGAATCTGTTGGATGATTATCCCGTGGAAAACCTTAATCCAAAGCGTTTAAAGGATTACTTTTTGTATTGCCTTCAAAAAGAAAAAATGAAAGAGCGTAAGCTTAACGGTAAAATAAATGCCATCAAGTTTTATTTTGAGCAGGTGTTGCATAGACCAAAAATGTTCTTTGATATTCCTCGCCCTAAAAAGCCGATGAACCTCCCCAAAATGTTAAGTAAAACGGAGGTAAAGCGCCTCTTAAATGCAACTAAGAACCTAAAACACCAAATAGGGTTAAGACTAGCTTATGGTATGGGATTACGTGTTTCTGAAGTGGTGGGTTTAAAGATTCGCCACATTGACAGTAAACGAATGGTAGTCCATATTGTTGGTGCTAAAGGAAAAAAAGACCGTTATGTGCCCTTACCGGAATCCATACTGCCTTTATTGAGGCAATATTATAGAACGTACAAACCAAAGGAGTACCTGTTAGAAGGCCAATATGGTGGGGCATATGCAAAAAGTAGCCTGCAACAGGTATTTAAGAAGGCCATGAAAAAAGCGGGAATTAAAAAAGATATTGGCATCCATGGCCTGCGCCATAGTTATGCGACCCATTTATTGGAATCTGGTGCTGATATGCGTTTTATACAAGAACTGCTAGGGCATAATTCCATTAAGACCACTCAATTACACACCAAGGTTATTCCTAGAAGTTTGAGTAAGATTGCCAGCCCTTTGGATTCTTTATAGCCGAAGGGGCATAGGAGATGGATTTTCCCTTTGATTGCCCTAACTCTTCTCTTCTTTATTAAAATACACCAGGTAGTAATACATTTGGCGTTCCTCGTCCCAACCTTTTTCCACAAAACGCTCCGCGGATTCCGGATTGATAAAGTCCATCTTTATCTGGATGTTGGTATCCAGGTTGATGACGTTCTTGATTTTTTTTCTGGCATCGGAAACGGCTTTGTTGGCAATATCAAAATTGCTAACATCCTCAATGCTGTATTTGGGGCCTTTTTCTACCTTATAGTGCTTGAACTCGGGGATAAGCTCTGGGTTTTCCATCACCTCGTTTAAAAAACTACTTTCTTCAAAGGCATCGTTTTTGGCAAAATGGTTGACGGCCCTGTTCATGAACAGTACTTCCTGCTGTTTGTCCTCTGCTGGTAATACTACGTCCTTGGCGAAATTCTGGCAGAATTTGAGGTAGTTTTTGGTATAGAAATTTTCATCCGTTAGGGGTTCTAGGCCTAAAAAGTTTTCCAGCCAATATTTGGCATCATAGCGGTTGCTGTCCACGGAAAGCACTTTGTAGCCTTCCTCCTTGTCCACATCAAAAATAAGGCAGCCTTTATCCAGTTTATTGATGTTGATGCCTTGTTGTATGATGATATCCAAATTCTGTCCTTGTTCTTCAAACTGTAAAAAATCGTGCTGCAATTCGCTTTTGAATATCCCTAGGGCTTGCGTCTTTTTATTGTCTACCACCATATCCGAAAAATGGACCACATAGACCTCCCCACTTTTTATATGCGGATGGTTGGACTGTCCGTACAAATGGGAAGCAATAGTTTTGGATAGGGCGTGTGCCTTGGCAGGTTCCGCAAAAATACCAGTTGCCGCTTTGTAGATTTCATTGAACTCTACATCCACCTCGTTGGAAAGCTTAAAATAATTCTCTTCCTTTTCCCTAAAAGGCTTAAAAAAATACTCCTTGAGCAGCCCGGCAATCTCATCGTTCAGGCCATATGGCTCAGCGGAAAGAAAAATAGGTTCGTTCTTGTTCTTATTACCAACTCTATGTAAAGAAAGACTCTCTATTTGCGCGGGGTAAAGGTTTAGCATTTTTTACTATTGTTGTTTATTGTTTATTGTTCGTTTTTGGTTGTTGGTTGACGGTTGTTCGTTATTTAATTTTCTTCTAACTTCTATTTCAAGTTTCCGATTTCGTATTTTTTTCACTATAATGATTCATCATTCCTCATCATTTCAAAATCAAATACACTTAAAAAAGTTTAAAGAATATTTTCTTGCCTCTTTGCTCTTGTTTCCGATTTCGTTTTTTT
>CALEYA010000189.1 GCA_937926215.1 uncultured Croceitalea sp. | reverse complement strand
TTTCCCGTTCGGCAGGGGTTAAGGTTACGGCGGCCATTTCGGTCTCCGTAAAGCCGGGCGCCACAACACCAATATAAATTTTATGAGGTGCCAAGGCCTTTGCCAAAGACTGGCTCATAGCGTTTAGGGCCGCTTTGCTTGCCCCATAGGCAGGTTTGGTGGGTTCTCCCCTAAAAGCACCACGGGACGAAATGTTTACTATGCGGCCACCTCCCGTTCCCATCATGGCTTTCGCTCCCCAATAACACATATTGGAGACCGCAAAGAGATTGGTCTTAAAGGTGCCTTCCCAAGCGTTTACCCAGTGCTCGAAATCCACTTCGTCAATTTTATGGAATATCGAAATACCGGCGTTATTGACCAAAACATCCAATTGCCCGTAGTGCGAAATAAAGGCAGAAACCAAAGCTTCTGGCCCTTCTTTTTCGGAAATATCCTGTTGGAAAAGTCCGTGGCCGTCACCGGGCAATTCCTGCAAGGTTTTTTCCGCTTCCTCAATATTGCTCCTGTAGTTGATTCCTACTTTTGCCCCTTTTTTAGCAAAGGCTAAAGCGGTCGCTTTTCCAATTCCCCTGGAACCTCCGGTAATGAGGACGTTTTTGTTTTTAAATTCCATAATCCACTATTATAAACCTACAATTGCTGCCTCAGCACAGCGTTCCCCATCCATAGCCGCAGAAACAATACCCCCAGCATAACCGCCCCCTTCACCACAGGGGAAAAGCCCTGCTATTTCCGGATGTTCCAATTTTTCATTTCTTGGAATGGTTATGGGCGATGATGTCCGGGATTCTACCCCAACAATATTTGCTTCTTCGGTATAATAGCCTTTCATTTTTTTGCCAAATTGGGCAAACCCTTTTCGCAAACGCCCTCCAATAAGCTTTGGAAACAACGAATGTAACGGCGCCGAATTCAGGCCCGGCTGGTACGAGCTTGGATTCAGGTCTTGGGATATTTTTCCTTCTACAAAATCGGTCAAGCGTTGTGCGGGAGCCGCTTGGGTCCTTCCGCCTGCGGTAAACGCCAATCGTTCTAAATTCTTTTGATATTCCAAGCCCTTTAAAACCCCAAATTTTTCATACCCGGGTAAATCTTCATCCACGTTTATTTCAACCACAATGCCAGAATTGGCATAACGGTTATTACGTTTTGAGGGGGACATGCCATTGACGACCACCTCACCGTCAGCCGTTGCCGCGGGAACAATAAATCCGCCCGGGCACATGCAAAAGGAGTATACCCCCCTGTTTTTAACCTGTTGCACCAAGCTATAGGCAGCAGCGGGTAAAAGGGAACTGCGCTCCCCATGGCAATGGTATTGTATGGAATCTATAATATGCTGCGGATGCTCTACCCGAACGCCCATAGCAAAGGACTTTGCTTTTAGGGCAATCTCCTTTTTGTGCAACAACTCAAAAATATCACGGGCAGAATGTCCGGTAGCTAAAATGACGCGTTTGACTTCCAGCGTATTGGCATTATCAATGACCAAACCTTGGAGTTTGTTGTCCTTGATGATAAAATCCGTCACCTTGGAATTAAAATGAACCTCGCCACCAAATTGTAGAATTGCTTCGCGAATGTTCTGAACAATTTTAGGCAGTTTGTTGGTGCCAATATGGGGGTGGGCATCTACTAAGATTTCTTCGGTGGCACCGTGAAACACCAAACTTTCAAAAACACGCCGAACATCACCTCTTTTTAAGCTACGGGTGTATAACTTTCCATCGGAATAGGTGCCTGCACCTCCTTCGCCAAAACAGTAATTGCTATCCGCATTGACCACATGGTCTTGATTGATGGCTTTTAAATCCCGGCGCCTTTCTTGGACGTCTTTCCCGCGCTCCAGCACGATAGGCTTGTAGCCCAATTCCAAACAGCGCAATGCGGCCCACATACCTGCGGGGCCAAAACCGATAATATGGACGGGCTTTGCTTTGGAAACATCCTTATAGTCAAAAGAATAGCTACCTTCAGCAGGCATAGGCTCATTGATATAAACCGCCAATTTGTAGTTGAAATAGATGCTAGGTTTACGGGCATCAATGGATTTGCGTTCTACCTTGATTTTAATAGTATCCTCCGAAACCCCTAAATACCGAGCGGTTTTCGCCTTTAACCCCCCAGGTTGCCCTTCTTCCTTTAAACTGATCCGTAGTTGGATGTTTCTGACCATGGTATAAAATTAGCACAATTTCACCTAGGACATGGCTAAAGGAACTGCATACCGGCTAAGCACGTTTTCAAAAGGTGCTTTCCATGGATGTGACATCCTTCCCATTTTGTGTGACGAACGACGGTTTCTTAGGTATAAGGTTGAAAAACTAAATCATAGAGAGGTGTTTTCAACCTTTTGGGGTCCACGGGTTACGCGAATCTCTTACTATTGAAATTCATTTTGCAACTCGTTTTCAATCTCTTTTACCAAGATTTTTTCTTTTTCTATAAATTCCTTCAAAAGTTGCGAAAATCGATATCTAACCTTTATGTTATGACTGATTTTTGGGACCAAGCTTGGGTCACTTACTAGTAATTCGTAGTCTTTAGGCGCCCATTTTTCGTTTTTATAGTCAAAGGTTTCTTCAAAATCCGGTGTAATTTCTGGATACACGCGATCGAAAAAGTACACTAGATTTTCATTGCTCAAATGTTCGGAAACCTCGCTACTTCGCTTCATTTTGGTTTGGTCCAGATTGTAATGGTCTACAATCTTCTTGCGTAGCATTTCATTTTTAATGATATCGATTCCCCTAGACTCCAAGAGGCTAAAGGCAGAAGTATTAAAATCCACAAAAAAGTACCTGACGACCCTTTCCCATAACCCGTCCAAATCATTGGTATAGGGTTCCCCAGACTTAATATGGTTCAACAATGTGGTACTTAAATGGGCAGTGCGTAATTGGGATTTGATTTGTTCCTCAAAATTTTGAATATCCAATTCAAGGGATTTCTTGATTTCGATTAGGGTGGATTTTTCGAGTTTACGTTCTTTAAGTCCCTCGTTCCAAGTATTGATCTGTAAGGCTATCAAAATACCGATAACGACCAGCACAATTTCTCCAATAGCATACAGTAAGTAACGTGCTACGGGTGAAGCATGCTGCCCTTCCCGTGGGATGGAGAATAATTTCTGACGTATGTGCCTAAAGAATCTAATCATGGAATCGGCGCTCAAGATCGGTATGGAGTGGTCAGGTTTTTATTGTTTTGTTTTATCGGGATATGGCGGTGTCTCCATTTTCTTTGGCGGGTTTTCTTCCAATTGCTTCATGACGATTTCTATGGCTTTTTCCAATTGGGGATCGTGGCCCTTTACCACCAATTCCGGAAGTTGCTCTACGTCGATATCCGGGGGAATCCCTTCGTTCTCAATGCGAAATCCGTTTTCATTATAGTAGGCTACGTTTGGTGCCGTAACCACACCACCATCAATAAATTCCGGATACCCCAAAACGCCAACAAGGCCTCCCCAAGTGCGTTTACCGACTAAAGTCCCTAATTGAAACTTGCGGAACATCCATGGCAGGTAATCCCCTCCGGAACCGGCAGTCTCATCTATAAGCATCACTTTTGGTCCTTGGATAGAGGCGCTTGGCGATTTTAAATCCTGTCCGTACCTAAAATTCCAATAGGCTTGCACGGGTCTTTTTAAGATATCGATATAATAATCCGCCAATTGTCCCCCGCCATTGTAGCGTTCGTCAATGATGATGGCTTTTTTATTGGCTTGCGGATAAAAATAGCGTTTAAAATACTCAAAACCTGCCTCTGCCGTATTAGGCACGTAAACGTAGGCGACATCGCCATTGGTGGCTTCGTGTACCTTTTTTAGATTGCCTTCTACCCAGTCCCGGTTTCTAATGGCCCATTCCGTTGCAAGTGGGGTTACTTGATAGGTTCTGGCATTGCTTCCATCTGCATTGGAACTTACTTTTAAATCTACCAAGGTGTTGGCCGTATTCTCAAAAAAGCCATATAAATTATCCGTTGCGGAAACATTTTTACCGTTTACGGCAATGATGTAATCCCCTTGGGTCACTTGAACGCCCGGTTCCGTAAGTGGTGAACGTAAATTTGGTGTCCAATTCAATCCGCCATAGATTTTTGTGATTTGGTAGCGGCCTTTGTTTATGTTGTAATCCGCTCCCAATAAGCCTCCGGGAATACGCTTAGGATTGTGCAGTCCGTCGCCGTCACTGCCAAAACGGTGGTGCCCTACGGACAGTTCGCTGAACATCCATTGCATGACCCGGTAGAGGTCGTCCTTACAGGAGGCATGCGCTACAAAAGGCTCGTACTTGGCTTTCATGGCGTTCCAGTCGACGCCGTGCATACCGGGGTCGTAAAAATAGTCACGGTTAACGCGCCAAGCTTCGTTAAAAATGTTTTTCCATTCTTCCTTGGGGTTGATTTTTACCGAAATACCGTTAAGGTTTAAAGGGGCATCTTCGGATTTTTTTCCCAAATCGGAAATGAACCATGAGCCTTTGGCTTGATACAACATTTTTTTACCCCCGCCGGCAACGGCATATTGGTCCACGGGAAGTAGTTCTTTAGCTTCCTTATCCTCAAAAGTGAATTTGTACAAATACGAATTGGAACCGTGGAATGAGGAAGACAGATAATAAAGTTCCCCTTCATTGACCGAGCTTAAATCGCTATAAATCCCTGTTTCTACCGGTAAGGCCAGCATCCTATTTTGAATGCCGTTCCAGTCGATTTTTAAGGATTGCGGGGTATCTTTTTCATCTTTTGAAGCGTCATCCTTAGCAGGCCCTTTTTCCACATTGTTTTCCTTTTTTAAGGGCGATACCACATTGGCTTGCAAGGTAATGGCATAAATGGAATGGGTGAGTTCTTTATCTTGATTGGATTGATCGAACCAATTGACCACAGGTCCAGCATCCGTGGACGCCAGAAGGTAGATGTACTTTCCGCTGGGGTCAAAAACCGGGCTTGACACATTGGCCAAGCCATCCGTAAGTTCATAGGATTTGTTTTCCGAAAGGGAATACAGAAAGGCTTTTTCAAAATTGGTATCGGTCACTTTGGTGTAAGCGATCCAATTGGAATCAAAGGCCCAATCGCTGAACAAATCCCTGAGATCACCCGGAATAAACGAATCGTCCTGTGCAATTTTTGTTGTTTTTGAGCTGTTGGTGTCGGTAACATATAAATTACGGCCGTTGTCCACATAACCCACTTTTTCGCTATCTGGCGACCAATGGATGTTGGCATAAAAACCGGTGCCGCTCAAGGGTATTTTTTTGGTAGTTCCGGCCGCGACGTTTTGAAGATGCAATTCGTATTCTCCCGAAGCATCGGAAAAATAAGCAATGTGCTTGCCATCCGGTGACCATGACGGGAATTTTTCATGCACCCCAGGCGTTTCGGTAATGTTGTTCTGATCTCCCTTTTTTGCCGGAATGGTGATGATATCCCCCCTAAAATCCAAAGCAACCCGTACCCCAGATGGGGACGGATTTGCAAACCTTGCATAACGTTCCCCGGAAACATAACGCTCGCGATGTTCCAAGAGATCCGTGCTAATAGTAAGGGTCAATTTTTTATCTGTTTTAGAAATAAGATCAAAAATATGTAGCGTGCCGGCATGCTCGTAGATAAGGCCGTTATTGTGGATTTTGGCATTGATGACCGGGAAATCCGTATAATCGGTCAGTTTGGTAATTTCCTTACTATTGGTGTTGTAGCTATAAAGGTTAAATTCCCCATCACGGTCGCTTCTAAAATAAACCGCATCCTTATGCCATTGGGGCTGGGTATCGTTACTACCTGCTGCGGGTTTTGGAATTTCAACTACCTTATGGTCTTCCGTATTGTATATCCAAATGCGCGACGTACGCCCCCCTCTATACCGTTTCCATTGATTGAAGGCATCAAAGATGGGGGTATATGCTATTTTAGAACCGTCTGGCGAGTAACTTGCCCAGAAAGCATTGGGGATGTCCAATTGGGTTATGGCACCCCCAGCTACAGGCACCGTGAATAATTTTACATGCCTGTTGGTGTGGGAATTGCGTTGTGACCCAAACAACACGAGTTGACCGTCCGGGCTAAAACCACGTACCCAATCGTTATAGGGATGATAGGTCAATCGTTTGGGGATGCCCCCGGTGGCAGGAACGATATATACATCCATATTGCCGTCATATTCCGCATTAAAGGTGATCATGCTACCATCCGGCGAAAAAACAGGGTTGGATTCCACACCTTCATCAATAGTAAGTCGTTTAGGGTTGGACCCATCCCTATTGGCGATCCAAAGGTCTTGCGCATAGATAAACGCAATATGGGAATCGCTCAATGCAGGTTGGTGCATCAATTTGGTTTCTTGGGCAAAAGATGTGCTTGCCTGCATGCAAAAAAGCATGGTCATGGCAACGGAAACTACATTGGATTTTTCAAGAAGTACTTTCATTTGACTCTAATTTTTATTGGCCCTATCAAAGGGTATCCTACCCTGGGTAGTTTGCTTGATTGAT
>CALEYA010000188.1 GCA_937926215.1 uncultured Croceitalea sp. | reverse complement strand
ACTAAAAAAAGAAACCCCAAGTTGTAAAAGACTATTGGAAAAGTCATATTTGGCCGTATTGGCCAATAGCGTATGATAATGTTGTTTTGCTATTTTAAAATCCGCTTCAGTAAATATTTCCATCAATTTTACCCGTATTGTCTTTAGCGAATCTATAGGGATGGTCCATTTTTCAAGCGCTTCACCATCACGGTAAACGGAAACGGCATCTACCGTAACACCGTTGTAATTAAATTGTATTGCATTGGGATAATCAGTTATTTTAAAAATGTAATTTCCCTGATGGTAAAGCCTGTTAGAGGTACTACCCGTAAGCAGTTTTAATATTGGGGAAGCTATGGATAACCGCCCGTTATTTTCTGTAATAGTGACTATTTCAGAGAAGTCCCCAAACATAAAATCCAAATAACTACCCTGTATGGCGGAGATGAACCCCTCATCGTCCAAAGGATGGGTTTCTTTAAGTTCTTGTCCCCAATCCAATTGGTTAATTACCTCTGAACGTATCAGGCTAAAAACAGGAAGCCTGTTCTTAGTTTCCCCATTGGCCAATAACACAATGCCTTTTCCGCCTTTATAGCTAATATTAACTTCACCGCCAACCCCTGCATTGCTTCCTCCAATAGTTACCCATTCCAAATTTCCATAAGAAAAGGAACGTTGCCATCCCAATGCCCCTCCGCCCGCATAGGAATAGGAGACAATTTGGGTAAGGGCTTTGGCTACGTTTGGACTGATTACCCTGGTTTCCTTGTTGTTCAGTGCTTTTTGGGTTTCTAACGCAAACTTTGCCAAATCTTCAGCACTACTCCACATCCCTGAAGGTCCCAGTTGAGGACAGATTGGTAATCCTGTTCGGATAACATTTTGTGCGGCATCATGCACTTTAGCTACATCAGCTGGAAAATCTTTTTGGTTGGGCTGTAGCATGGTGCTATTTTGCATTTGTAAGGGATCAAATATCATTTCCTGAACAATATCCTGAAATGGTCTCCCCAGCGTGTCCTCAATTGCCAATTGGGTTATTACATAACCTCCACCACTGTAGGACGCCTTAGTTCCAGGTTCAAATTGGATAACGACACCTTCCTCATAATTGGGTAAACCTTCTCCATTGAGTACCTCAACTATCGTTGGTATTTTATCCTCACCATAAAAATCGGCATACCCACTATGACTGGCACCTCCGCTGTGGGATAACAAATGCCGTATGGTAAGATCCGTTTTCTTTAAAAAAGGGGAGTTTGGAAGTTTCCAACGTTTTAAATACTTGCTAACGGGTTGGTCAATATCGATTTTACCTTGTTCTTGCAGCAATAAGCTTACCGTTGCCGTTACTGCTTTTGATATCGATGCCGTGGAAAAAGCGGTCTCTTTTGTTATTTCTTGTTCCGTGCCATTCTCCTTTACACCATAGACACCGTTCCAGATGATTTTATCATCTTCCAATATTGCGATACTTACCGCGGAGAGTTTATGCGTCTGCATCATTTCTTGTATTTCAGGGCCTAATTCCGATAATTTAGAAATACGGTCGTTACTTTCTTGGGCAAACAAGACCTGAAGAAAAGAAACCGTGACAGTTGTACAAACCAATAGAATAAATCGATGCATTTTGTTATGTGATTTGAAAACAAAGTACTGGGAAGCCAAAGTACTTTACAAGGGAATCTAGGCTGCATTCAAGGAATCCAGACCCTGTTTTCATGGAAAATAGACTTAAAAAATAGAAAAAATAAAAAGTCTTATACCATTGATATTCAATATTTTATAACCCATCATGAAATATTTTAACGCGAATTCACCTAAAAAGCAGGCAGATATGATATCTTTAACTGAAACCATGCCCAATAATCCTTGATACGCACTAAAATTTCCACATTCCACTTGAAATTCCTAGTTGTTTTTCATCTTTTCTTTTTCGTATTTGTCGTATGTCCAGCTCAAGAAAATGACCAAGACAATCTTACTTTTTTAGCAAAGGACAGTTTTGAAGAACTTGCCAAGGCATATGAAACATCGGAAAACAATGCCATGGCATCTTCTTTCGCAAAGGCATTTCTTTTAAAGGCAAAACGCGAAAACGATATCGAAAAAAAAGCAGAAGGATATTATATGGTCGCTGACAACCTGACCAAAGCATTAACGTACAATAAAGCATTGCCCTATTTGGATTCGGCAATAGCCATTTCCAAAGACAACTATACCCATATATTCCCTGCACGTGCCCACATCCTAAAGGCCAATATAAAAGGAGCGCAAACGAATTTTATGGATGCCATGGACGAGTTGGCTATAGCTAGTGATTACGCTAAAAAAACCGACAATGTTGACCAACAACACGACATAAAATTCTTTATAGCGTTACTAAAAAATAACATAGGTGAGCTTGAAGAAGGCTTGTCCCTTCTAAAAGAATCTGTTGCTTATCGCAAGGAACAATTCCGTAAGGATAGCAGCAATAGCCACTTGTACTTGCACTCGCAATTTGCCGTGGCCAGCCAGTTCAATAATTTAAAACAACCTGATTCTGCCCTTATTTACTTGAAGAAGCCAATGGCTTTGGCCTTAAAATTAAAAGATAGTGTTGTATACAGCAGAATGTTGCTTTGTTCGGTGAATTCCCTCAATCAAAAATCTGAACACCAATCCAGTCTGGATAGTTTAAAAAAATACAATTCTTTTATACGGGATGTAGAGGTGAGAACAGGAACCGAGTTTAGGATTGCCTATTGGTTTGGCAAAATATATTTTAAACAAGGGAAGAAGGAAACTGCGCTACCCTATCTCAAAAGAATGGATTCTGTAGCATTTGCTGATTCATTTTTTGTGGAAACTATAAAAGAAAATTACGATCATTTAATTTCATATTACAAAGAAAAAAAGGATACAAAGCAGCAATTGTTCTACATAAATAGGCTACTCAAAGTGGATAGTATTTTGGACAGTGATTTTGCCTATTTATCCAAAGAAATAAGCGCGAGCTACGATACCCCAAAACTTTTGCAAGAAAAAGAAAAGCTAATTGACAAACTGGAAAAAAAGAATGATCAAGGCGTCAATATATTGTTCTCATTAGCAGCGTTGATCCTTATACTTTTTTTGTTGTTACTATGGTATTACAGCAAACAAAGAACCTATAAAAAAAGATTTCAGGAACTGTTGGAAAAGACAACAAATGCCAACCATAAACAGTTTAACGTAGAGCACAAATCCCCCGGCAATTTGGATATCCCCAAAGAAGTAGTGGCAGCAGTTTTAAAAAAATTGGAGGCTTTTGAACAAGACCATGGGTATCTCAAACTCAATCTTACCTTAGGTGGGTTGGCCAAAGAATGTGGTACCAATTCAAAGTATTTTTCCAAGATTATTAATGAGTATAAACATAAAAGTTTTACCAATTACATTAATGACCTCCGTATTGATTATGCCATTACAACATTGCAATCCAACCTAAAATTGAGAAAGTATAGCATAAAAGCGGTAGCTAAAGAGGTGGGATTCAACACTACGGAAGCCTTTTCAAAGTCTTTTTATAAATCTACAGGAATTTACCCCTCATTTTATATAAAACAGCTTGAAAAACAGTATCTTAAAGCCTAACTAAACCTTCAAAAAACAAACACTAATGAAAACTACATCGCAAGAAAATAGAAGAGATTTTTTAAGGAAATCTTCTTTACTTACCCTAGGTGCCTTTGGCACTACCACATTGCTGGCAGCTCCCCACGCAGCTCCGTTGCAATTCCCCCAAGAAACCGGACCCAACGTATTTGGCCCAAAAGAGGGCTATACGGAACATATGGGGATTCTAGTATCGATGTTAGATTGGATGCGAATGGTAATCCTTTCGCCGGTCCGGGATATGGGTGTTTCCGATTTGGATTATCTAGTCGATGAAGATGCCAATAGCATAGGTGCCATGCTCATGCATTTGGCCGCAACGGAACGTTTTTACCAGATACATACGTTTGAGAATAAGCAATGGGGGGACTGGTCCAAGGAAGATTCGGAAAAATGGTCCGTAGCATCCGGTTTGGGGGATGCCGCTCGTAAAGAGATCAAAGGCAAGCCTTTGGACTACTATTTGGAAGAACTAAAAAAGGTGCGGGACTTTACCCTAGCGGAATTTAAAAAACGTGATGATGAATGGCTATTTGCCGTTGACGATACCTTCCCTTGGGGACCTACCAACAACTATTGCAAGTGGTTTCACGTGTGTGAACATGAATCCAACCATAACGGGCAGTTCAAGTTCATAAAATCCAGAATTAGTTAGTAGCGCATGCTGATTAGGAAAGCCATCAAAAATGATGTTCCATCCATAGTAGAAATGCTGGCTAATGATGCCTTGGGTAAAAAGCGTGAACATTACCAAGATCCTCTACCTGCGCAATACTTAAAAGCATTTGATATCATTGATCAAGACGCCAACCAAGAGCTGGTGGTAGCTGAAAATGAAAACGGGGACATTATTGGAACATTACAGCTTTCATTTCTTCAATACCTAACCTATCAGGGTGGCATAAGAGCACAGATTGAACAGGTCCGTGTACATGAAAAACTTAGGGGCAAAGGACTGGGGAAAACCCTATTTCTTTGGGCTATCGCTAGGGCAAAGGAAAAAGGGGCGCATGTGGTGCAACTCACCACGGACAAAAAACGACCCGATGCGTTACGCTTTTATGAAAGCTTGGGGTTTTGTGCTTCACATGAGGGGATGAAACTCCATCTTTGACAGGGGTTTAGCCCTTTCGCGTTTGTAAAGACTTGGTGAAAGTGTTTCAAACAAACTATCAATCTATTAATAAAATCGTCCCAAAATTGAAAAACCCATTTTAAAATCCCGCTTCCTTTCCCTATTTTGCAATTTCTATACAGAAACTTGATATGCAAACAGTAACCAGACTTTTTGATTTCCCCTACTATCAACTGGAAAAATACGATTTGGAAAAAGCCTTTGTCACCAAAAAAAAAGGCAATTGGGAGTCCATTTCCACTAAAGAATATATTGATCAAGCCAATGCATTTAGCAGGGCCTTGTTGCGCATGGGTGTAAAACCCAATGATAAGATTGCCATCATCTCCATGACAAATAGAACAGAATGGAACATCTGCGATATTGGAACTTTGCAGGTAGGTGCCCAAAACGTGCCTATTTATCCTACCATATCAGAGGATGATTATGAGTATGTGTTGAACCATTCCGAGGCCAAATATTGCTTTGTCTCCTGTCAGGAGGTTTTGGATAAGGTTTTAGCCGTAAGCGGAAAGCTTAAAAAATTAAAGGATGTATACTCTTTTGATAAACTTTCCAATTGCAACCACTGGTCCGAAGTACTTGATAAGGGAGCGGACGACTCCAACCAAAATGAGTTAGAAGAACGTAAAGCCGCCGTGCAACCCAATGACTTGGCAACCCTAATCTATACATCTGGAACTACCGGGAGACCAAAAGGGGTGATGCTCTCGCATAACAATTTAGTGAGTAATGCCATTCACAGTTCCACTAGGATTCCCATAGAATATGGCAATGCCGATGCCTTAAGCTTTTTGCCGTTGTGCCACGTTTATGAGCGTATGCTCATATACTTGTACCAATACACAGGGGCCAGCGTATACTATGCCGAATCCTTGGAAACCATAAGTGACAATCTAAAAGAAGTCTCACCCCATGTAATGACCGCCGTACCTAGATTATTGGAAAAGGTCTATGACAAGATTATTGCAAAAGGGTATGCCCTAACCGGAATTAAAAAGAAGCTCTTCTTTTGGGCGGTAGATCTTGGGCTTAAATATGAGCCTTATGGAAAAAACGGCTGGTGGTATGAGCAAAAATTGGCCATAGCCCGCAAACTGATCTTTAGCAAATGGAAAGAAGGATTGGGCGGTAACTTAAACACCATCGCATCAGGTAGCGCAGCCTTGCAACCACGACTGGCACGAATTTTCAACGCTGCCGAATTTGGATTGATGGAAGGGTATGGCCTTACGGAAACATCGCCCGTAGTTTCGGTCAACGATATGCGCAACGGTGGTTTTAGAATTGGCACGGTAGGTAAAGCCCTCCCAGATACTGAGATTAAAATTGCGCATGACGGTGAAATCTGCATAAAAGGCCCGCAGGTAATGATGGGCTATTTCAAGGACCAGAAAAAAACGGATGAAGTTATCATTGATGGCTATTTCCATACCGGTGATATTGGGGAGGTAGATGCAGAAGGGTTCCTGAAAATTACCGATCGCAAAAAAGAAATGTTCAAGACCTCTGGAGGCAAATATGTGGCGCCACAACTTCTGGAAAATCGTTTTAAACAATCCCGTTTTATCGAACAGTTGATGGTGGTCGGTGAAGGGGAAAAGATGCCCGCAGCCATAATACAACCAGATTTTGAGTACTTGCACCAATGGGCCAAGGAAAATAATATTACCATCCCGGAAAATTCGGATATCATCGTCAATCCAAAAGTATTACAACAGTACCAAGCAGAAATTGACGCTTGCAACGAAAGTTTTGCCAAATGGGAAAAGGTAAAACAGTTTAGGTTGACCCCGGACGTTTGGAGTATAGATGATGGGCATTTGACCCCCACCATGAAGCTACGTCGTAAGATCATCAAAGAAAAATATATGGCATTGTACAACGATATCTACGGACATTGATATCGCAGGCTAAATTAAGATTACTGATTAATACGGAATATGGCTTTTGAAAAGTACACCACAACGAAACTTAAAAAAATAAATAAAGCCATGCTCATAGCAGGGATATTTGGCCTGTTTGTCATGTGCTTTGCTTTGGGTATTGCTATTTACGGAATTTCCCACGATACCGAATCCAATCTAATTTATTTAATCCCAACAGTTTTTATGCCCATCTGTTTTATTCCTATACTCTTCTCTTCTTCAATAAGTTCAGAACTTAAAAAACGCAACCAAAAGGAAGATTAACGGGTTTCAAAAAATGGGGACGCGAACAGTTATTCTTTAAAATTTATTATGCATGCATAATAAATTTTAACTATATTTGGGATTGAATTTTCGAGTTCATGAAAGATTTGACCATAGATTACGCCCTTCGAGCTACTTGGCAAGCAGTGATTAAAATGTATAATGAGGAAGCCAAAAACTACGGTCTTACCATGGCAATAGGTTTTACGCTGCTGAGTATTGATCCAAAGAAAGGAACGCCCAGTACCGCCTTGGGACCAAAAATGGGGATGGAATCCACCAGTCTTTCACGTATCTTAAAAAGTATTGAAGAGAAGGGGTATATAGAGCGAAGACGTAATCCCAAAGATGGTCGCGGGGTCCTTATTCACCTCACAGCGTTAGGTTTAGAAAAAAGAAGAGACTCAAAAGAAGTCGTATTACGCTTTAACGAAGTAGCGCAAGCCCATCTGCAAGAAGAGGATATTAACGGGTTCTTTAGAACGATCGACGTGATCAACAAGCTCATTTTAGATAAAAAGATTTATACAAAAACAACAAATTAATCCTACACGTTACATGAAAAGGCATATCAACAAAGTTGCCGTTATAGGTTCAGGTATTATGGGTAGTGGCATTGCTTGCCATTTTGCCAATATTGGAGTCGAGGTGTTATTGCTGGATATCGTACCCAGGGAACTTACGGAAAAAGAAAAGGCTAAAGGCTTAACCTTAAAGGATAAGCCGGTTCGTAACCGCTTGGTGAACGATTCTTTGATGGCGGCATTAAAATCCAAGCCGTCCCCCATTTACCATCAGAAATTTGCAAAGCGCATCACGACTGGAAACTTGGAAGACGATATTGCCAAGATAAGCAAGGTAGATTGGATTATTGAAGTGGTGGTGGAACGTTTGGATATTAAAAAACAGGTTTTTGAAAACTTGGAAAAATACCGAACCCCGGGAACCCTAATTACATCGAACACTTCCGGTATTCCAATCAAATTTATGTCGGAAGGACGTAGCGACGATTTCCAAAAACATTTTTGTGGAACGCACTTCTTCAATCCGGCCAGGTACTTGAAATTATTCGAAATTATCCCGGGTCCAAAAACGGATGCGGATGTACTCGAGTTCTTAAATGGATATGGAGAGCAATTCTTAGGAAAGACTTCCGTAGTTGCCAAGGACACTCCTGCCTTTATTGGAAATAGGATCGGGATATTCAGTATTCAAAGCTTGTTCCATACCGTAAAGGAAATGGGAATGACCGTTGAGGAAGTGGATAAATTGACCGGTCCCGTCATAGGCCGGCCAAAGTCGGCCACCTTTAGGACCGTTGATGTTGTAGGATTGGATACCTTGGTACACGTGGCCAATGGTATCGCGGAAAACTGCAAGGACGATGAGCGCCATGCCCTTTTTGCATTGCCCGATTTTATTTCTACCATGATGGAAAACAAATGGTTGGGCAGTAAAACGGGACAAGGGTTTTACAAAAAATCAAAGGATGCCAAGGGAAAGACGGAAATCCTGACCTTGGATTTGGACACCATGGACTATCGTTCCAAGAAAAGTTCAAAATTCGCCACCTTGGAACTCACAAAGACTATTGACAATGTGGTCGATAGGTTCGCTGTTTTGGCAGGTGGAAAAGACAAGGCCGGGGAATTCTACAGAAAGAGTTTTGGCCAACTATTTGCTTATGTATCCCATAGGATTCCAGAAATTACGGATGAACTCTATAAGATTGATGATGCCATGAAGGCCGGATTTGGCTGGGAACATGGGCCGTTCCAAATTTGGGATGCCGTAGGACTGGACAAAGGTTTGGAATTCATTGGTGCCGAAAATCAAGAAGCTGCCGCTTGGGTAGCGGAAATGAAGGCCGCCAATATCGATTCCTTCTACTCGGTAAAAGATGGGGCGACCCATTTTTATGACATCCCGTCAAAGAAAATGGTAAAAATACCAGGGCAGGATGCCTTTATCATTTTAGACAACATTAGAAAGTCAAAAGAGGTTTTCAAAAACTCAGGTGCCGTCATTGAAGATTTAGGCGATGGTATCCTTAATTTGGAGTTCCAATCCAAGATGAATACCATTGGTGGCGATGTTCTTGCCGGTCTTAATAAAGCGATCGACATCGCTGAAAAAGACTTCCAAGGATTGGTCGTAGGCAACCAAGCCGCTAATTTCTCCGTAGGCGCCAATATTGGTATGATTTTCATGATGGCCGTGGAGCAGGAATATGATGAGCTCAATATGGCCATTAAAATGTTCCAAGATACGGTAATGCGCATGCGCTATTCCTCCATACCTACGGTAGCCGCACCCCATGGGATGACACTTGGTGGTGGTTGCGAAATCTCGCTCCATGCGGATAAGGTGGTAGCTGCAGCCGAAACCTATATCGGTTTGGTAGAATTTGGCGTAGGGGTAATTCCTGGCGGCGGTGGATCTAAGGAAATGGCCTTAAGGGCCTCCGATTCCTTTAGACCGGGCGATGTGGAATTGAACATCCTACAGGAATATTTCTTGACCATTGGAATGGCCAAAGTATCCACATCGGCATACGAAGCCTTTGATTCGGGCATCCTACAAAAAGGAAAAGACGTTGTTGTGGTCAATAAAGACCGACAGATAGCGACGGCCAAGGCACATGCCAAACTTATGGCAGAATCCGGGTATACCAGACCTCCGGCCAGAAAGGATGTCAAAGTATTGGGAAAACAGGCATTGGGGATGTTCTTGGTAGGAACGGATTCCATGGAAGCCAGTAGATACATCAGCGAACACGATAAGAAGATTGCCAACAAGCTGGCCTATGTTATGGCGGGTGGTGATTTATCCGAACCCAGTTACGTATCCGAGCAGTACTTATTGGATATTGAACGGGAAGCGTTCTTATCCTTGTGTACCGAACGCAAAACATTGGAGCGCATACAACATATGTTGAAAACGGGGAAACCACTAAGAAACTAGAAAAGAGACATAAGAACCAAGACACAGTCTTTATTCTTGGTTCTTGAATCTAAAATCTGAATATAATGAGAACAGCATATATAGTAAAAGGCTACAGAACGGCAGTTGGGAAATCCAAAAAAGGAGGTTTCCGTTTTAAAAGGGCAGACGAGCTTGCCGCGGAGACTATTCAACATTTGGTAGGGCAACTCCCGGATTTTGATAAAACAAGGATTGATGATGTTATTGTAGGGAATGCCATGCCAGAAGGGTCACAAGGCCTAAACATGGCACGGTTAATTTCCCTAATGGGATTGGATATTGTTGATGTTCCCGGGGTTACCGTCAACCGTTTTTGTTCTTCGGGATTAGAAACTATTGGAATTGCTTCCGCTAAAATCCAGGCAGGAATGGCAGATTGTATCATTGCCGGAGGAGTGGAAAGTATGAGTTCAGTACCTATGACCGGTTTTAAGACAGAGCTCAACTATGATTTGGTAAAGTCAGGTCATGAAGATTACTATTGGGGAATGGGAAATACCGCTGAGGCCGTAGCCCAGGAGTATAAGGTTTCGCGTGAGGATCAAGACGAATTCGCCTATAATTCCCATATGAAAGCCTTAAAAGCACTGGCCGAGGACCGGTTTCAAGACCAAATAGTCCCTATTGACGTGGAGCAGACCTTTGTTGGGGCCAATGGAAAAAAAGAAACTAAAAAGTATACGGTTACGAAGGACGAAGGTCCAAGAAAAGGAACCTCCAAAGAAGCTTTGGCAAAATTAAGACCGGTTTTCGCCGCCAACGGTAGCGTTACTGCAGGTAATTCCTCACAAACCAGTGATGGTGCGGCCTTTGTTATGGTAATGAGCGAAGAAATGGTGAAGGAGCTCAATTTGGAACCTGTTGCACGTTTGGTCAATTATGCCGCCGCTGGGGTGCCTCCAAGGATTATGGGTATCGGACCTGTTGCCGCAGTGCCCAAAGCATTAAAACAAGCCGGACTAAAACAAGATGACATTGAATTGATAGAGTTGAACGAAGCCTTTGCTTCCCAGTCCTTGGCCGTTATGCGGGAGCTTGGCCTTAATCAGGATATCGTTAACGTTAACGGTGGGGCTATCGCCCTAGGACATCCGTTAGGTTGTACAGGTGGGAAATTATCCGTCCAATTGTTTGATGAAATGCGCAAGCGAAACATGCAAGGAAAACACGGCATGGTAACCATGTGCGTAGGAACGGGTCAAGGTGCCGCTGGGATTTTTGAGTTTTTGAGTTAAAGAGAAAAGAGCAAAGACCATAGAGATGGGATTGTATGGGCAAAAGACATAATTACAAAAACTTAAAAATATGGCAGCTTGCGTTGGAAATCGCCAATAATGTATCTGACGTTCTTGTGGATTTTCCAAAACACGAAAGGTACGATTTGAGTTCTCAGATAAGCAGATGTTCAGTTTCTATGCCAAGTAATATTGCTGAAGGTTCAGCAAGAACCGATAAGTCGTTTAGTTACTTTATTGATATCGCCTTAGGGTCTTCATTTGAACTAAGCACACAATTATTAGTGGCGTTACATAGAAAACATATTGACAACAAAACATTAATTAACCTAGAAAATAAAATTACTGAATGGCAGCGAATGACTATGGGTTTCCAAAATGGTTTGGAATAATAAGTCCTTGTTCTTAATTCTATTTTCTCTATTCTAAAATTAAATAAAATGAGTACCGAAACTATAACAAAAGATATCCTCAGAGGCGGCCAATTTTTGGTGAAGGAAACCAATTGCGAAGATGTCTTTACGCTAGAAGATTTAAGCGAAGAGCAGCGCATGATGCGTGATAGTACCAAGGAATTTGTTGATCGTAAACTTTGGGATCATTGGGAACGTTTTGAACAAAAGGACTACGCCTATACGGAGGAATGTATGCGCGAAGCCGGTGAGCTCGGGCTTTTAAGTATTGCTGTACCTGAAAAATATGAAGGTATGGGTATGGGCTTTGTGTCCACCATGTTGGTTTGTGATTATATTTCTGGGGCTACAGGATCTTTTAGTACCGCTTTTGGGGCCCATACAGGAATTGGAACTATGCCAATAACCCTATATGGAACGGAAGAGCAGAAAATGAAATACGTGCCCAAGTTGGCTACTGGCGAATGGTTTGGCGCTTACTGTTTAACGGAGCCAGGTGCCGGTTCCGATGCCAATTCCGGAAAGACCAAAGCGGTTTTATCTGAGGATGGCAAACACTACAGCATAACAGGACAGAAAATGTGGATTTCCAATGCAGGGTTCTGCAACCTGTTCATTGTTTTTGCGCGTATTGAAGACGATAAGAACATTACCGGTTTTATTGTTGAAAATGATTCCAGCAATGGCATCACTTTAGGTGATGAGGAAAAGAAATTAGGTATCCACTCCTCCTCTACCCGTCAGGTATTCTTTAGTGAGACCAAGGTTCCCGTGGAGAATATGCTTTCAGAGCGTGGTAATGGATTTAAGATTGCTATGAATGCCCTGAACGTAGGGCGTATCAAACTGGCTGCGGCCTGTTTGGAGGCACAACGACGTGTCATCAACGAAGCGGCAAAATACGCCAACGAGCGTATTCAGTTTAAAACACCCATTATAAGCTTTGGTGCCATAAAAGCCAAGATTGCAGACATGGCTACCAATACATATGTTGATGAATCGGCCTGTTATCGCGCAGCAAAAAATATTGAAGATCGAATCGCGATTCGTGAAGCGGAGGGAAATACGCACCAAGAGGCAGAACTAAAAGGTGTTGAAGAATACGCCATTGAATGTTCTATCTTAAAAGTAGCCGTTTCGGAACACGTGCAGGAAACTGCGGATGAAGGTGTCCAAATATTTGGAGGGATGGGCTTTAGTGCGGATACCCCTATGGAATCCGCGTGGAGGGATGCCCGAATCGCTAGGATTTATGAAGGTACCAATGAGATCAACAGAATGTTGGCCGTAGGCATGTTGGTCAAAAAAGCCATGAAAGGCCATGTAGACCTCTTAGGTCCTGCTACTGCAGTTGGTGAAGAGCTTATGGGGATTCCGTCTTTTGACACCCCCGACTTTTCCGAATTGTTTGCCGAGGAAAAAGATTTGGTAAAACGTTTAAAAAAGGTTTTTCTAATGGTTGCCGGCAGTGCCGTGCAAAAATTTGGACCAAAATTGGAAGAACACCAACAATTGCTTATGTCCGCTTCTGATATCTTAATTCAGGTATACTTGGCGGAATCTGCCATTCTACGAACGGAAAAAAACGTAAAACGTAGCAGTGAGGAGGAACAGGCCACACAAATAGCGATGTCTAAATTGCATTTGTACCGTGCTACGGATATCGTTATCCAAAAAGGAAAAGAAGCTATTGTATCCTTTGCCGAAGGCGATGAACAACGCATGATGCTTATGGGGCTTAAGCGCTTCACAAAATATACCAATAACCCTAACGTCGTTGCCCTGCGCACACAGATTGCGGACAGGATAGCTGCGGATAACGGTTACACCTTTGACTAATTCAAATAGTTACTTCTAACGGGAAGTACAACCGAAAACCGCCCAAAAAAGGGCGGTTTTTTTTATATACTAAATTGAGAAAATAACCGTTTTCTTATTTCACTTATAACCTATCATACCTATGAAACCTTATTCTTATTTTTTCTTTTTAGTTTGCCTAACTTCCTTTTTTACTTCATGTTCAGAAGATTCCGAAGAAATGCCTGATGACGAGATTGCAGCAGTTGACTTACTTATTGGAACTTGGGATTATGTATCGGAACACAACTACGACTGTGAAACCAATGAAATCTTAATCGAACGGTTTATACCAGATGACCTTGACACTAGCTTCGTTTTCAATGAAGATGGGACCTTTGTAGAAAGAGATGAACCCAATTCTCCTGGTGGCGCTATTTTTACCGGTACTTGGGAACGTATTTCAGAAACAACATACAAGTTCAACTATTTAACCCCAGAAGCTTATTCTTATGAATCGGACATTGATGAAGGTTTATTTTTTGAAAATGACGACATCCTGTTTTTTGATATTTTAGGTTGCAATGAAGAAATGCCTGATAACTACGACGCAATACGATACGAAAGGAGAAATTAAAAAGTTAAAATCCAAACGTAAAAACCGCCCAAAATTGGGCGGTTTTTTTTATGCTTGTCTTTTATATAAGTGTTCAAGGGGTTACATTTATCCTATGAACGAATCCCTTTTAGAAAAAGCTTTTTCTACCAAAGACTTTGAACGGTTGGGCAAGGAAGTCCTAGCTGAAATTTCAGGTCATCTTCAACGCACCACCCAAGAAACCCAAACCAAAACCTTGGTTTGGAACCCACCAGAAAATGAGTTGGATTTTTGGGAAAAATTCTTGGAGGACGGCAATCAGACCGATTTTTTCAAAGAAATCCTAAACCGCACTACGCATACACATCACCCAAAATATGTGGGACATCAGGTTGGAGTTACCGCTCCGATTACCGTGCTTACAGGAATGCTTAGTAATCTACTTAACAATGGCATGGCGGTGTATGAGATGGGAATGTCCCCTAATGCCATTGAGCGTATTGTCATTGAAAAATTGGGTAAAAAGTTCGGCTATGGTGCCGACGCTGGAGGCTTCTTAACTTCAGGGGGGACCTTGGCAAATTTGACCGCCCTACTCTCCGCTAGAAAAGCAAAAGTAGCGCATGATGTTTGGAATGAGGGACATACCAAACCTTTGGGCATTATGGTTTGTGAAGAAGCGCACTATTGTGTGGATCGCGCTGCAAAGATTATGGGACTTGGTGAGCAGGGAATCGTAAAAATTCCCGCGAACACCAATTTCGCCATGGATACGAATCAATTGGAAACCTTCTATGAAGAATCGGTGTCCAAAGGCATCCAAATTTTTGCCATAGTTGGGAGTGCACCTTCTACGGCAACTGGAGCATACGATAATCTGAAGACCATTGCGCAATTTGCGCAAAAGCATAAGTTATGGTTCCACGTAGATGGGGCACATGGAGGTGCTGCCATATATTCAAAAAAATATGGGTTTTTATTGGATGGTGCCCAAGAGGCGGATTCGATTGTTATTGATGGACATAAGATGATGCTAATGCCAACCATTACTACTGCCCTACTTTTTAAGGAGCGTAAACACTCGGAGCATACCTTTAGCCAAAAAGCGGACTACCTTTTGGACGATACTACGGAAGATGAATGGTACAATAGCGGTAGAAGAACCTTTGAATGTACCAAGACCATGATGTGTTTGCATTGGTTTGCTTTACTCAAATTTTATGGGGAAAAGCTATTCGACAACTACGTTAGCCGTCAGTATGATTTGGCAAAGGATTTTGCCCAAACCATCAAGGAAAATCCCAATTTTGAATTGGCAACGGAGCCAATGTCCAATATCCTATGTTTTAGATACCTAAAACCCGGACTAAATAATGGGGAATTAAATAGTCTTAACGCGAGTATTCGCCAAACGCTTTTAGAGGACGGGGAATTCTACCTGGTCCAAACCAAACTAAGGGGCAGCCTGTATTTAAGGACCACACTAATGAATCCCTTTACCACGGTAAAGCACCTAAACCTATTGCTCGTTAAAATAGAGGCAACGGCTATTGCCTGCTAACTAATCGTTTCCAATATACGTTCCTCCCGTTGCTTTTTGGAGAAATTTATAGCACACTCAATAAGGGCTAAATGTGAATAGGCCTGCGGGAAATTCCCCAGCAAACGCTTCGTTTTAAAGTCAATATCTTCACTGAACAACCCTAAATGATTGCTATAGCTCAATAATTTTTCAAAATGCGCCAAAGCCTTTTCTTCCTCGCCTATTTTAAACAGCGCATTGATAAACCAGAACGTACAGATGGTAAAAGAAGATGAGGGCAGTCCAAAATCGTCCTCGTTCTTGTAGCGATAAAGAAGGCCGTCATTGCTCAGGTCTTTTTCAATAGCCTTAACGGTACTTACATACTTTGGGTCCTTGGCATCAATAAACCCATAGGATTCCATTAATAATACAGAGGCGTCCAAATCAAACGAACCGTAAGATTGTACAAAAGCGTTCACTTCAGGGTTCCATGCGTTCTCATGGATATCCGTTTTGATTTCTTTTTCTAGGTTGGTCCATTTTTCGATTTTTCGGTGCTTTCCAAAAATCTTGGCCACTTTTATGGCCCTGTCCAAGGCTACCCAACACAACACTTTGGAAAAGGTAAAATGCCTATCCTCTCCTCGAAACTCCCAGATGCCTTTATCCGGTTCTTGCCAGTGTTTACTAACGATCCAGACAATCCCTTTGGTAATGCTCCATAACTCTTCGCCGTTCTCAATATCGTTACTGAATCGGTTCAACTGCTCATAAATCACATCCATTAAAATTCCATAGATGTCATTCTGCTTCTGCTTATAGGCGGCATTACCAATACGTACCGGTTTGGAACCTTTATAGCCTTCCAAATGCTCCAAGGTTTGTTCCGTAAG
>CALEYA010000187.1 GCA_937926215.1 uncultured Croceitalea sp. | reverse complement strand
TTCACTGGCCTTTTCGGCGTCTACCTCATCCTTTACTTCTTGTTTTGCATTTTCAACCGTAATGCCTTCGTCAAATTCAATGACTACCATGGCATAGTCCTCTTGGGAGGTTGACGTCATCTCAACAAAATTACTGACATTCTTTAGGCGTTCTTCCAGGGGATCTGTAATAAGTCGTTCCATGTCTTCCGCCGTGTTTCCGGGGAATATAGTGCTGACATAAATTTTGGTTTCTACGGCTTCTGGAAATTCTTCGCGCGGCATGGCAAAGTAGGAGGAAATGCCCACGAATAAGAAAATGGCAATCATCACATAGATGACCGATGGGTTGTCTATGGCCCAAGAGGAGAGTCTAAACTCTTTATTGGCGTTTTTTTTGGCTTTTTCCATGCTATTGTATTTTGTGATGTGCTACTCGTCCTTTTTTCAAGGTATTAATGGCCATATTTTTTGGACCTACTCCTGATTTTATTTTATACTAACTACTGACTACTGACTACTGACTACTGACTACTGACTACTGACTACTGACTACTGACTACTGATGGAATAACCTTCACTTGCTGATTGTCCCGTACACTTCTAGCCCCTTCTACGATAAGTTTGTTCCCTGCGGCAATGCCTTCCAGTACTTCTACAAAATCACCTTGGGTCTTACCTGTCGCTATAATTACTTTTTTGGCAATGATTTCTTGGGCATTGGAATCATCAATAACATAGACATATTGCTCCCCTTCGGCATTTTCAGAAACTACGCTTTGCGGAATCAATATGGCTTCTTCACTGGTATAGTCATTGATCTTTACCGTTGCGGTAAGATTGGGTTTTACTTTTCCGTTTTTATTGGGAACCGGTATTTCAACACTAAAGGAACGATTTCCGGGATTGATAAAGTTCCCCGTTTCCCTAACTTTAGTGGTAACGCTGTCTCCTAAAACCGGAAAATAGACCTGTACCATTTTGTTTGGGGTAACGGTTGGTAAATGTGCTTCCGGTACATCGACCTTAACATACATGTCCCTTAGGTTGACAATCCTAAAAACCTCTGATCCCGGTCCTGGCGAAACCACGGTACCCTGGTCTTTAATGACATCATCGATTACGCCACTAAATGGTGCCCTTATTTGTGTCCTTCCAAGTTGACTTTGCAATTGCTTTACCGCACTCTCTTGCGATTCATAGGTAGATTTGGCCTGGAGGTATTGTATTTCCGATCCAATATTTTGGTCCCATAAGCGCTTTTGGCGTTCAAACGTAGTTTTTGCCAGCGATGCTTGGGTTTTAAGTTGTGCCAGTTGACTGGAGAGTCCCCCATCATCAATAGCTGCCAGTAACTGCCCTTTTTTGACGCGCTGCCCTTGCTTTACGTATATTTTGTACAAGGTTCCGGGCATTTCCGGATAGATCAACACATTTTCATCGGTCATCACGTCCCCTTGTAACTCCAAATAGTGATCAAAACGTGAGGTGTTTACCTGAAGGGTTGAAACCAGTGGTAGTTTTGCGTTATCGTCCAATGCGGAAATGGCAGAATCCAGTAGGCTTATCTGAGCCTCCAAAGCTTTTTGTTGTTCGTTGATTTCCGATCGTTTGGCACGTATGGCTTTTAAATCTTTTCCGGCAACAATGCTATCGACGGACTTACCGTCACCTCCACAGGAAGCAAGAAATGCGGTAAGGACAAGTACTAAAAGTTGTTTTTTCATGATGTTATGTTTTATAGGAACCCTGTTTTTTATTTATCGGTTTACTTGTTGTTCATTATACCTTCCAACTCTGTTTTTCTGTTGATTACATTGACCATGGCCTGCAAATATTCCTGCTGTGCACCATACAGTTGGGTTTGTGCTTGACGCAGTTCAAAACTTGTAGCCAAGCCCTCGCTATATTTGATTTGGTTTTTGTTCTCTATGCGTTCCGCTAAGGCCAAATTTTCTTTGTTGGTGCCATATTCCTCAATGGCAAGGATATAGTTGCTTTTGGCATTTTCCAATTGCAAGCGAATTTGTTCTTTGGCTTCCGTAAGTTGGGTCTTGGCCTGTTCAAGGGCAATTTTGGCCCGCTGCGTACTTGCGCTGCGCCCCAAAGAGCTAAAGAGCGGTATTTTTAGATCTACACCAAGGGTAGAAAAATCGAACCAAGGTTGGCCATTATCGAAAAAGGAAAAACTGTCCCCAAAAGAAAGCCCACCGTAATTGACAAAGGCATTAAGGGAGGGCAATGCCCTACTTTTAGCTAGCTTTAGTTCAAAATAGCGTTGCTCGTTTAGGTTGGTGGCCAACTTAAAGTCCACGTTGTTTTCGATATTGAACTCCGTATCCAAAATAGCCGGGGCAATTTGCTGCTGGGCCAGAATATTCAAGTCCTCTGTTAGTATCGTAGGATTAACAATGGGGAGCCCCATAACCAAATTGAGCATTTGCAAGGTTATCTTTTCGAGCCGCTGGGCGTTTTTCAATTGGTTGTTTACGGAGGAAAGTGTAATCTGTAGTTGGTCCACACTTTCTTCGTCGCCCAATCCGTTTTCAAAGATTTTCTTTGTCTCAAAAAGATTTTTTTCCAAGGTGGCTTTGTTCTTCTCCAATATGGATACGCTTTCTTTGGCCAGAAGCACATTTCCATAGGTTTCTACGACAGCTTTGCGTACCTCCAGATCTGTTTTCTCTTTGTTGTTGCGGCTATAGCTTAAAAAAGATTTTGTGGCCTGCACACCCACAATATAAGAGCCATCAAATAATTGTTGCCGCAAGGTGGCAGTAGCGGATAATTGTTGCGGTTGTCCAAACACCACTTCTACAAAAGTGCCAGGTTCCCCACCGCCGAGCTCAGCAGGAAGCTGCAATACTTGCTGTTTTAACTGGTTTTGGTAATTGACATCGCCATTTATTTGTGGTAGCCCGGTAGCTATGGTCTCCCATTTCTGCTTTTGGGCATCCAGGATATCCCGATCTGCATTTATGACACTATAATTATGTTGTAGTGCATACGCTATGGCCTCTTCTAAACTAAAACTGTTTTGTTGTTCCTGTGCGTGCCCTATCAGGACAAAAAAGCACAGAAAGGTGGTAAGAAGTGTTCGCATTTATTCTTGGTTTGAATTGATGATCTTGTTTAATATTTTTCTTCCTTCCGGCGTTACGATTCCCCTTAGGTGATATTCCAAATAATAATCCTCCAATTCCGGTTTGGTAAACATATCACTGGGAAAAATATCGTCATCCCCTAAACTGTAAACCCCAGAAAAATAAATTCTTGCAACAAATTGGATGTTTAGGTTTTCCCTATAGATTTTTGCACTGATTCCCCGTTGCACATTTTGCACCACGCAATCCTGCATTACTTCAAAATGCTTTTCCCGCAACGTTTGATGGATCTGCGGATAATACTTTTGCAATTGATATTGCGGGGACGTTTTTTCATCCTTTAAACGGGACATCACAAACTTTTTAATTTCGTACAGCTCTGCTATGGGGTTCTTTTGTAAAGAGATGATATGGTCTATGCCATTGGATATGACCCAGAAAAGATCCATGGTGGTCTCTTCTACCAATTTGGTCTTGTTTTCAAAATGGGTGTAAATGGTTTTTTTGGAAATACCCATTTCATTGGCCAAATCATCCATGGTTACGCTTTTAAAACCAAGGGTCAAAAAAAGGTCCGTTGCTGTATGTAAGATTTTTTCACGCATAATCCAAGGACAAATGTAAGTTGGAAACTATAAAAACAAAAAAAGTTTCCTAAGTTTTACATTTATTTAACTTTAACGCCGTATTCATAGTACGGTAGTAATTTCCATAGTAAGACGATAGGCCTTTTGCAAATTGGACATGAACCGGCGTATTAATTCCTAAAACCCCAAAAAAAGATTTGAAAGGGTCTATTGTTTATCCCAATTTGACTTTACTCCATATCCTTTCGTTTCTTATACGCCTCGTACGCCATTTCGCCTTCCTCGTCCCAAAATTCTTCGTAGTGCTTCCATTTTGAAAGGTCTTTTTTTAGGGAGCCGCATTCCTTCTTTGAGGAAGATTTGGAATTGGATTTCTTATGGCTGCCACCACCAAAACCAAAAATTATTTTGGCCAGAACCAAAACCCCAAGAGCTTTCCAATAATCGATTTCCGATAGACCAAATAGATCGGGCATGAGCCAATTCCATAAATACATGACCACATACCCCATTAAGAAAACGACCCCTATGGCCAGAATGATAATAAATATCACCTTAACCACTTTGGTAACGATCTCCTTTACCCTGTTTTCTAATTTCTCCGTTAAACGTTCTCTATGTTCCATACGCTTTTATTTATGATTTTTTATTTCCAGTTTTCGCATTAATAATGACAAGGCCCTATGTCTTCTAGACATTAATGTGCCAGGTGATATTCCCGTCTCCATTGCTATTTGCCTGTAGGTATACCCCTCAAAATCCACGGCTATAATGATATCCCTATACAAAGGTTTTAGTTCCGAAATCGCCATTTTTAAGGTATCTTTTAGTTCTTCGGAATAGGCACTTGGGCTTGATGCATAAAACAGTTCTGCATATTCCTGCCATAGATCATCCACTTTATGGTCTTGGGAGCCCCGTGGTTCTTTGGTCCGCATGATATCAATAATTCTATTTTTAATAGCACTATAAACAAAACCCCCAACGTTGGTTATGGGTAAGGCATCTTCTGATCTGGAGAAGATTTTTAAGGCCACATCCTGTATAATGTCCTCCGCATCGCGATCTACCGTATTGTTGATTTTTGAGCGGACATAGTTTTTAAGGGAACTGTATTCCTCTTTAAAAAAAGCATTTAGATGATGATTGTTTTTTTTAGAAACCATTCTTTTTGTCCCCTAGATATTCATTGAACTCATTTAGCCATTTTCAATTGGCTAAAAAATTGTTCTTTTTAACCCTCTTTTCGCCTTTTTTCCTTCTGTAGCCCAGCTATGCAACTCAAAAAAGTCCTCAACAAAGCAAAAAGTGCAAATGAGTTCATTGTTAAAGACGATGGAATTGGATTGTATTGCATTTTTTTTGGATATCCTATCTCTTTAGTACATTAATCTGTCTATTTGTAACAATGGGTGTATTTTTGAAAGAAAATTTTAGCATGCAGTCCGTAGAACGCTACCGCAATGATTTTTTAGCCTATTTGGAAGAAAAGACCATCTACAAAGAACCTAGAAATCTTTATGAACCCTATACCTATATTTTGGGTCTTGGCGGAAAACGGTTGCGACCGGTATTGACCCTCTTGGCGACGGATTTGTTTGGGGGCAACTATAAAGATGCCATGTCCGCCGCTTTGGGTGTTGAGGTATTCCACAATTTCTCCTTGGTCCATGATGATATTATGGATGATGCACCCCTTCGCAGGGGCAAGCAAACCGTACATGAAAAATGGGACGTAAACACGGGTATCCTTTCAGGTGATGCCATGCTTATCAACGCGTACCAACTTTTTGAGGCATACCAAGGGGATACGTTTAAAACATTGGTACAGTTGTTCAGCCAAACGGCCGTTGAAGTCTGCGAAGGGCAACAGTACGATGTGGATTTTGAAAATAGGGATGATGTAACTATTGCGGAATACCTTCAAATGATCTCATATAAAACTGCAGTTTTGGTGGCTTGCGCCTTAAAAATGGGGGCCATCATAGCCAAAACCACTCCTGAAAATCAAGAATTGATTTATGATTTTGGGTTTTCCTTAGGGACGGCTTTTCAACTACAGGATGACTATCTGGATGCTTTTGGCGATCCAAAAACTTTTGGCAAACAAGTTGGGGGGGATATTATAGAGAACAAGAAGACATTTTTGTACCTAAAAGCCTTGGAATTCGGTTCTAAGGAGCAGCAAAAACAACTTAAAGATATGTTTTCCATTCAACCCACGAACCCATCGTCTAAAATAGGGGCCATAAAACAAATTTTTACGGATACCGGTGCGGTAGCGGCAACCAAAGATGCCATAGAAAAGCATACAAAAGCAGCTTTTGTGGCCCTGGAGAAAATAGCGATTCCAGAGGCTAAGAAAATGGTGTTAAGAAAGTTTGGCGAAGACCTGATGCAGCGAACGGTTTGACCCGCATTATGAATTAGAAAATCTATTACGCTTCGAAATCGTTGCAAAAGCTAGCGTTCCACTACATTTTCAAGTGTAACCATAACGATGCTATGCTTAAACTTGGAAAATGTGAGCTTTTAGTACGCTTTCAAACCTCACCACAACCTTCTAATGCATGATGCGGGTTTAAAAAATACGTTGGAACAAGGCCTTTATAAAAGGAAGGGGTTTAGGTGCCGACATTATTTTTACATCCTCTAAAAAGGAGGTTTCCTCGTCCAAGAACTTAAAGATATGCTGCGGGGCAATCTTTTTAAAAAGTGACTCAAAAATGGAGCTGCCCAAGTGATTGTTGTGATATAAAATATCCACCAATAGCAGATCATAATACCAAAACTTGTTTTTGGCCTTTAACCCAACTGGGTTCCGACCTTTCTTTAAATGCGCCACCAAAGCCTTTACTTTTTTATGGGTATTCATAAAAGTGTATCCCGTGCTGGCTTTTGCCCAACCCCCGGCAATACCAATATGAAATATATGGGGGGAATTGTGTTGTTGAAAATTATAACTGGTCATAGGGATATTGCCAATTTCTTTTTCTACCACCTCGTACGCTCCCGCTGCTTTTACTTCCAAATAGTCCGAAATCGCTTTTTCATATACCGCTTTTTCCAAGGTCTTTGCAGAAAATAGTGTGTATTCTACCAAGGCCTCATTTTTTGAAAAAGGGAGTACGTACATAAACCTTGTATTTCCTTTTTGGGGGATGGAAAAATCCATAAAAGTAGCCACCCCGGGGTCAAAAATCGAATGCTCGGTTTTTACGAACCATCCCAAAAAATGCTGCTGTAAGAGCGGATATTTTTGTTGTGAGGCAACTTTTTTGATGTCAAAAACACTGGTGAAAACCTGAGTAGCTTGGAAAGCCGCTGCTTTTGTGCTTACCGTTGCGCCATCCGGGTTTTCATTCACTTCCAAAACCTCGTCAACCCTTAAGGTAATGTTTGGGTAGGTTTTCAGTTTACCCAAATAATACTGATAAAAATCCACCCCGCGGACCATCTTGTACCTGTATGGGGTTATAGCGCTGGTATGCCTTAACTCTTGTCCCGCAAAATAAATAGTGGACCAAGAGGTATGCAGAAGGCTATCAAAATCCCCAGTTCCTTTTTCCCAAAAACACCAAGTCCTATCATTTTTGGTTTTAGAATCTTTTTCTAAGACTAATATGGATTTATCCCCAAAGAAGGAATCTTTACCCATTGCGTCGGCCAAAAGGAGGCCGGAAGCCCCTGCTCCAACAATAATAAAATCGTAATGGGTCATAAACCAAAAATAAGGAAAGCTATAATAGCCTTAATCACAAAATGGATATCACTAGTTTAAAGCCCAAAAACCTGTACCGCGTTATCATGAAACAGCAGTTGCAATTCCTCTTGGGTAAACCCATAACGGTCAAGCACTTCTTTTGCTGGTTTTAAATCAAAAACCGGAAAATCCGAAGCGAACAAAAATTGCTTGATTCCAATTTGGCGCATGGTCCACATGAGTTCGTCTTGCCGCGGTGAGTCCACGTAAAGTTCCGCTATGGCGGATAGGTCAAAATAAACGTTATTTTTATAATAAGGGCCTTTGGCGAAAACCGCGAACAAAAGCATTTCATGGAACTTAGTACCGGCCATATGTGCCAATACAATTTTGGTATTGGGGTTGGCCAATGCCAAATCCACAAATTTACCAGTGGCACCACCATCAGAGGCGGAGATGGAATCGAAGATAACCGCCAAGCCAAATTTTCCTGCAGCCGCTACCACAGCGTTCACATTGGGATTGGCAGGATCAAAACCTTGAAAGAAAGGGTGCAATTTTATTGCTCTGGCCCCAAGTCCCGCAACCCGTTCTACTTCCTTTACGGCAGCTTCCCCATCCAAAGGATGAACGGAACAGATTGGAAAAAAGGCTTCATTTTCCTTGGCCAGTTTTAAGATATAGTCATTGTGTTCCCTGGTTATATCCAGATTGTCCTTGGGAACCATACTCATGATCCCACAAGTGGTTACTCCAGCGGCTTCCATCTGCTTTAAAAGCTCTTCTGGGGAACCCGGAGTGCTGGGGTTAAGACTCAATTCTTGACCGGGAAGAAGGATATGTGCGTGCGTGTCAACGACATTCTCTATAGGTGTAGTTGTCACTGTTTCCAAGGCTGAATTTTCCGCTTCGCTTGTTGACTGGTTGGTGTCCGTTTTGCATGAGGTGTATACTACTATTGCAAATAGGACAAGAAAGGAATAAAATACTTTTTTCATGTTTATTGTTTTTCTGTTTTAAGTGGGGAAAATGGAATTTTATAAGAAACTTCCATCTTTTTAATTTTAGCGAAGCTATGGTTTATATCGTCTACAATATGCCATTTGTGCATGGTATGGGCTTTTAGTTCCGCTCCGGAACGGTCTTTTCCGCGCCACACAAATTCTGCATTTAGCTCCCAATTGGCGTTATCCAGTACGTTGACCGTGACATTTTCTGGATAGTGGTTACTTTCAATTACTTGGGTTGTAGCTGTTTTGATCCAATGGTTAAAATCGGTTACATTGGTAATACACTTATCTTTTGATAGTTGTAATTCAAAAGTGGGTGCCAATAATTCCCTTAGGACTAAAGGACTACCGTTTGATTGTTCTATGTTGAATAGCCAGTAGTGCATTAAAGCTTTAGCCCTATTGGTAGCATAGGTGTCCTTAAACTCTAAAAGCTCATCTTGCCCTACCGGACGTATTGCAATGTCTTCCAACAAGGGTAAGTCTGTTTGTCCTTTGCGGGCTGTCCCTATATGGTATGTCATTACCACCTCACTGGAGGTATTGTTTGGTTGTACGGATTGAAACTGGATCTCTACATCTGCTTTTCCGTCCTTGGCTATAGTTATAGCGCGCACGTGGTGTGCATTTTTCCAGCCCTCGTAAACTTTGATAAATTGTTGGTATTGTGGTTTTCCTTTAATAGTGCCGGATGGGGCGGTAATTTGGATATCATCGGCTAAAATATCAAGTTGGTTTGTAATACGTTGGGGCAGCATGGTTCTTTCATAAAAGGTAAACCAACGGTAAACCTGCGTACTTATGGCATGTATATCTGTAGTATTACCCACGTAAGAATCCATTGTGCAATAGCTTTATAGGGGATTGTTAAGGTTAAAAAGTTTATGTAGATAGAGGTTGGATACGATGGTCACGCCTATAAAGAAGATATTAATGAATGTGATGATAACCGGGTCCTTATGCGCCGTATGGGCTACAATAGCGGTAATAAAAAACAATACGATGCCCGCATAGGCCCATTCCTTTACTTGTAACGGTACTTGGGGAACCAAAAGCAGGAGTACTGCCACTATTTTTAGGAGAGCGAGTTGTACCCTAAAATGATCGGGAAAACCAAGTTCCCGAACACCTTCTATAGTAGCTTTGCTAAACATATAGGTATAGGCACTCCACAATAAAAAGATAGCCAATACTATGGTTGTGCTCCAGTATAGGGTCTTCATTGCTTTAATTTTTGAACAGTTGGGAAACGATGGGTCACTAAGCGAAGATATAAAAGTAAGTTTAAAACAACAGTAAAACGGCCATATTAGGAGGTGTCCATTTGGCTTTCATAGCAGGGTTTGATGCTATATCCCCAGATTTCACAATTCCACCTAGGTATTGGTGAAACCAAAAAGCCATCCCTTTTGGAGACGGCTTTTAATATTTGTTATTTATAGTATGCTAAGGCAATTACATGCGTGCTACTGGAGCAGTATGTTGTCCTTTGGTTGCCGAGCCCCTGATCCTTACCGTATTATTACCGCGATTTACAAGTATGCCGGCAACATGGGGACTAGCCATGGAAGTGCCTGAAATAATTTGGTACCCCCCGTTAAGCCATGTAGAAATTATTGATGATCCCGGTGCCCAACGGTCTACGCTTTCGCCAAAATTGGAGTAATTGGCGGGTTGGATGTTGTTATCCAAAGCCCCAACGATCCAAGAACGTGAATCGATTAAGCGTTGAGGAGAAAAATAAGCGGTATCATCATTTGCGTTTCCAGCGGCAATAGCGCCTACAATCTTGCTGGAAAGCCGTTTTATGGCGTTATCCATGGCAACTGAAGTGAACCTAACTCTCGGCCCGACACTATAATTAAATACGTCTGAAGGATTCGCTCTATTGTATACGTAGTTGAAACCGGATATCGTTTGATCTAAGGATCCCGTGCCGTCACTTCCAATAACCCTAATAGCCACTAAACGAACATTAAAACATACCCCAACGATTCCTTTTCTGTTCTTTTTTGCGCCGATTATTCCGGCAACATGAGTGCCATGTCCATTGGTGTCCACCCAGTCTTCACCCGGGATAAAACTTCTTGATTGCCCTTTGAAAATGTTTAAGTCTTCATGGGGGGCGATCCCACTGTCTATAACGTAGACCTTTGCCTTAACTATGCGACCATTGCGCCTTCCTACCCATCGAACGCCCCATGGCACAAATTCACCGTTTTTGAGCTCAAGGTTTTCCACGGGTATCGGTGGCCCCGCCTGAGTTTCAAAAAGGCCTAAACTGGACAATTGTGACGCTTTAATACCACCTTGCACCATAGGTTTAGGGAAATTGGCGTTTATGATGTAGTTAGGTTCAATGCTGGCTATTCTTTTATCTTTTTTTAGTTCGGCCAAGGCATTGGCATCTACATTAGTAAGTTTAAATCCATTTACGGCCCCATAATACACTTTTTCCAAAGTGCCTATATCCAACGTATTTGTTTTAAGAACTTCTTGGGCCTTATTTGTAAATGACTTTTCTAGACTCTCTAATCGTCCTTTGGATAAGGCATAGCTGGTTTTTAAGCTTTGGGAAGTTTCATCATCTGTATAGGTAATGATAAATTCACCGGGAACGACCGCTCTTGGTCCAGCTTCTTCTTGGACCTCTATGATGCTTTCTTCTACATTTAAAGCCTCTTCAATAATCAAAACTTCTTCAAGTTCCGTAGAACATCCAAGGGTCATAATTAGACCAAGGAACATTCCAGTTTTTAGTAATGATTTCATGTTGGATATGGTTTTTAGTATGGACATGCAATATTCATAAATAACACTTAGGAACTTCGTTTTTTTTGTTGAACTGTGAAAAATGAACCGTCAATAGTAAGAATAGCCGTAAAGGCTTACATATACTCAAGAAAAGAGATTGCCAAAAAATAAAAAATTCTTTAATTAAAAGGTCAAAAGGATGATTGAATAAGGGTTTTACGCATTTTTTTAGGTGATAAGTATTCAAAATGACGTTGGATTACCTCAAATTGTTCATTCAGGATAACAATTGCCGGAAGCGAAAAAGGATAGTTTTCCCTAGAGGCCAGTAGCAAGGGAATTTCATGGGTAGGATTTCTTTTTTTACCTACTTCCTTGTTGGTAAAGGTGTCCCCGCCAAAGGTGATTTCTTGCGTAGTTTCGGCATCCATTTTAAGCGCGTAAAAGTTTTCATTTAATACCGCAACGACCTCGGGATCTGTAAACGCCGCTTTGTCCATTTTTTTGCAGTAGGCACACCAATCCGCATAAAAGTCGATAAATACTTTTTTTGGTTTTATGGAAAGGGAGTCTTCCAATTGTTCAAAAGTTAGCCAGTTGATGGTCTTTTCTTGTGCCATTCCCAGCGCAGAACAAAAAAGAAGTGCCAAGCCCAGCCCTAGCATTTTTGTCCTGGGGGTACGTTTCGGTCTTGTTATGTTAGCAATATGCATCAATGTAACTTACCAAATTTCATTCCTAAAAAAAACGATCGCGGGCTACTGGGACCATAAATATAATCGGAATCCCGCGTGGGCCCGATATCAAAATCATCCTGAAAACTGTTAAAAAGGTTGGTCACCCCGCCAGAAAAGGTGATCATAAAGGAATCGTTAAAGTCAACATGTGTTTCCAGTTTGATATTAAGATCAAAGAAAGGATCCACCTCGTTCAATTCTAAAAATCCGGTATCACGTATCACCCTTGGAACAGTTATTTTTCCGGTATAGGTGCTTGTAATATCCACATTAAAGGCCTCGTTGGGAATCCATGATGTATTGAAGTAGCCATAAAAATCAGGGACACGTACAAATTCATCCACGGCAATATCAGATTCGCCAAGCGTGCCATCACTTTCAAAGAGGAGTTGGGATTCATCATATAGCGTGCGTTGCAAAGTGCCCCCCAGTTGAAAGCTCCATTGCTGACTAGGGGAAACCCCAAATTCAAAGTTGGTGCCAAAAACCGTGGCACCGGAACCATTGCGTACTTCCTCCAAAATAGAACCGTTGTCCAGCACCGCGCCAGTGCTTACTTGGGTAAACGGGTCTTCTAAACTGGTGTAAAAACCTTCCAATAAAAAATCCAATTGCAACAGGTTGAAGTTTTTGGAATAGTTAAAGGAGCCAGTAAAGGCATTGGAGAATTCCGTTTTTAAATTATCCGCTAGGATAACAAATTGGGGTTCCCCGCCAACGCTGGAAATATGCAAATCTTCATTAAAAGCTTGTGGTGCCCTAAACCCCCTGGCATAACCACCCCTAAACCGAAGTTCATCCGTAATACGGTAAGACAAGGTAACCCTTGGGGATAAGGTCGTTTGACTTAAATCTACCGTTCTGGAAATTCCACCTACCGTATAATTTCCATCTACGGTAACATTGTCCAATCGGGTTCCCACCAAAGCCGTGAATTTGTCCGTAGGTTTCCATTCGTATTGTGCATACCCACCTAGGGTAATCACGCTTTGGTCGATCAAGCGGTTATAGCCTGGTATTTGGTCCTCGGTATTGTTAAAATTGTATTCCACACCCGAAGTGAACACATCGTTGTTGGTGCGCCTTCTGGTAAACTGAAAACCGTTCACCCAAGCCAGATCCTTGGTCGTCCCAAAGGCATTGTTGGCCAACAGGCTGTCCTGTCTGGTGCGTTCGCCGCCCAAACCACCATAAAAACTATCCCTATCCGTATTGGAAATCGAAGTGTATACCTGAATTTTTTGAGTGTTGTCCTTACTGTTCAATTCATAATCCAGACCTCCTATAAAGGTGTCGTGATCTAGTTCTTCCGTAATATCGGTGAACTGCGGGGCCAAGTCCAAGCGGTCCCCACCGCGGCGGTATTCCCTAATGGCATTTAGGTTTATTGCTATCCTGCTTCTATCCGTAGGGCGTAAAAACGCTTTCCCACCCACGGTCGTGTTTCTAAGCTCCACCAATTCTGTAAAACCATCGCCATTGGCATCCCAAGCATCCCGGTTCCTATAATTGCCAAAAAGGGTAAACCCGCTGTTGAGGTCATCGGCCACTATAGAAGTGTTGAAGTTGACCATGCGGTCTAGGGCCTGACCGTTCACCAAGGCAAAATTGCTTCCAACTTCCCAAGTATTCAATATAGGGTCTTTGGTGATGATGTTTACCGTTCCCGCTATGGCATTCGAACCATAAAGTGCCGATCCGCCGCTGCGCACCACTTCTACCCGTTCGATAACGGTGGTGGGAATCTGTTCCAAACCGTAAACCCCTAACAGTGAAGTAAAAATAGGTCTGCTGTTAAGCAATATCTGTGTGTAACCGCCGTCCAAACCGTTTAATCGAACCTGGGTAAACCCGCAATTTTGGCAGTTGGTTTCTACCCGTACCCCCGGCGAAAAGTTAAGCCCGTCCGCTAAGGTAATGGATTGTGTGGCCGTTAAAAGGCGAGGCTGTAATGTAGAAACCACTACCGGGGCACTCCTTTTGGCAATACGGTTTCTGGTCGCACTTACTACTACTTCGTCCAGTCCCAACACATCTTTTTGAAGTGTAAAATTAACCTCCTGGTCTTTGTTTTTTACTGCTGTTATGGGTTGGCTTATAGTGCGGTAGCCTTTGGCTTGTGCTACCAAAATGATGTTCCCTGTACCTACGGCTAAAGTGTACTTTCCGTTTTCGTCAGATAGGGTAGCGGTATTGGTATCTTTTACAAAAACAGTTACAAATGGTAAGGGTTTCCCATTTTGTGTCGTTGTGCCAAAAAGATTTGCTTGTTGGGCAGCCAATGGGGAAGCAAAACAAACGATAAAGAAGAATATAATTTTTTTGAGTATCAAAAATAAAAATTTAGACAAATCTAAAAATATGTTTTTACAAATAAAAATGTATTTTTGAAGAAGGATATCAATACAGCACAAAAAACCTCCTCGAGCGCAGTCGGGAGGTCCTTTTAAGTTATTGGCTGCGCGCCAACTGACAATTATTTTTTTGACACGGGCCGAAGAAAATTACATTAAAACGATATTTCATTTAGGCGGAAATAAATCCCAGCTGATTTCCACCAATGCCATTGCGGAGCAAATGGAGACCAAGCCATCTTCTGTAACCGATATGGCCAAAAAATTGGCGGAAAAGAAACTGGTCAATTACATTCGGTATCAGGGGATTTCCCTTACTGGGGCCGGAATAAAAACGGCCTTGTCCATTATTAGAAAACATCGTTTGTGGGAGGTGTTCTTGGTAAAGAAGCTGGATTTTACCTGGGATGAGGTTCATGAGGTTGCCGAGCAGTTGGAACATATTAAAAGCGAAAAATTGATCGACCGTATTGATGCCCTATTGGATTACCCAAAGTACGACCCTCATGGCGACCCCATCCCTACAAAGAATGGGGAGTTTTTGGTGCGGGACAAACAGTTGTTAAGCGAGTTGGCCATACCCTCATCTGGAGTTTGTGTGGGCGTAAAAGATACCTCTGCCGCCTTTTTAAAATTCTTGGATAAAAATCAGATTGCACTTGGACATGAAATAACGGTTATGGAAAAAGAGGTTTTTGATGATTCCCTCAAGATTAAAATAGGGGAAAGGGTGCTTCAGATTTCCAACCAAATTGCAACGAACCTTTATGTAAAAACAGAAAGTTAATGGAACAAGCAATAGCCTATTTAGAATCTATAAATCCCATATTAGCGGCGTTTTATGCCACCTTGTTTACATGGGGATTAACAGCGCTGGGCGCTGGTCTTGTTTTCTTCTTTAAGAACCCAAAGCGTTCCGTTATGGACGGCATGCTGGGTTTTACGGGCGGCGTTATGGTTGCAGCAAGTTTTTGGAGCCTGTTGGCACCCGGTATTGAGATGAGCCCCGGAGAAGGTTTTGTAAAAGTGATTCCTGCAGCGGTTGGCTTCTTATTGGGGGCCTTGTTCCTTTTTGGTTTGGATAAGGTTTTGCCGCATTTACATATCAATTTTAAGGAAAGTGAAGCTGAAGGGGTAAAAACACCTTGGCATAGGACCACCTTATTGACTTTGGCGATCACCTTGCACAACATTCCCGAAGGTTTGGCCGTGGGCGTTCTTTTTGGTGGGGTTGCCGCTGGGTTTGACGGTGCTACAATAGGGGGGGCGGTCGCCCTGGCCTTGGGTATTGGGTTGCAGAACTTTCCAGAAGGTTTTGCCGTTGCCATGCCCTTACGGAGACAAGGCTTATCCAGAAGAAAAAGTTTTATGTACGGACAGGCGTCCGCTTTGGTGGAGCCTATCGCAGCGGTTATAGGGGCATGGGCGGTTATTACATTCCAACCTATTTTACCCTATGCGTTGGCTTTTGCTGCCGGTGCCATGATTTTTGTGGTGGTAGAAGAAGTAATTCCAGAGACCCAACAAGACAAACATTCGGACATAGCGGTCATGGGCTTCATAGGGGGATTTATTGTGATGATGACCTTGGATGTAGGCTTAGGATAAATAGCCTAAGTTCGATATGATATTTTATATTTGATTTTCAGTAATATACATGTTTTTGTGGGGTCGAGCGCAGTCGAGACCTAACCGATATTAATTGCCCTTTACGTGTCTAATAGGCTCTTTTTAAATCGAACTCACATTAAACAGTAAAATCTTTTACCTATGAAAAAATACCTGATTCTTTATACGATGTTGGTGTCATCTGTTGTGTTTGCACAGCATGATGAAATCAAGGAAATCCAAAACAGCATTGACCAAGAAGTTTGGAAGCCTTTCCAAGCGGCATTCCAAAATCTGGATGGGGAAGCGCTTAACGATACCTATGCCGATGAGGTATTGCGAGTAACCCCAAACGGAATAGACACGGAGGACAGTTTTAAAGTAGCCAATCTCAAACGTTTTGCCCAAAACAAGGCGGATGGGGTAAAGATTACTTTGGATTTTTGGTTCGATAGCAGGCATACCAATAGCAGCACTTCTTATGAGGTAGGTTTTTATAGGATTGCTGCAACCGATAAAGAAGGGGCAACGTCCTACAACTACGGGCAGTTTCATATCGTACTTCAAAAAATCGATGGTAGCTGGAAAATAACCCAAGATTGGGACACCACGACACTAAATGGAAAGACAATTTCTTCTATTGATTTTGAAAGAAATGCACTCTTAAAGTTTTAATTCCTCCAAAACCAACCCATAGTCGTGTTGTAAATCCTCGTGCAGCGAATCGATTTTTTTTGAAATGAAGATCAGTTGCCTTTCGTAAAGGTTCACTAAGGTCGTATTCTTTTTTATGGAAGGATCAAAAGTCTTTAATTTTTCGCAAAAATAAAGCAATAGGGAGACCTCGGTTTCTTTGTTCCCGGAATACCGAATGTATTTTTTGATGCCCCTAAGGATCTTACGAACACTCTTTTTAATGTAGAAATAACTTGCGGTGTTTATGAGTTCAAATTGCGCATCTACTTCTTCCTTTATGCTTTCTATATACCCTTCTTCGCTATCGGATTCAAAAAGCAAGTAGGTTAGAAGTTCCTTGTTCTCTTTTTTAAATCGTCCTAAACGCAAACACAATTGCAACAATTCTGCAGAGTCCCGGTGTTGCAGTTCTTTTTTGATTTGGGCAAGGGTGGCGGCTTTCATGAGGCAGTGTTTTTTAGGTAAGCTTCCTGTATTTCGGTAAAGGCTTTAACAGGGTCTACGGCATTCCAAATGCCACCCAAGGTGCCAACGCCGGTAAACCCCAAAGCTAAAGCTGCAGGGGTGGTTTTGGCAGTAATGCCCCCCATACCCACAATGGGTTTGGTGCTGTGCGAAACGTCAAATCCGCGACCTTTATAACCCGGTTTTGAAATAGCGCCAAAAACCGGACTCAGCATATAATAATCAAAAGCGACTACTTGTCTTTCCAAATCGTGCAATTCATGATAGGAACTACTTACGTTGAATCCTTTGTTCCGGAATTGGTCAACATAAGAACTTAAGCCGTGTTCCTTTTCACGCCATACCCGTTCTTCCAAGTGGATACCTTTTACGGGTATTTTTTCTGATATATGATGATGGCTATGGATCATTACATGCTTTAGGTGTTCCGGGGCTATTTGCCTTAAATAATCATGGTACTGCTTTTCATTAAAATCTGGTTTTCGCAGGTGATAAAATTGTAGGCCCGCATCAAACAAGTCGTGAAGCATCCCTATTTCACTTGTGAGATTCTTTTCTGGAGAAATTAAAATAACCATACGATCAACTTTTTGGATAATTGGGATGTCAATATATAACGAACTCATTTAGACTTTTTCAATTGGCTCAAAAACATCTGATTTTCGCTTCAATCCAAAAAGTCTAAATGAGTTCAACGTTTAAAAACCAACTTAACCAGATCTATCGTCATCTGGAACTAGTGCCCAAGATACGGTAGGCTTTAATTACAATTGCCCTTATAAGTTGAAAATTAGTGCTTTTAAATAGTTGGACAAATCTTAAATTACTATTAAATAGTTGTATTTACAGTAGGATTGGAATACTTTAAGAAACCAAAAGCCAAAAATGAAGTATAAGAGAAAAAACGCCAAGTTACGATTAGCAATTTCTTACCCTTTCTTAATGCTCTTCCTTTTGTTTTGTTATAGTTTAAAAGGGCAATCCAACGACCCGGATATCCAATTGCAAAACTATTTTAAGGCCCCAAGGGAAAGTATATACCTTCATCTTAACAAGAGTGTTTTTTTAGTGGGCGAACACATTTGGTTCTCAGGTTATGTTTATGACAAGAGAAAAGGACAACCGTTTAAAGAAACGACCAATCTCCATGTCTCCTTGCACGATAACCTTGGTAAAACAATTAAGAAGAAGGTTTTTTTGGCTAAAGAGGGATATGCACATGGTCAACTTAAAATTGACACGACCTATGTCCAAGGAACGTATTATGTGCGCGCTACCACCAAATGGATGCAAAATTTTAAGGAGGACGACTCCTTTGTTCAAAAAATTGAAGTAAAGTCCAAGAATTCAAAGGAAGCCCAACAGCAGCCAATAGAAAACTATGATGTTCAATTGCTTCCGGAAGGAGGTCATCTAATAGCGGATATTAAGAATACTATTGGAGTAAAAATTTTGGACAGCTTGGGTTATGGCGTACAACCCAGTAAAGCGGAGGTATTTGATAAAGCGGGAAAACTTTTAACGGGCACAAAACTTTTTTCACAAGGAATGGGCAAGTTTGAGTTGATCCCTAGCCTTAGCTCTTCGCATGAGGTATTGATAACCTTCCCAAATGGCCAAACTGTTTCACAGGTTTTGCCCAAAGCATTAAAAAAGGGCATAAACATAAACCTTACCAGCAATCCACAAAAAAAGCAAGTAGGTTTTGTTTTTAGGACCAATAACGGAACACGCTCTTTACTAAAAGACAAAAGCTTCTATTTTTTAATCCATAAAGACGGAAATGCCAAGAAGGTCGAATTTTCATTTGCAGATGGGGAAGACCCCACTTTTTTCTTAGACCTTAAAACGCTTGACCCGGGTGTAAACACCATTACGTTGTTCAATGATGCAGGGAAGCCAATTCTAGAGCGGCTTTTCTTTAATTCTTATGGCGTAGATCAGAATAAGGTAACACTACTATCAAAAGAAAATCAAGGGGATTCCATTGTCGTGCGTTTAAAATCCACTATTCCCAATACCGTTTTGAGCGTATCGGTATTACCCCAAAGAACCAAGGCTTACGACCATAAAGATAATATTTTGAGTGCTTTTTTGCTTAAGCCTTACCTCAGCGGTTTTGTAGAAAACCCAGGTTACTACTTTGAAGATTTTGATAGTTCCAAGGAATATCAGTTAGATTTACTCTTATTAAATCAAGGATGGAGTAGGTATCGCTGGGACAATATATTTGCTAAAGAAACCCCCATAAAAAACGACTTTGAGGACGGCTTTGTGCTATTGGGTACGCTAAATGCCATAAAGTATAGGGAAAAAGACAATATTTTGGTACATGGCACCAAAAACCACCCTTCCCAGTCCGTTCCCATTGATTTTGAGAAAAAGCAGTTTATACTCCACCCCTATTTTCCAGAAAACGGGGAGACGCTTAGGTTTTCCTTACAATCCAAAAACGGGAAGCTTACCAAGCCAAACATGTACGTAAAGGTGCTGGGGGAACCCTTGACACGAT
>CALEYA010000186.1 GCA_937926215.1 uncultured Croceitalea sp. | reverse complement strand
ACCGCCCATGCCACCAATGCAGAGGTAAAAACAGGGATAGAAAGTGGCTATGATAGTGCAAAAGAACTGGTGCGTGGCATTTTGCTGCTCGTGTACAAGGGCGTATTCTTCTTTGGTCTTTTTTCCAACATCATGTTGGGGATCTTGATCATAAAAAGTTACTTCTATGTGTTTTCCAGGATTACTTTTTCAGATAAGAGCAATGTCAACGTGGATATTAAGGAACATTCCAAAAGCTTTGAAAATGGGGTCTTAACGCAATGTGGTATTGAATATTCCATTCCGGTGGACAATGCGGAGAGCATCTACCTGTCCAGAAAATATGTCCCTACAGGGAGGGCACCAAAAGCGGCCATTCCCAGATGGACCAACGGCATTGTTGCCCGGATCTTAAATGGGGTCTACCTCATGAACGAGGTTGAAGTACGGCAAAATGAGAAAGAAACGGTTGACTTTAGGTCTACCGGTGGCGCGGAGTTCGTAGAATGGAATTTAAGTGATGGTGAAGAGGTAGTCTTCAATTATAAAGATTTGGTGGCCATGAGCGATTCACTCACGTTGTCCTCACACATAAGTTTTAGGCTGACCTCCATGTTTTTTGGCAAGGCCAAGTTCCATATTGCCAAAGGTCCCGGAAAGTTGGTGCTTAAAACCCAAGGAAAACCTATTACCAATGAACGGGAGCACTTGGTAAAGAGCGTCCCCATCAATCGCATTATCGCTTGGCAGCGTACTACGCAGTTTTCGGTGGATTCCGAACTGAACATGATAGACATGTACTTCAGTGGGGTATACCTTAAGCGTACCAACGACGACTTGATTATTGTAGATGCGGATGCTGGAAATACCAAACGAAAAGTAGGCTTGGCACGATTTGTAACCAAGTTTCTGCTACCTATATAATGACTAACGAATTCAATAATTAACAATAACATATTTAAAAACAAGAACACATGGAAAATCAAATTCAAAACAGTGAAAGAACAATGACAACAACCGCTTTACTCTGCTTCTTTTTGGGAGGTATGGGAGTGCACCGGTTCTATGTAGGCAAAGTAGGGTCAGGTATCGCCCAGTTATTGACCCTTGGAGGATTGGGGGTCTGGGCTATTGTGGATTTTGTCAGAATCCTATTGGGCAAGTTTAAGGACGACAAAGGCCTTTTGGTCAAAGGGAATCAATAACCAATTAAACCAACCCGTTTATGAAAACTTCATATTCACCCAAGCCCTTGCTACTGGCTATCATTATTTTATCCGCCTTTATGGCGTGTACGGATAAAAGCAAGGAAGATTCTTCCGATGACACGGAACTACTTTCTAAAAAAGCAAGGGACGAACAGCAAAAAAAAATATATGAAGATGCTGCCAGATTGACTAGGGAGAAGGAACTCCGTGAAGAGCAACTGCGATTGACTAGGGCAGCAGATAGTGTTCAAAGTGAGTTGGAATTACATCTATCACGGGCAAGTGCGGACAGTATTGCAGCTGCCGAACGCGAACGTATGGCTGCCATTGAAAGGGAGCGTGAAGAACGCTTAAGGGAAGAAGCCTACCAAAGGGAGCTGGAAAGACTAGAGGGGCAAGTACCCAAACCAATTACCGGTTTGTTTTTGTTGTATGGTGAAGGTGCTCCGCCTAGGGGATATACGAAAATAGCTCGGGATCTGAACAAAGACGCGGGAGGAGATTTTATATACCTCTGTTACACCAAAGACCCCTCCATGGGGAAACCAATTACCGGAATCAAGGTCGCCATCAATGATGAAAGGCAGCGGCATATACCAAGAAATTATGAACCCCTAACATGCAACCGACAAGGTCAAAACGGCTTGTGCGATGTAAATAAGGAGGCCGGCGGCAAGTACGTATTTATGTTCATGAGCAGAAAAAAGATAGAAGGGGATCCCATAACGGAGGTAGATATCACTTTTGGAGATCAAGTAAAACGCCAAGATTGGACCTTGTTGGACAATGACCTTAATGCCGGCGCCGGCGGTGCTTTTATCTGGCTCAACTATTCTAGAAAGTAAACTGCTTCGAAGCAAATTGCCTAACGGCAGGTAGGTTTGAATATAGAGTGTCAAGTAAATGAAGTTTAATAATTAACCAACCAATATGAAAAGAGATGTAAAAAAAATAGGAATAGCAATGGCCCTTGGGATGGTATTACTTTCCGTTGGGTGCAAAGAAAAGGATAAGGGGGAAACATCACTAAGGTCTGCCCCGGAAACTATAGAAAGCCTTTCTGAAAAGGCGAAGAAAGAGCAAGAAAGAAAGACGCGGGAAGAGGCCGCAAAGATTGATGAAGAGGCCAAAAAGGAGCTTGAAATAAAGCAACTAAAGGAAAAATTACCCAAGCCCGTAACGGATATCTTCTTCTTGTACAATAGTAAAGATGTGCCCAGGGGATATACCGTGGTTTGGAAAGATTTGAACAAAGGTGCAGGTGGGGATGATATCTTTCTCTGTTATTCCAAAGATGCTAACAAAGGGAAACCCATTACATCATTACAGGTGAGTTTTGGCGGGGTGGTCCCAAAAGGGTATGAGAATGTTGATTGTAACAGCGAAAAACCTTGCGACCTGAATAATGCCGCAGGCGGAGAAGATATTTTCCTCTATGTGGGGCGTAATCCGTCTGAAGGAAACCCAATTACGGATTTGGATATCCTAATTGGGGAACCCAGGGCAAAGAGTGGATGGAACCTTATACAAAAAGACCTTAATGCCAGGGCCGGAGGAGATGATATTTGGCTAACCTATTACCGTTAAAACCTAAAAACAACATATAGACATGAAAACAAATTTTAAAAGAACAGGAATTGTATTAGCCCTTGGGGTCGTCTTATTTTCCACAGGATGTAAAAAGAAGCAAGCAGAACAAACCGTAGATAGCAGTACCACAGTAGAAAGGGAACTTGAAACCGTCCAAAGCCTATCGGATAAGGCCAGGGAAGAACAGGAACGAAAGCTTAAGGAAGAAGAAGCCCGTATTGCGGCAGAAAAAGACCAGCGGGAAGAACAGGCCAGATTGGCTAAGGAAGCAGATAGCTTACTACGGGTATCCCAGTTGCAACGGCAACAAGCAATAGCCGACAGTCTAGCCGCAGTGGAACGGGAGCGGCTTGCAGCTGTGGAACGGGACCGACTTGCGCGTATTGAAGCGGAAAGACGTCAACGTTTGGAAGCGGAAAAACGCAAAGCCGAAGCAGCACTTAGGGCAGAGCAAGCCTGTAAATGCAAGGCTAAAACCTTTAAGGTACAAAGCGCCCATTCTTGGGCGGAGTTTCGAATGCCAGCGGCAAAAAAAGGAGAAGTCATCAAAATTAAAGGCGGGGCCTATAACAAGTATGTATTTCCAAAATGCAATAGGGTATGGTGGTCCGACCTTGTTTTCAGCTGTGACCCCAATGCTTGTGCTTGGGTAAAAGTACAAGGCAATTGGGATGCAGATGCGCTTTGCCATGGATCTGCGGGTAGTAGCCCTTATCTTAAAGTAGGCACCAAGTAAACTTATTAGGGCGTAAGCCTCGAGGTATTATACCCTTTGGCGATGCTAATAAAAACACATTTAAAATCACAATTATGAAAAATTCAATGAAGCGTTTAGTAAAAAAGAACCTATGGGTAGGTGTATTCCTAGGTGTTGCATTCCTATTACAGTCCAACAGCCTGTATGCACAAGAAGCAACTGTAAATTTTGACCGAATATCCAATAGGTGGACCAGCGTATTTCTACACAGTCAATATGACGGGGTCGAATTAGGGGAGATCCAAACAGGATGGTGGAGTGCCATGTGGGTCATAGAGCCGGTGGAAGGCACCACTTTTGTCCGAATTAAAAACCGCTGGAAAGGCACCTATGTCCACAGTCAGTATGAGGGGGTCGAAATAGGGGAGATCCAACCCGGTTGGTGGAGTGCCATGTGGGTGCTGGAGCCCGTAGCGGGAACAACTTTTGTGCGGATCAAAAACCGTTGGAAGGGTACTTTTCTGCACAATCAAAACGGGTCCTTGGACCTAGGGGAAATTGAACCCGGTTGGTGGAGCGCTATGTGGACCGTTGCCAGTATTCAGGGAGAAGCCTGCAATTGTGGGGAAAAAACCTTTAGGACGCAGAGTGATCATTCTTGGGCGGAATTCCAATTGCCCGTAGCAAAAGCTGGCGAAATCATAAAAATAAAGGAGGGAGCCTACAATAAATATGTGTATCCAAAATGCAATAGGGTATGGTGGACCAATCTCATTTTTAGTTGTAACCCAGATTCTTGTGAATGGGAACGGATTGAAGGAAAATGGGATGCAGATGCATTGTGCCACGGCTCTCCGGGTGATAGCCCTTATGTAAAAGTGGGTGACAGATAATAAGCATGCCATGAAAATAGGTGATTGTTTTATAGCGGTCCTGGTATTCTTATTGATGGCCTGCGGAAGCAAGGAAAAAGGACTGTCAAAAGATGAGGAGGCAAACAGTGTGCTCAACCAACTCTCGGATGAGGCGAAGGCGATGCAGCTAAGGGCAGATAAAAGGGATTCCCTAAATGCCGCTATGCTATTACAGGCCAATGAAATTGTAATAGCCGAGGAAGCTAGGGAAGAGGCTGAAGAACATGCCGCATTGGAATGTGGTTGCGAAGCCAAAACCTTTGGTGTTAAAACCAAGTACTCTTGGGTAGAGTTTCGACTGCCGCAACGAGCCAAGGAGCAGGTTATCAAGATTAGAAAAGGATCGTATAACCGCTTTGTTTTTCCCAAGAACTATAGGGTTTTTTGGAGCGATATTTTATTCCGATGTGAGCCCAATACGTGCAGATGGCAGCGGGTATCCGGCAATTGGGGTAGGGACAATACTTTGGAAGTGACCCCGCTGACCAACGGACCATATGCCTTTACCGGTGATAGAAATT
>CALEYA010000185.1 GCA_937926215.1 uncultured Croceitalea sp. | reverse complement strand
TGTGGACCCGGCCATCGCCGAGGACCTTATCTCCATTTCAAAAAGCTTTAATGTAGATGCACGTATTGTGGGTAGGGTAGAAGAGGCTCCAACAAAAAAACTGACTATTGAAAGTGAGTATGGTAAGTTCGTTTACTAGTTCCCTCAAACTGATGAAATGAAGAAGGCTCAGAAAGTATCTGACCCTTAGATTTTTATTTGGGTTCAGGGCGATAAACAAACCCAAGTTTACTCCCATACTCTTCATAGGGTTACCGAACTCTTAGCGTTTTGGAAGTAATATGCTTTTAAGGACTGCGTCATGCTAAACTTGTTTCAGCATGTCGTTATTTTTGTTAGCCATGTTTAGTGAAATAACTAAGATCAATCGGTTGTTTACCAAAGGTAGATAAGGGTACCTAAAGCTAAATTCCAACTAGTGAAAAGTGCCAAAAAAGTGTCCATTTTCCATACTATTCTATAAAATTTCACGTTTGTTCTTAAACCCCAATGCTATGAAAAGAAAAAAATTTTTAAAAACACTCGGTGCCGGAGCGGCATTTGCAGTGACTTTCCCATGTTTACATGGCTGTTCATCAGATTCAGAAGAAAATTTAGAGCAATTCCCAGTTCCTACCGGAGTTGATTTTACCATCGACCTTACGGATGCGGAGGCGGCCCCTTTGGCCAATAATGGCGGATTCATCAGAAAGAATTTTGTGGTCATTGCCCGTAATTTGGAAGGTGAACTTGTGGCTGCCAGTCAAATTTGTAGCCATCAGCAAACGGAAGAAGTCCGTTTTATAACTGATGATGGCGGTATTTACAGATGCAGCACCCACGGCTCACGTTTTGCACAAGATGGAACACCTTTGAACACGGTGACCAACAACCCATTGAAGATTTTTAATACGGAACTTAGCGGCAATACATTGCGTATATTCGAATAGCCATAATGGATGTTGCACAAACAAAGTAATTCTTTTACTGCAGGTAAAACCGAAAAATTTTACTTAAAAGGATGCTTAGAGTACTATGAGAAAATTGAAAGGCCTCGCAGTAAAAGTTTCAAATCCATACCGTATATTGCTTCGCCGAACGCTAGTTTATCATGAGATTTCTTAGTTCCACTTTTTTTTGCTTTCTGGTTTTTCTTGGGATGGCACAAGAAGACTTGGTCAATGTGACCAAGGTAGAGAAGTTGATGGGCAGTCGCTTTGAGATTACCGTAGTGGCACAAAACGAGGAAATTGGGTACATCTACATCAATGAGGCCATAGCGGAAGTAAAGAGGATAGAAAAGATGATATCCTCTTGGGATATGGAATCGGAAACCTATGCCATTAACAAGAATGCAGGTATTCGCCCGGTAAAAGTGGCGGAAGAATTGTTTTCCTTGATTGAAAGGTCCCTAAAAATTTCCGAATTAACGGAAGGCGCTTTTGATATTTCCTATGCCTCCCTAGACAAGATATGGAAGTTTAATGGGGAATTGAAACGGGCACCGGATAGGGATGTCGTTAGGGCTTCTGTGGCAAAAATAGGGTATCAGGACATTGTGTTGAATGCCGACGACGCTACCGTTTTTCTTCGAAAAAAAGGAATGAAACTTGGTTTTGGTGCCATTGGAAAAGGCTACGCTGCAGATAAAGCCAAGGCTTTGTTGATTTCAAATGGCGTTCCCGGTGGTATTATCAATGCTTCCGGTGACCTTACCACATGGGGAACCCGTGAAACGGGTGAAAAGTGGATGGTAGGCATCGCCAACCCCACGGATAAAACCGATGTGTTCTCGTGGTTGCCCATTATTGAGTCTTCTGCGGCTACGTCCGGTAATTACGAAAAGTACATTATTTTTAATGGGGAGAAATATTCCCATATTATCAATCCCAAGACCGGATACCCTACAAAGGGGGTGTTCAGTGTTTCGGTTTTTGCCAAGAAGGCGGAGCTTTGTGATGCCTTGGCAACTTCAATTTTTATTATGGGAAAGGATCGGGGTATCCATATGATCAATCAATTGGAAGGGGTTGAGGTGGTCGTAGTGGATGATAAGAACAAAGTCCACAAAAGTTCTGGCATTGTCTTAAATACGTCCAATAGTTTCGAAAAATAGCAATCTTTTTGGCTTGGGTTTTTAAGGAAATAGGCGTGTTCTTTCCATAATTTTATAAATAAAAATCGATATGACCTCTCAGTCTTGGGTCGCTCCATCACTTCGTTTTATACCCATATATTCGTTAACGGGAGTCTTTTAAAAATTGTAAATTCGCCTAACAATAGGAGAATGAATTATGCTAGACAAATTGAATATCGTAAAGCAACGGTTTGATGAGGTTTCCGACTTGATTATCCAGCCGGACATCATTTCGGACCAAAAGCGATACGTAAGTCTTAATAAAGAATATAAAGACCTTAAAAATCTCTGTGATAAGCGCGATGAATACATCACAATCAGCAATAACCTAAAAGAAGCGGAAGAGATTCTAGGGGACGGCAGTGACGCAGAGATGGTAGAGATGGCGAAAATGCAGTTGGAAGAGGCTAAGGAAGCATTGCCAAAATTGGAAGAGGAAATAAAACTCTTATTGATACCTAAAGACCCAGAGGACGAAAAGAACGTGGTCATGGAAGTACGTGCTGGAACCGGTGGTGACGAGGCAAGTATTTTTGCAGGGGATTTGTACCGGATGTATGCTAAATACTGCGAATCAAAAGGTTGGAAAACCAACATTATGGATTTAAGCGAGGGCACCAGTGGCGGATATAAAGAGATTCATTTTGAAGTTACCGGAGAGGATGTATACGGAACGCTAAAATTTGAAGCAGGGGTGCACCGCGTACAGCGTGTGCCACAGACCGAGACCCAAGGTCGGGTGCATACCAGTGCGGCTACGGTCATGGTCATTCCGGAAGCGGAAGACTTTGACGTACAGATAGACCCAAAGGACGTTCGGATAGACTTTTTCTGTTCATCCGGTCCCGGTGGACAGTCCGTGAACACTACCTATTCCGCAGTACGTCTAACACACGTTCCCACAGGTTTGGTAGCCCAATGCCAGGATCAAAAATCACAGCATAAAAATAAGGAAAAGGCTTTTAAGGTATTGCGTTCCCGTCTGTATGATTTGGAACTCGCCAAAAAGCAGGAAGCAGATGCCGCCAAACGAAATTCGCAGGTAAGTAGTGGTGACCGCTCCGCAAAAATTAGGACGTATAACTATCCGCAAGGAAGGGTGACCGATCATAGAATCGGGCTTACCCTATACGATTTGCAAAATATCATCAACGGAGATATCCAAAAAATTATTGATGAGCTTATGTTTGTAGAAAATACCGAAAAGCTAAAAGAGGCTTCAGAGATATTTTAACAAGATGTGGGATTGAACACCGGAAATCGGTACGTAGTTAACAGAGTAAGGTAATAGCCAGTTGAAAACAGAAGAATTAGTTGCGCAAATAAAGAAAAAGAAATCCTTTCTCTGTGTAGGTTTGGATACGGATTTGGATAAAATTCCAGCACATCTTTTAAAAGAAGAGGATCCTATTTTTAGCTTTAATAAAGCCATTATTGATGCCACCCAAGAATTTTGCGTGGCGTATAAACCGAACATCGCGTTTTATGAAGCGTATGGGCTTCAAGGTTGGCAGTCCCTTCAAAAAACGATAGACTATCTCAGCACCAACTATCCGGAACAATTTACCATTGCCGATGCCAAACGTGGGGATATCGGAAATACGTCTACCCGCTATGCCAAAGCGTTTTTTGAAACCCTCAATTTTGATTCCATAACCATAGCACCCTATATGGGCAAAGATTCGGTAGAGCCTTTTTTGGCATTTGAGGATAAGCATACGATTTTATTGGCCTTGACCTCAAATAAAGGGGCATTCGATTTTCAAACCCAGCTGGTAAAGGGCGAAGCCTTGTACAAAGAAGTACTCCGGACCTCAAAAACCTATGCGAATGCTAAAAATTTGATGTATGTGGTAGGTGCCACAAAGGCAGCATACCTAAAGGAAATACGGCAAATTATACCGGAAAGCTTTTTGCTTGTGCCCGGCGTAGGCGCCCAAGGGGGCAGCCTTAAAGAGGTGTGTGATTACGGAATGACCAAGGATATTGGATTGTTGGTCAATTCCAGCAGGGGGATAATATATGCTTCCAATGGCATCGATTTTGCGGAAGAAGCCGGAAAAAAAGCAATGCAATTGCAACAAGACATGCAATTGGAATTGGAAAAACGATAAGTCTTACCGAACCTTAAATAAGGTTTTCCAAGGTCTTCTTAATGCTATTCGCTTTGGACTCAAAGAAATCGGCTAATTTTTCATCCATTTTACCAATGTTGGATGCCTTTTCCAAGAATATTTGATATCTGTATTCCAAAATGCTTATCGCTTGTGCGCCATTTGTAATGGGTTTAACCGCACCCACCCTACAATATTGATTTTCCATCATTACAAGATTTGTTATAACAAAGATACGTTGCAAACCCAGTTTTGGACGTCCCATGTGTATCCTATACGTCTAAAAATCAAGTAGTTTGTCTAATTTTAACTTGGAATTAATATCCTAAGGGCGTTTTGCCCGGTTTGTTGGTAAAAATTTAACGTACATTTATTCAAAAATTAGGATTGCTTCACTACACCAAATATCTTCATCAATCGTCTAAAGAATGGGTCACTTTTGTGCATGGTGCAGGAGGGAGTTCTACTATTTGGTACAAACAAGTCCGCGATTTTAAACAGCACTTTAATGTATTGTTGTTGGATTTGCGGGGCCATGGGAATTCCAAACCCAACATTAAGGACGCTTTTAATGACAAGTATACTTTTGATTCCATAACCGATGATATTGTAGAGGTCATTGATCATGAGAACATTGTGCGTTCCCATTTTGTGGGCATCTCTTTAGGTACTATTTTAATACGAAATATAGCGGAGAAACACCCAGAACGCGTAGCCAGCATGGTTATGGGGGGTGCCATAATGAAGCTTAATTTTAGGTCACAGGTTTTAATGCGCCTTGGGGTGATTTTCAAATCCATTGTCCCTTATCTATGGCTTTACAAGTTTTTTGCCTTTGTTATCATGCCCAATAAAAACCATAAGGAGTCCCGTTCGCTCTTTGTTAGGGAAGCTAAAAAATTGTATCAGAAAGAATTTATAAGATGGTTTAAGCTTACTTCGGAAATCAATCCGTTGTTGCGCTTTTTTAGATCCGTGGATATTAAGATTCCAACGTATTATGTAATGGGAGAGGAAGATTACCTCTTTTTACCAACTATAAGGAAGGTGGTTAAGGCCCACCAGACTTCAGAATTGTTTGTGGTGGAGGATTGCGGCCATGTGGTCAATGTAGAGCAACCCTTGGTATTCAACAAAGCGGTTATTGGGTATCTTTCCAATATAAATTAAAGATAATGAGAGTTTTAGTTTTTGTATGGACCACTATTGTTCCTTATATGGTCTTTGCCCAAACGGCATGTAATTGTTGTTCTGCGGACCAAACTGCTTTTGACTTTTGGGTGGGCGAATGGAAAGTAACGGATGCCAACGGCAAAGAAGCAGGCTATAATACTATTGTTAAAGAAGAATCCGGTTGTGTGCTAAAAGAGAATTGGACGAGCGCTAAATCGGGATTTACCGGTACAAGCTATAATTTCTACAATAAGAAAACGGGCCAATGGGAGCAGTTGTGGATTGACAATTCTGGGGCGCACCTAAAACTAAAAGGAAATAGAGTAGGTAACCAGATGATTTTGTCCTCTGATGAATTTGAGCATACCGATGGAAAGTACTACGTTAACAGAATCACCTGGACGGCAAATGAAAACGGTACGGTAAGACAACTTTGGGAGGTATTGCAGGACGGTATAGTGGTAAATACGGTTTTTGATGGTATCTACAGTACAAAGAAGTAATTAGCCTCTGAGAGCACCAAAATAGTATTTCTTTAAGCTTGTCCAATTGGGTTCATTATGCAAGGTCGATCATTGTTTTTCGGATAAAAAATTTGAAGAAACCTGTTTTCCTTAGTACATCTTAGTGCCCCGTTATTTCAACAAACCGCCTCCTTGCTTATCAAAAATCCGACCCGACCTTCGCCCATGACATTAAAAACTTTTCAAAGGGGCATCATTTTTAGTGCTTTTCAAAAGCAGTCTTACGTCCATTGTCTAAAAGCGTAGCGGTCTTTTATCTTTAACCGAACAACAATTAAAATCTATGAAAAATTCGTTTTATGGCAGTGTAGTTCTTAGTCTGTCCATGGGTTAAACTATATAGGAGCAGCCCTGAAATTCTTGATAGCTAATTCAAATAATATAATCTAAAAATGAAACGAGAAGTTTTTTTAGAAGTATGTCTCAGAGCCGCCCCATATAGTTAAGTTACAAGTAAATTAACGACTTATATTGCCGGATATGGGTAAGCCTTATCAACCATTACCCTGCTCCCGATGTATGATTACCAAACACTTCAAAAGCTCTTATGGCCGATTATTGTCAATCTAAATAACGGTGTATTATCTTAATGATGTCTTCTTCGGAATTGGGTTTTAGTTTTTGTTTTTTAAGAAACGCTGCCATTTCTTTTGACTTGTTGCCAAAAAAAGCGAGTAATGCCTTTTTCTTTCTGGGGATTTCTACCAGATGCGGATTGTTTTCCGACAGCTTTAATAAATAATAGGCATTGGCCTGATTTACAAATTCTGCAGGTACTTCCTGTTCATAGCTACTTTTCGCCGGTTTTGCCGGTTCAAACTTGATGCGCTCTTTTTTGTACACTAGAAATTTGGAGCATTCGTATCGTTTTTCAAAAAAGCTGTACTCAATTTTACCGGAACTATTGGTAAACGATTTTGTTTCATAGGTTCCTGAACCGTCTAGAAATTCAATTTTGTATTGCTTCTTCTTGGATAGTTGGCGTATTTCATCGGCCTCTTTTTTAAGCTCAATAATATTGTCTACCGCATCAAAACGAATAAGATGGGATCCTTGAAACCCTTCGATTTTAGCTAATTTAAATTCATCGAACAGATACTTGGAGCCTATTGCGTTGGCATACTTGCTGGCATTCACATCCACAAGAAATGCAAGTTCCTGTAAGGTTGGGTTATTGGGTTGTTGTTTTTGGCAAAACCCAATAAACATCATAAAAACAGATACATAAAGGAGCAATCGTTTAGGTAGGGTCATAACATAAGCTTTATTGGTAACGCCAAAGGGTATCATACCCCTAGGCTTGCCTTGAAATTAAAATTCAGTTTTGTATAAATACCTCGTGGTTATTCCCCCGAGGTAGTTTATTAAAAAACCATCACCCAAATAGTTTGAATGATGGTTTTTACGTTGATTGATGAAATTATCTAGAAACTTCCTGGGTTTTGAGTAATATTGGGATTGTTTGTGGTCTCATCCTCTACAATAGGAAAAATTACTTTGTCCGCTCCCGGTGCGGATGCCGCTCCATTGTCCGGTCTAAGGTTTAAATTGTTCCTAAGCAAATCCATTCTGCGATGCCCTTCAAAACAAAACTCTTTTCTACGTTCCAATAGGATCGCATCCAGATTAACTGAGGTCAAATCCGCTAATCCGGCGCGGCTGCGAAGCAGGTTGATATCGTTCAATGGGGTATCACCAATGGTAGTGCCATTTCTTAGATTGCCCTCCGCACGAATTAAATACATTTCGGTGATGCGCAATTCCATACCATCCGAAGCATTGTTTACAATGTCTGGATATTTGGTGGTAAAAAAGGTAGCATTCCCCCCGGCATCCGTTGCTGCCTGTGAGAGTTCATCAAAGCGTCTATCGCCAGCTTCCGCCGCAAAGGCATCCAACAGATCTTGACTGAAGGGTGCATCGCCCCTTCCCCCTGGTGCCGGATTAAAAAAGTTGACATAGACCTCATCTGAAACCGTTGCCTCTTGGGGTCCGTCCGTTGGCGTATTGATTACTACAAAAATATGCTCTGACGAGTTGGGATTATCATCGTAAAAATCATAATCGTTGGCAAGGGTATATTCCCCAGAGTTAATGACCGTATTGGCAAAATTTGCGGCATCTGCCCATTGTTCCCGATACAGGTATAACCGTGCCAACAATGCCGTAGCGGCACCAGCCTCTGCCCGGTTACCATTATCGGCGGGCAAAGCGGAAGCAGCGGCGATCAGGTCTTCCTCAATAAAAGCATGGGTTTCGTTTACCGTAGAACGTTCCAATTGAAACTCAGATATATCACCACCTTCAAATGGTCTATCCACCAATGGAATACCCAAGTTGGTACCGTTGGAAAACTGAAAAGGCTGGGCAAAATGGTTGACCAACCTAAAATTGGTAAGGGCCCTTAAAAAGCGTGCTTCTGCCACAAAGGTCTCCACGTTTGCTTGCGTAAGGTCATTAATTTCTTCCACGTTGACGTTGGGAAGATTGGCAATCACGTTATTGGCCGCACCGATCAGCTCATACCCATCGAACCAAATATTATCAATGGTGGCATTGGTTGCCAAGGTCTCATATTGGTCAATTTCCTGTAAGGAAGGGAAACTACCCACAAAATTTACGTTATCTGCCATAAATTCAGATATCAACTGCGGGTTGCCATTGAGGTCCCCACTTTGATTCTTGCTATAGATACCCACTACGGTACCATTTATAGTGGCAAAACTTCCAAAAACTGTATTTGTAGCAACACTGTCCTCTGGAACGACCTCCAATCTATCCTCGCAAGAAAAGATAAGGGCCAGTGTTAGCACTGCTGTCGCTATATGTTTTATTATTCTCATCGCTATTTTTTTAAGTTAAAATTGTAATCTGGCTCCTAGTGAAAATGAAGTTGCTTGCGGAGCGGTAAAGAAAGATTCCCCTTGGAACAAAGGATCGATATCATCCGTAACCTCTGGATCAATACCATCCAATTCATCACCTTTAAGCGTAAAGAGGTTAGTTGCCGTTCCGTAGAATCGAATCGCTTTAAAAACCCCACCGATCCTGTCCAAGGTTTTCTGCGGTAGACTGTACCCTAGGGTGATGTTTTTTAGACGTAGATAGGAACCATCCAACTGCTGCAAATCGGAACGTTGGTTGAACAAATTAAATGTTGTGCTGTTCGGACTCGGCAAGAATGCGTTGTCCCCGGGTTGCCTCCAAAAATTGAGGTTCTGTGTTCTAATATTGACAATGCCCCCTATGGCGTCGTTTCCATCTGCAAAACGCAATCCGTCCAGCACAATATCGTTTCCATAAGAATAATTCATTAAGAGCGATAGATCAAAGTTTTTATAAGTAAAGGTGTTGGTCATACCGCCTGAGAAATCTGGAAGCGGACTTCCCGTGACCACCCTGTCCGTAGAGCCGGGATTGGTCGTAATATTGCCGTTGGCATCCAACCATTCTGCATCACCCGTTTGCGGATTTACCCCTACATATCGGATCAAAAAGAAATTATTAAGGGATTCCCCCTCAATGGCCCTTTGTATTGGTCCATCTATAATTCTTCTGCCCTGGGTATCCGTAGCAGCATCCTCGTTCAAACGTAACACCCTATTTTCTATGGTTGTCAGGTTAAAATTGGTGCGCCACTGGAAATTATCACTTTGAATGTTCACCGTGTTCAATTCAAACTCAAAACCTTTGTTCTCCATTTCCCCGATATTTCGGCTAATGCTTACGAATCCTGTTAGTGGAGGAAGTACTTGGTTTAGGAGCAGATCGCTAGTTGTCTTTTTAAAGTAAGAAGCATTAAAAGAAATGCGCCCATTTAAAAAAGTAGATTTTATACCAATATCCAAGGTCTCACTTTCTTCCCATTTTAAATCGGGACTTTCCGGTTGGTTTGGAATCACCCCGGATTCCCCGTTGTAATCCGCTATGGCACCGGCGCTAAAAAGACCTAAAGATGGGAAGGTACCCAATCTGTCATTACCTACGGTACCGATACTTGCCCGTATAGACAGGAAATCAAAAAAGTCCAAGTCTTTAATAAAGTTTTCCTCGGACAAGGTCCAACCCGCTGCGGCCGACCAAAAATAGCCAAAGCGATTGTTGGCGCTAAACCTAGAGGAACCATCCCTTCTTACGGATCCTTCTACAATATACTTGCCTTGATAGTCATAGGTTACCCTAGAGAACAAACCAAATAGCCTTGTAGGGAAACGATCACCGTTGAGCACGGTTGGCGTTGATCCAGAACCTAGGTTTCTAAGATCGTCCGTTAGAAAGCCGGTGGATGATACATTCAAACGCGTTCGCAAGGTTTCCTCATAATTAAGTCCCAATAACACGGTCAAATCATGGTCATCACCCAACTCTGGCCTAAAATTAAGGGTTTGGTTGGTGAGCCATCTTTCTTCTCGAACACTTACTTGCTGTGCTAATCCGCCCGGGGTATTGAACTCGGCTTCCCTGGTCGTTTCTTCCGTGCTTAACCAATCGATACCAAACTCAGACCGCCAGGTTAGTCCCTTAAACGGTGTTACTTCCGTAAAGGCATTACCAATGACCCTAAAGGTTTTTAGCTCCCTATCGTCTAGTGCGACCCTAGCAAATATATTTGGTATAAAAGATCCTGACTGTAAAAAATTGCCTTCATCGTCCCTTGCCCTAACTACAGGACTTTGTAAAAATGCAGTAGTAAAGGGTGCATCAATTTCGTTTTCAACAAATACCCTTGCCAAACGGTTGTTGGTCACCCCTAAGTTCACCCCAGCTTTTAGCCAGCCGTTGACATCCGTATCAATATTGATTCTGGCACCGGCACGTTGCTGGTCGTTACCGATAATGAATCCCTCGGTGTTTTGATAGTCCAAGCCAAAGAAGAAGGACGTTTTTTCGCTTCCGCCCCGCACGCCAAGGTTGTAATTTTGCGATATACCGGTGCGCTGTACCCCACCAAGCCAATCCGTACCTCCAGAGCCAATGGCCCCAAGACCTAAATCTTCTGGGGTTACGGCAACACCGCCGTTTTGGATGGTCGCAACCTCAGACTTGAATTGACGAAATTGATCGGCCGTTAAAATATCTGGAACATCAGTAGATTGGGAGAATTGTGTATTTACATCCAGAGTAACCGTGGTTTCGGAATTTCGTCTCCCCTTTTTCGTGGTAATAAGTACAACCCCGTTAGCACCCCTGGAACCATAAATAGAGGTTGCGCCGGCATCCTTTAAAACCGTTAAGGAGGCAATATCGTTTGGATTTACATAAGAAAGTGGATTGATACCTGTGTTTCCACCCCTATTCAGCGTATTTTGACTGTCCGTAATAGGGACACCGTCTATAACGATAAGAGGTTGGCTACCAGAGTTAATGGAATTTACACCCCTAACCCTAATTACGGCGGCAGAGCCCAAAACACCGGAGGCATTAACAATTTGTGTACCTGCGCTTTGTCCTTGTAACAATTGATCTGCGGAAACCACCTGTAAGTTTTCAATGGCTTCTTCCTTTACGATCCCCACATTTTGGATAATTTTACGTTCCTCTTGGTTACCGTAACCAATGACCACAACTTCTTCCAAAGCTTGGGTATCCTGTTCCATTTGGACATTGATGGTGTTGGAGTTCCCCACCCTGACCTCAATGGTCTTTTGTCCTAAATAGGAAAAAACCAATACATCACCGGTATTAGCGGCAATCACATAATTTCCATCAAAGTCGGATTGTGTACCTGTTGTGGTGCCTTTTACTAAAATATTGACTCCTGGTAGTGGTAAGTTTTCAAAATCGGTTACCAAGCCCGATACGTTGTTTTGTTGTGCAAACGCAGAGAAGATTCCCATTAAAAAGAGCATGCACAACCATTTAGTCCTGTTTTTCATACTTAACTATTGTTTTGAGTTAGAATGCAGAACAGCCCGTTATTTTTGACGCTAATCCAAAATAGTCACTACAGTAGAAAACGAAATCGTTGTATAGTTTTTTCGTTTGGGTAGTTGTTGCAGGGCTGCCTACATTTTAAGTTATTCACTCAAATTAATGGTCAGAAAAAAGGTTTTTAGGAAATACCTATAAACGTTTACCTATCCGAAGAATGCTTACTTCTTCTTTACGCATGCAATTGCGGTACTTTACGTTGAAATTGACTTGGTGTTAGTTCGGTTTCTTTTTTAAACGCTTTATTAAAGGTTACTTTGTTGTTATAGCCCACCTCATAGGCAATATCTATGATGTTGAGGTTTCGTTGTTTGTCGTTGACCAACATTTTTTTGGCCTCGTCAATTCTATATTTATTCACCAGTTCATGAAAACTCATCTTAAAATGTTCATTGATGACCTGGGAGGCGTTGTGCCTAGAGGTATTCAATCGTTCCGCCACCATCTCTAGATTGATATCGTTTTCTTTATATATTTTTTCATTCTGAAAAAGGTGTTCCAGATGGGTTTTTAATTCGATGGACAGGCTTTCCGTAAGACCGGATTTTTCATATTTTGGAAAGAAGCGATTCGTATATGCGAGTATTCCATTAAAGACCTGCGGTTGTAAGTTTGCGGAATAGCCAATGTACAGCACCATAAGGGCCATACTACCAACTTGAAAATGAAAGAAAAATCCTGATAGAATAGAATTGCTTATGAGAATGCCGTATACGACGTAGGCAGCGATATATAGAAAATGGATATGATACAGGTTTTTTTGCCAAGCTTTTATGGGAGTTTTCCCCTTTGTTTTTTCTGCACTTTCCAAATACAGTTTCCTAATGAAGTATCCATAGATTAAAAGTGAAGCGAGTTTTAAAATAACGATAAGGACAAGCTGCTCGGAATCTGACGCATTCAAGCCATTGCGTACCCTATTGAGCATCATCTCCAATTTCTCATTTGCCCCTTGGGCATATATGGGAACTATGTAAACCAAAAACAGTAATGTTGGAATTATGTGAAGAAGGTCCCTATACTTAAAAGAATGATTACGGACTATCTTTTTAAAATATAGGTATAGGAGTGGGCCGTATAAAAATGAAAAGCAGGTAGACATCAAATACGAGTGTGGGTACTCATACTGATAGTTACTGATAACCAACGCAATATGAAAAATAAAGAAGGAATGTATTACTATAAAACCACTTATCAATAGCTTTGCAAAAAGTCTTATTTTTTTATTGAAGTTTAGTAACAGGACCGTATAAAATCCAATAAATGCTATAAACAGATAAAAGAAGGACCAAAAGCTGATTTTTGGACGGTACTTTTTTAGCAACGCTTGGAACTCATCCGTTTCCCGGATTCCGTCAAAACCTTCATGGTTGAAAAAGTCGATATCAAATTCTTCAAACAGATAGTTTTCCAAATAGTCTACCGAATTGGCGGTATTCCGTAAACCTGCTTCGCTTAGGGCTAGTTTTTTTAAAAATTTAGGGGTATCTACCCCGCCTTGTTCGAGTCCGCTTTTGAATAAGGAAATAGCTTCCTCATAGCGTTGAATGTTGTAATAATAGTCTGCCCAGCGTATGGAGTCCTGCGGAAAAGCCAATGCGATAGTATTCTCTTTTTCTACCGTATGTTTTGGTGTGATTGCACCACATACGGAAAGCACGGCTAGCAGGAACAGAAGAAACGAAAGTTTTTTCAAGTGTCCCATTTGATTGATGAATTAGCTCTAACTACAAGGTAGAAAAAGTGCCATCCCAAAATCTTAAAAAAACCTTAAATTAAGTAAGCCCCGATAATAATTTACCTTTTGACCCTTTTGCAAAGCAATGAAAATGAGGACTTTTTATGCGGAATACAACGGCCAAAGTGGGTTGCAAAAACAAAAAACCGATGCGGACATCGGTTTTTTTTTAACTAACTAACTCAAAAAAAATGCTAACTCAAATAACTTGTATAAAATTCAATTAAACGCTGGTTTAAGAGGATAATCAAATTTTAAGATAAGCTTATAATTGTCTTGTTTTCTTAGAGTTATAACGGCCAATAAAATACTTTATTGTTAAATGGATGTATTAAATTAAAGTTAATCCTGTAAAGCGAACACCCTTTTTAGAATATCGGTAGTCCTTGAACTTGCTTTGGCGCGTATTTCTTTTTCTTCCACCGAAATCATGGTAAAAACCCCTTTAAGGGCTTCTTGGGTAACGTAGTCCGTTAAGTCTGGGTTTACACTTTTAGTGAACGGTAGGTTATTGTATTTGGTAATCAAATTACCCCAAATTTTATCCGCCCCTACCTTTTCAAAAGAGTTCTTGATTACCGGATTGAATTTGGAATACAATTGTGTTTCCGTACCACTTTGCAGATAATTGGTAGCTGCGGTATCGTCACCCAAAAGAATATTTTTGGCATCATTAAAGGTGATGTTCTTAACGGCATCAACAAATATTGGGGTCGCTTCCTTAACGGCGTCTTCGGCAGCGCTGTTCAGCACTTTTAGACCTTCATCCGCAAGTTTTCCCAAACCAATATCCCGCAGTGATTTGTCTACTTTCCTAAGTTCTTCCGGTAAAAGTATTTTTACCAGTTCATTGCTAAAAAAGCCGTTTTCGGAACTAAGTTTACTTACTTGCTTCTCAATGCCTAAATCCAGGGCTTGGCGCAGCCCTTGGGCAATCTCTGCATTACCGACCGGGCCGGATTGCGGTAATTGGTTTACAACTTGCTGTAATTCGCTACAGCCCAGTAAAAATAGGGCCAAGGAAAATAAGAGTAGTTTTTTCATTTTAAAGGTACAATTGGGGTTTAAATAATTTTATTGGATGAGCGTATTACATCACATCCTTTAAGTGAAGATAACCGTTTTATTATTGTACACCATGGTTTTTCGCTGTACATGGAGTTGTACGCCCCGGGCAAGTACAATTTTTTCAAGGTCCCTTCCTTTGGTAATAAAATCCTTGATGCTATGGGTATGTGACACCGGGGTGACGTCCTGCTCAATGATTGGTCCCGCATCAAGTTCCTCCGTAACATAATGGCAAGTGGCCCCTATAATTTTAACGCCCCTTTCAAAAGCGGCATGGTATGGTTTCGCCCCTGCAAATGCCGGTAGAAAAGAATGGTGGATATTGATAATCTTATGGGGATAAGCGCTTATGAGTTTAGGACTCACTATTTGCATATACCGGGCCAATACAATGCAATCTACCCGATGTTCCTTTAATAGTGCCAATTGTTCGGCTTCCGCCCTTGCTTTGGTGTCTTTTGATACGGGAATGTGGTAGTAAGGAATCTTAAACTGTTCCGCAATGTACTGCAGGTCCGGATGGTTACTTATAATAAAAGGAATTTCTATTTCCAGCTCTCCAGAATTGTATCGGCTTAAAAGATCATACAGGCAATGGTTGTACTTGGATACAAAAACCGCTATTCTGGGTTTGGTGCCACTTTTATGCAGGCTCCACTCCATAGAAAATGGGAGTGCAAGCTCCTGTTGAAATTGATCTTCAAATTGCGAAAGCTTGGATATACTTTCAAATTCGCTCTCCAAACGCATAAAAAATACCCCAGCTTGTTTGTCCACATGCTGGTCCAAATACACAATATTACCTCCCGCCAAATGAAAAAAGTTGGTGACCGCACTAATGATTCCGGGCTGATCCGGGCAATGAATAAGAATGGTAAGTTTCAATATTCGCTTTTTAAAAGGTGTAAAATTATGCTATTCCAAAAAAGGAATCCTTTTTATTGTATTCTTTTATATTATTGTTAATAGAACGATTTTATTTTTGCGTTTTTCGTAAATTGCACAGCAATAAAACACCTTTTTTTGAAGATGGAGCAAACCAAACCCTACACCCCAAAAAATAAAATAAGAATTGTTACTGCAGCTTCCCTTTTTGACGGACATGATGCCGCTATCAATATTATGAGACGGATTATACAGGCAACAGGGGTAGAGGTTATCCATTTAGGCCATGACCGCAGCGTTGCAGAAGTTGTGGATTGCGCCATACAAGAAGATGCCAATGCCATAGCCATGACGTCTTATCAAGGTGGGCACAATGAATATTTTAAATATATGTACGATTTGCTTCAAGAAAAGAATGCAGGTCATATCAAAATTTTTGGAGGCGGCGGGGGTGTTATCCTTCCGAAGGAAATAGCGGAATTAATGGCCTATGGAATTACCCGAATCTATTCTCCGGACGATGGGAGAAAAATGGGATTACAGGGCATGATCAACGATTTGGTAAAGCAGAGCGATACCGCAGTGCCGCCCTTACCAAAACTAGGGGAACAGACATTGGCCGAAGAATTATCCGCAAAAAAAGTAAATACGATAGCAAGATTGATATCCTTAGCGGAAAACAGACCGAAAGAATTTAAGGCCCATTTTGAAAAAGTGGATTATGCCCATGTCCCCGTTTTGGGAATTACAGGTACGGGAGGCGCAGGAAAATCGAGTTTGGTAGACGAGCTTATCCGTAGGTTCTTGTTGGATTTTGAGGATAAACATATTGCCGTAATCTCTGTGGATCCCTCTAAAAGAAAAACCGGTGGAGCTTTGTTGGGTGATAGAATACGGATGAATGCGATAAAGAACGATCGGGTGTATATGCGTTCTTTGGCTACGAGACAATCCAATTTAGCCCTTTCCAAGCACATTAGTGAGGCGGTTGAGGTAGTTAAAGCAGCCGGTTATGACCTGATTATTTTGGAAACTTCAGGTATTGGGCAGTCCGATACCGAGATTTTGGAACATTGTGATGTTTCCTTATATGTAATGACCCCAGAGTTTGGTGCGGCTACCCAATTGGAAAAAATTGATATGTTGGACTTCGCCGATTTGGTGGCCATCAATAAATTTGATAAAAGAGGTGCTTTGGATGCCATTCGCGATGTTCGAAAGCAATACATGCGCAACCATAATCTTTGGGATGTTCCACAAAAAGAACTTCCCATTTTTGGTACAATGGCCTCGCAGTTCAACGATGATGGCATGAACCAATTGTATGGTAAGGTCATGGAAACCTTGGCCAGTACATCGGGTTCGACCTTTGAATCCAAGTTGACGACTAGTTTACTATCCGCAGAAAAAACATTTGTCATTCCCCCGGCACGTACCCGCTACCTTTCGGAAATTTCGGAGATGAACAGGGCCTACGATCAAAAAGCAAAATCCCAAGCCCAGGTTGCCCAAAAATTGTACGGAATATATATCACCCTGCAATCCATAGCTACCAAAATAGTACCATCTGTAATTACAAAAACGGGTTTGGCGCAAGACGAAATATTAAACGCAATTCCCGAATCCGATTATGGGATCGCCCAACTTTTGTTAAAGGAGTTCGATAAGGTAAAAATGGATTTGGATGCCTATAACTGGGAGCTTATCAGAAACTGGGATGTTACAGTGGCTAGGTATAAAGAACCGTTGTATACTTTTAAAGTTAGGGATAAGGAAATTGCCATAGCCACACATACGGCTTCGCTTTCCCATTCCCAAATACCCAAAGTGGCATTGCCTAAATTCACTGCTTGGGGAGATTTGTTGCAATGGATGTTACAGGAAAACCTACCGGGTAGTTTTCCGTATACCGCAGGTATTTATCCTTTTAAGCGAACAGGGGAGGACCCCACAAGGATGTTCGCTGGCGAAGGTGGCCCAGAACGGACCAACAGACGTTTTCACTATGTAAGTTTGGGAATGCCCGCAAAACGGCTGTCCACAGCTTTCGATTCGGTTACTTTATATGGAAATGACCCAGATTACAGACCCGATATCTACGGTAAAATAGGCAATGCAGGGGTTTCTATCTGCTGTTTGGACGATGCCAAAAAATTATATTCGGGATTCGATTTAAGTGATCCGTTGACCTCGGTAAGTATGACCATCAACGGTCCTGCACCCATGCTGTTGGCGTTTTTTATGAATGCCGCCATTGACCAGAATTGCGAAAAATATATTCTGGAACATGGGTTGAAAGAAGAAGTGGAAGCAAAAATTGCATCCATTTATAAAACCAAAGGGGTGGAAAGGCCTAGGTATCATGGTGCGCTTCCGGAAGGGAACAGTGGTTTGGGATTACTGCTTTTAGGGGTTACCGGAGATCAAGTATTGCCAGCATCGGTGTATAACGATATAAAAGGCAAAACTTTAACCCAGGTGAGGGGAACGGTACAGGCAGATATTTTAAAGGAAGACCAAGCACAGAACACCTGTATTTTTTCAACGGAATTCGCTTTGCGCCTTATGGGCGATGTGCAGGCCTATTTTATTGATAATGCGGTTAGAAACTTCTATTCCGTATCCATTTCTGGTTACCACATTGCAGAGGCGGGTGCCAATCCTATTTCGCAATTGGCCTTTACCTTATCCAATGGGTTCACCTATGTGGAATACTATTTGAGTAGGGGCATGGATATCGATAAGTTTGGACCTAATCTTTCTTTTTTCTTTTCCAACGGTATTGACCCAGAGTATGCCGTTATCGGCCGGGTGGCCCGACGGATATGGGCAAAGGCCATGAAGGAAAAATATGGGGCCGGTCCACGGGCCCAAATGCTTAAGTACCACATACAGACTTCAGGGAGAAGTTTGCATGCCCAAGAAATTGATTTTAACGATATAAGAACCACCTTGCAAGCACTTTACGCTATCTATGATAATTGTAATTCCCTGCATACCAATGCCTATGATGAAGCCATTACGACCCCTACCGAAGAATCTGTAAGACGGGCCATGGCCATACAACTTATTATCAACAAGGAACTGGGACTCGCCAAAAATGAGAACCCCTTGCAAGGTTCTTTTATCATAGAAGAGCTGACGGATTTGGTGGAAGAAGCAGTGCTGTTAGAGTTCGATAGAATAACGGAGCGAGGTGGTGTCTTGGGTGCTATGGAGACCATGTACCAGCGTTCCAAAATTCAGGAAGAAAGCTTGCATTACGAAACCTTGAAGCATACTGGGGAATTCCCTATCATTGGTGTAAATACCTTTTTAAGTTCCAAAGGCTCGCCTACCATATTACCTGCCGAAGTTATACGTGCTACCCAAGAGGAGAAGGAAAACCAAATCCAAACCCTTTCTAGTTTAAAGGAAGGAAATAAGGAGACGGTGGCTGCCTTGCTTAAAAGCCTTCAAGAAACTGCCGTTGCGGGGGATAACATTTTTGAACGTTTAATGGAGGTCGCCAAGTATTGCTCCTTGGGGCAAATTACTTATGCGTTGTTTGAGGTCGGCGGTCAGTATAGACGAAATATGTAAGCAGAGAACAGCTTTTCAAGCGTGTAACGAACGCGTTGAAAAGTTTGTGAATCGCTTACACTGAGTTCGCCGAAGTGTTTTTCGATGTCCCCCCTTTTCGGGTTTTCAAGCGTGTAACGCGTTGAAAAGTTTGTGAATCGCTTACACTGAGTTCGCCGAAGTGTTTTTCGATGTCTCCCCTTTTCGGGTTTTCAAGCGTGTAACGCGTTGAAAAGTTTGTGAATCGCTTACACTGAGTTCGCCGAAGTGTTTTTCGATGTCCTCTCTTTTCGGGTTTTCAAGCGTGTAGCCGATTGAAAATGATGTGGATTACTTGTTTTGGATTTGCCAAAAAGCTAAGGAAGATATTCCTTGTATTTGAAATTATACTATTTTCTAGGGAATACCTATTATTGCGCTAATCCTCAGAAGAAACTAAGGATTTTCTCCATTGCTTAAAATCCGCCCTAAATGCCCTAAGTTCCCTTCTTAAAAGATGGACATATTCTTTTTCCTTTACGCCATCTTTCTCAAGACCATTACAATACGCCAAAATATTGCGGGTCATAATATTGATAAAGGTGATGTTTTTGTTGCGGGTTTTTCTGGAAGAAGCCGTGGCCGCTTCTACTAAATTTGAAGATATTAATGTGGCATCCGTAAAAAGTGCGTTCGCAATCTCGCTTCGGAGTCCCAATTTTTTAGAACGCCCAAAAGCCTCTCCCTCATAGGAGAAATAATTGGCAATGGCCGTACTCAAATCCTTTAACGCTAAGGATTTTTGATAAACGGGCAATGCGATGTAATTATTAGGCTTCATTTACCAGCAACTTAATCTACCCTAAAGATACGTTCCCTTTAAATAACATAACTTTAATAAATAACTGCAAAATTTTGATTTTCTTTGAATATTAAATTTTAAAGCATATTTGTTTTGAATATTAAAGTTGATGAATTAAGTCTAAAAATACTGCAGGCCTTACAGAAGAATTCCAGGGCAACTTTTGTGGAAATTGGCAAAGAAGTTGGGCTTACTTCCCCTGCTGTGGCGGAGCGCGTTAAGAAAATGGAAGACGTAGGGGTCATAGCCAGATATTCTGCCCAAGTTTCCCATGTAGCCTTGGGGTATCAATTACGTGCCATAGTTACCTTACGTGCTTTTGTAGGTAAGCTTAGGCCTTTTTTAGAGGTGGTAAAGGGGTATAAGGAAGTCATCAATTGCTACAGGATTACCGGAAATGAGAACATCATCATGGAAGTGGTTTTAAAGGACCAGTTCCACTTGGAAAAGTTCATCGACAAGTTGATCAACTATGGGGAAACCAGGACGCATATCGTGCTATCCGATGTTATCTCCAATGCCTCCGTAATCGAATAAAAATTTTGGCTAGATTTTTGCTATATTTTTGACATGACAAGAAATTACATCTTCCTACTTTTTCTTTTAACCCTAATTTTTGGAAAGGGAACTGCCCAAGAGTTTAAAATTCAGAAAGGCCGTGTCGTGGATTCTTTAATGGTTGGGGATTCTACAAATCAAAGTTTTGCCCTCTACTTGCCTAGAAATTTTGAAGTGAAAGGGCAATGGCCCGTTGCTTTTGTATTCGATACCAAAGGGCAAGGAAAGAAATCGTTGGTGAGGCTGCGGTTGGCGGCTGAAAAACGAGGTTATATTTTGGCAAGCTCCAACAATATACACGACTCCATTTCCTTGGCGGACAATATGATTACTGCCAAACGACTTATGGATCGGGTGGCCACCTTATTTCCTATTGATAGAAGTAGAATTTATACGGCAGGGTATAAAACTTCGGGTCCCTTTGCGAACTTGGCGCCACTTTTTATCAAAGAAATAGAAGGGGCACTTTCTATAGGGTCTTCCATTGCCAATGTATCACTGTTGAGCAAATCCAATCCCTTCTACTTTGTTTCCATCATGGACCGTAATGATTTTAATTATACCTATTTGAGAAGGGACGAAAAAGTACTGAACAACGTGAAATTTCCGAACAACCTTCTTATCTATGACGAAGGTGGTGTGGTTCCACCATCATCTTACGTGGAAGATGCTTTGTTGCTGTTTGATTTGGCGGCAATGGCCAAGGGAAATTTGGAAAAGGACAGCACGCTTATTGAAGGGACATATCAGCAGCATATGACCAAGATAAGGGAATTACAGAAAAACAAAAAGATGCTTTTGGCGGAACGGGGAATGCGGGAAGCCTTAACGGTTTATAGGACATTGCGCAATACGGATTCTTTGAAGAATGCCCATAAAGATTTTAAGAAGGACAAATTGTACAGGAGTCTTAAACGGATGCGCAGCGCGGCCATTTTTAAGGAAAACCTACTAAAGGAAGACTATACCTACTACTTGGAAGAAGATGTGCTCACGTACAATTTTAAAAACTTGGGGTGGTGGAATTTTCAAATGACCAAGATAAATGGGTTTATCACTGGCGAAAGTGTGGTGGAACAACGCATGGGAAAGCGACTTTTGGGATATTTGAATGCCTTGATAGAAGATACCATCATACTTGAAAAAGCAGAGAAAGTCGTTGACCAAGATGCCGTTACTTTTCTTTGGATGCTAAAGACCATTACGGAACCGGAGCAGTTTGATAATTATTTAAAGGTAGTTTCCATAAGTGCTAAAAACGAAGATTATGGTACGGCACTTTTCTATCTGGAAGAAGCTTTAAAAAATGGCTTTAAAGACAAAGAAAAGCTCTATAGTATAGAAGATACTGCCCTATTTAGGATTACACCGGAGTTCAACGCACTTGTAAAAAAGTATCTTGATGTATCCCGTTATGAGGGAATTAAGGAATAAAATGGGGGACCGTCTGTAAATCCCAATCAATGACCAGTCCGCCGGCCAAAGACCGTGCAATTTCCGCTCCATAAAGATATTCGCAGAGATAAAGGGCCGCTTCAAAACTTTTTGCCCCGCCTGCTGAGGTAATATATTTGCCATCATGTACAAATAAGACACTGTCCTTTACATTAAGGTGAGGAAACATCTTTTTATATTTTCCCACGTCGCTAGGAAAGGTAGTGGAAGCCACATCATCCAATACACCTGCCTTAGCAAGTACGAAAGCACCATCGCAATGCGACGTAACGAACTTGGCATCGGCATCAACACGTTTTATAAAATCCAGCATTTGGGTGTCTTCTAGATCAGTATCCAGATGATGCTCCGCGCTAGGTACGACCAAAATATCAATAGGGGGAATGGAATCTTTGGTGTAGTCAAAATCTGGTAAAATACGCACACCTTCAAAGGAGACAACGGGTTCCAAAGTGTTTGCTACCGTAAAGGTACTCATGGCCTTAATGCCTTTTCTGTATTGGGTATGTTGAAAAATATCATACGGAGCCGTAAACTCGGTATTATAAACCCCATCCATTATTAGAAATGCCACATTGTAACGGTCTTTGGGTAATTCCGGAAAGATTCTGGTTGCTTCTACTTCGGTTGTGCTTTTCTGTTCCCCACAGGATAGGAGTAAGAGAAAGGCCAAAATGAAAAAGGTGTTTTTCATGTGAACTAAAATTGGTAACGCAAAATACAATTCCTTCTGGGGATAAACCTAGTTTTTAAACACTGAAAAGGGGAATACTGACAAAAGACAAAAATATTTAGACATTTTACGTATATTTGTAAAAACTTAGTTTCAAAGCAATGAAAACAAAGAAATCAATGATCGCCAATGGTGAGTTTAACGATTGGGATGATGAGTCCAAACGTTATGACATGATCAGGCTTATTCGTGAGGGTATCCCTTATGCAGATTTTCTGGGTCTCTTTAGAAACCATCCTTTTACGGATAAGGAATGGTCGGAATATTTGGGGATATCCCAACGAACTTTGGACCGTTACAAAAATGGACAGAAGAGTTTTCCCGTAAAACAATCCGAACGCATCCTGGAAATTAAAAGGTTGCTGGACTATGGAGTATCCGTTTTTGAAGACTACGATAACTTTATGGAATGGTTGGAAACCAAGAATATTCCTATGGGGGGCATGGTGCCCAAAAATCTATTGGATACTACTTTGGGTATCAATATGATACACGATCAATTGGGTAGGATAGAACATGGTATCCTTGCATGAGGGTATACCGTCTTTCCAAAGAAAAGTACAAGCTGGACCTTTCTGGTATCGGTGCGGAAAAGTTGGGTGGTAGATGGAACAGTAAAGGGACGCGTTTGGTCTACACTTCGGACTCCCGGGCATTGGCAAAATTAGAGGTTGCGGTCAATATGGCCCTTAATCGATTACCAAAGAACTACTACCTGACCATCATAGAAATCCCTGACGATGCTATTGCAACCTATAACATACAACAG
>CALEYA010000184.1 GCA_937926215.1 uncultured Croceitalea sp. | reverse complement strand
AACTGTCATTTTAAGTAACTAACAATTACTATCTTAACTAAAATGTCAGGTTGAGCGTAGTCGAAACCTTCTTAGAAAGGACAATATTTAAAGACTTCTCGGCTGGACTCAACTTGACTTAACACATATATTCTAGCATTTAAGTCTGAACTATTCAAAACTTGCGTCGAACGGATGTTAGCTTACATACTCATGATTACAAACTCGGACCTTCTGTTTTTCTGATGTTCCGTTTTGCCACAACCGCTATTGCAATCATAAACCGGATATTGTTCCCCATAGCCAATAGCGCTATAGATTCTACTTTCATCAATGCCCTGCGATATTAAATAGGCCTTGGTTTCCTTAGCCCTCCTATCGGACAAGGTGCGGTTGTAGGCTGCTGACCCCCTAGTATCCGTATGTGATTCGATCTTTATGACCATATCGGGATATTTTTCCCATACCTCAAGCAATTTATTCAGTTCATTTTTGGCATCGTCCCTGATGTAGGATCGGTCAAAATCAAAATAGATCATGTCCGTTTTCAACTTTTTCATCCCATCTTCCACTACGATCAAGTCGTCCAATTTCTTTAAGCTTATGGCAACATTGAACTCCGGGCCGTCCGGTGTGGTAATCTCTTTGCTATCGGCAAAGTAGTCCGCGTTTTCAGAAGCAATAGTAAAATTGGTGTTCTTGGGAAGGTTATCAAACCTAAACGTGCCATTGGTGTCGGCTATGACTTCTTGTAAAACCTCATTGTTTTCATCCAGCAAACGTACTTTGGTGCTAGGTACGGCCATACTGGTAATCAACTCGGTAATAGTGCCTACGATAGCGGTTTGTTCCTCCTCCACTTTTTCTTCCGGAAGCAGTTTAAAGGCATAAATATCATCATCCCCTTTTCCACCTTTTCTGTTGGAAGCAAAATAGCCGGTTTCCCCAGCATCCTTTGAAATATAAGAGAAATCGTCCTTTCTACTGTTTACGGGCGCTCCTAAATTAATAGGTGCCCCAAAGGTTTCCCCCACGCTAACGGCTTCATAGATATCCAAGCCACCAAGCCCTTGCCTTCTATCCGAAGAAAAGAAAATTTTGTTATTAACTACATAAGGAAACATTTCCCTTCTGCTGGAGTTTACGCCCCTACCCAAGTTCTTAGGCTGCGAAAACTCACCGTTTTCCAGGACGTCCACAACAAATATATCGGTACCCCCAAGGCTTCCGGGCCTATCTGAAGCAAAATATAATTTCTTGCCATCTGCGGTAAGTGCCGGATGCCCAGTAGAAAAGTCATCCCCGTTAAAAGGAAGCTCTTCCGCTTCTGTCCATTCCCCATCAATACGCTCTGATTTGTATATTTTAAGGTGGCTTACGGATGTTTTTTTCTTGCTTTTCTTACGTTTTTTGGCATTACGGGTAAAGTAGATGGTATTGTTATCCGGGGACACGGCCACACCTGCCTCATGGTATTTTGAATTTACCTTTTTCGAGAGCTTTCGAATCCCTTTAAGACTATTTGGCGTCTCTGCTACCTTGCCCACATACAGGTCCAAAAAGGGCTGGTTGTTCCATTTGTACCGTCTTTTCTTAAAGATTCCCGTATCTGCAGAGGAAGCAAAAATAAGTTCCCCACCATTGATGTACATGGGTGAAAATTCCGAATATTTTGAATTGATGTTAAGATTCGTAATTTCTACATTATCCCTATAAAGGGCGTCTTTTATTTCTTTTCCATCATTTTTGATTTCAGCTACTTTCGCCTTTTGGGCCCTCCCCCTAAAAATGTTGAGCAAGCGCCTTGCTTTTTTATACCGACCCGTACCTTTTAAAACATGGGCATATTTAAAATAATCGGAATCCGTAAGATCATCCTGGAAAAGTTCAAACAATCTGTTGTACCAAAAAAATGCCTTTTCCATTTCGGAATTGAAATAATGTGAGTCCCCGGCTTTTTGTAAAAGTTCCGGTGTGGCACTACTGGTATCACGTGTCAAAGCGTCGTCATAAAGAGCCGCGGCCTCTGCGTACCACATTTTGCTGTAATACGTATTGGCGCGTTCAATCATTTTAATAACGACTGCTGATGCTTCATTGGCCTTTGTCGGCTGCGGGGCAACACTATCGATAGTGTTGGCGGCCTCCGATGCTGGAAGTTCAATATTTGTCAAATTAGGGGCGTCGGCAAAATCTATATGGGTAATGGACTGTGCTTGTAAACATGCCAGATGCAGAATGAAAACAAAGGATAGGAATTTTTTCATGGCGAAGCTTAGCATAAGGAAACGGCTTTTAAAGGTTATCCCGTAGCTAGTGTTATTTGTTTGGTTCTAACGAAAATAGACCTATAAAATAAAGCTGCTTAATTTTTGTTGTGAACGCTTGGATTTATAGCGTGAACACCATGAATTAGTAGTTAATGAACTAGAAATGATACCAATTAAAAGTATGGACTGATGGAAGAATGTGCGTTAAGCATCGGTTTTTTCGCCCTCTTCTAGACCGTCATCTTCCTTGGAGGCATCTTTAAATTCTTTAATGCCACTGCCTAGGCCGCGCATTAATTCCGGAATTTTTTTACCACCAAAGAGGAGTAACACAATAACGACCACAAGGACAATTTGCCAGGGTCCGACCAAGCCAAGAAATATATTAAGTGAAGTCATAATCTTACTGCGTTTGTTGTTGTAAAAGTACTAAAAAAGATACAATACCTTTGTTACGGCTAACGCAAAGAAAAATTTTAAATTGTATTACTGTTGGGTCCGTATTAAAAATATCACAAAGTGAAGGGAAGCACGGTGGATTTAAAATCTAAGATTATATTTGTTTATTATGGCAAAGAAAGCTAAGAAAAGCAAGGAAATTAAGAAAAAGCTACTGCATAAGTACCGCTTGGTCATTCTTAATGAAAGCACTTTTGAAGAGAAAATCTCTTTTAAACTTAGCAGGCTCAACGTTTTTGTATCCGGCACCCTTTTTATCATAGTGCTTATAGGCTTTACAACATTATTGATTGCATTTACACCACTTAGGGAGTACATCCCGGGATACTCTTCCACAAAATTAAAAAGACAGGCTACGGAACTTACCTATAAAACGGATTCTTTGGTGACCGTATTAAATTATACCAATAAGTATTTGGATAATGTACGCATGGTTTTGAGAGGTGAGGTAGAGAACAATGAGGTGAACAGGGACTCTCTATTTGAACGTTATAAGTTGGACCCCTCCAATGTTAATTTAGCACCTATTCAAGAAGATTTACGTTTGCGGGAACAAGTTGAGCTGGAGGATAAGTACAATCTTTTTGAACGGAATACGGAAAATGTAGGTCAGGTACTGTTTTCACCCGTAACAGGAACCGTATCACAGGAGTTCGATGCCAAGGCCAAACATTATGCGGTAGATATCGTTGCACCCCAGGACACTCCTGTGAAAGCCGCGGCAAGCGGTACCGTGGTTTTTGCGGAATGGACCGCTGGCACTGGCTATGTTATTATTGTAGAACATAAAGACGATATCCTTTCCGTATATAAACACAATGGCTCCTTAAGCAAAGCCCAAGGGGAACTGGTAGTTGCCGGTGAGGTTCTGGCGTCTGTGGGCAATACCGGGGAACTTACCACGGGCCCCCATTTGCATTTTGAATTATGGATCAAGGGGAAACCTATAAACCCTTTGGATTTCATAGACTTTAACTAGCATTTATGTCCTTAAAAGCATTTGCGGCCAAGATATTTGCCAAACGTATCGTAAAAAAGGAGCAGCAATGGATCAAAGAACCTTTTAAAGCACAGGAACGTGTTTTTAGGGAATTGGTTACACAAGGCGCAAAAACCCAGTTTGGGCGGGACCATGGTTTTGGGCAAATAAATACCATGGCAGATTTTGCCAAAAAGGTGCCCATACGGGATTATGAAGCACTCAAACCCTATGTGGAACAAATTTTAGCTGGGGATCTTGATGTGTTATGGCCGGGCAAGCCCATTTACTTTGCAAAAACATCGGGAACTACTTCCGGTGCAAAATATATCCCTATTACGTCAGAATCCATTAAGAATCAGGTAGACGCTTCCAGAAACGCTATTTTGAACTACATCCATGAAACCGGAAACACCAAATTTGTTGACGGTAAGATGATTTTTCTGCAGGGAAGTCCCATACTACAGGAAAAAGCGGGAATAAAATTGGGGCGGCTTTCCGGAATTTCTGCCCATTACGTGCCCAATTATCTACAGAAAAACAGACTGCCCAGCTGGGAAACCAATTGTATTGAAGATTGGGAAACCAAGGTCAATGAAATTGTATTGGAAACGGAAAATGAGGATATGTCCGTAATAGCCGGTATTCCCTCTTGGGTGCAAATGTACTTTGAGAAACTACATGAAAAACACCAAAAGAAAGTAGGGGACCTTTTCAAGAATTTTCAATTGTTCATTTATGGTGGGGTAAACTACGAGCCTTATCGAGCTAAATTTGAGAACCTTATAGGAAGGAAGGTCGATAGTATTGAGCTCTTTCCGGCCAGCGAAGGGTTTTTTGCCTATCAGGATTC
>CALEYA010000183.1 GCA_937926215.1 uncultured Croceitalea sp. | reverse complement strand
AAAAAAAATGCCAGAGAATTCCGCTCTGGCTTTTTTATTTGGGTTTATCATCGTAATATTGCAATATATAATTTATGGGAGCTTCCAAGACACATATATTCACCATCTCGCAAAACGAATTGGCCCAAGCGGCCAAAGTATTGGCGCATCCCGCCCGTATCTCAATTTTGCAATACATCAGTAGGCAAGAAAATTGCATCTGTACGGATTTGGTGGACGTTATCGGTCTTGCGCAACCTACCATTTCCCAACATCTCAATGAAATAAAAAAAATCGGTTTGTTACATGGCACTTTTGAAGGTAAAAACCTGTGCTACTGTATTAACCGCGAAAAATGGGTAGCCCTTCAACAGGCATTCCACCTTTTTTTTACCAATGTCAACCAAAACTGTTGTTAACATGAAAACACAAGAATTTTTACAATTATTGGAAGCGCATAGTGGCAAAGCGCTCTTGTTTGAATATGCACCGGGCCATTATGTAGGTGCCAATTACCACATTACCGAAATCAAAAATTTGACCATTGATTCCGTGGACTGTGGCGCAAAGGCAGATAGCTGGAACGAGACCATAGTTCAGTTATGGGAGAGCCCTGATGAAAAGGACAAGACGGAATATATGTCCGCATTCAAGGCCCTTGGCATCTTAAAAAAGGTAGACAGCATCCGTGCTATGGATCGTGATGCGGAAGTAAAGTTTGAATACAGCAATTCCCGTTTCCATACGGCACAACTTTTTGTGGATGACGTTCTCTGGGACAACAACAAATTCTTACTTAAACTTGCCGTTGAAAAAACGGATTGCAAGGCAAAAGAGGCCTGTGGTGTACCCGTAACGGTCCAAGTTGGCAATGAAAACAGTTGCGCACCAGGTAGCGGATGTTGTTAACGTATTATGATCCTACGTGCCATGACATCCAATGACTGGCCTGCGGTTGCCAAAATATATGCCGAGGGTATCGCTACCGGTTTTGCTACTTTTGAAACCGACATCCCCGAATACAGGGAGTGGGACAAAGCCCATATAAACGAATGCAGGATTGTAGCGGAAGAAAATGATGGGATAATGGGTTGGGCAGCATTGTCCCCCGTATCCAGCAGATGCGTGTATGGCGGTGTTGCAGAGGTAAGCGTCTATATTGGGGCCGGACATAGAGGTAAAGGCGCAGGCAAAAAGCTACTACTCAAGCTTATCGAAGAAAGCGAAAAGGCCGGATATTGGACCTTACAATCCGGTATTTTTCCTGAAAATGAAGGGAGCATTACCCTTCATAAGAAAGTAGGTTTCCGATTTTTAGGCAAACGCGAACGCATTGGTAAAACCCAAGACGGAATTTGGAAAGATAACTTGCTTTTTGAACGGAGAAGCAAAACGATAGGACAGTAAATACACTTTGGGCAAACTCCATAGCATACAAAACTCGATTATCGAGAAATATTAAAGAAACGAAATGATTTATCCAAAAATTGAAGCCGTAATCACATCCTTGGACACGGCGGGTGTCACCCAAGAGCGAAAAGCGATCTTGGAACCCCTTATCACCTACATCAAAGAAAAAATTGAGAGCAAGGTCCCTATTGCCTTGAACTTTATTTGCACACACAATTCCCGTAGAAGCCACCTATCCCAGATATGGGCGCAGACATTGGCCCAGTTTTACGGTATTCCAAACGCAAGCTGTTATTCCGGGGGGACCGAAGCTACGGCCATGTTTCCTAAAGTTGCCGAGACCCTATCAAAACAAGGTTTTGTAATCCATACAATTGCCCAAGGGAGCAATCCGGTTTATGCGGTAAAGTATGATAGCAATGCCCATGCAGTTGTCTGTTTTTCGAAAACCTATGATGATGTCTTTAATCCGAATACGAACTTTGGGGCGATACTAACCTGTAATTCCGCCAATGAAGCCTGCCCTATTGTCCAAGGTGCCGAAACGCGATTTCCCATCACTTATGAAGATCCCAAAAAGTTTGATGGCACTCCGCAACAAACCGAAAAATATGCAGAACGAAGCCTACAGATAGCCACAGAATTAAAGTATGTTTTTGAAAATATAGGCTGTTAATCCCCGGTTTGGGTAGCTTCCGCATCTTTTCGTTCCAATTCCGCTTGGAACTCTTCCATTACCGGTTTTACCGTACTTTCCGGTAAATCGGCAATCTTAATGTACATCAATCCATCCACGGCATTATTGAAAAGTGGATCTACGTTAAAAGCCACCATACGTGCGTTCTGTTTGATATATTTTTTTATCAATACCGGCAGGCGAAGACTCCCGGGTTCTACTTCCTCAATGAGTCGATCAAACTTATTTAAATCCGCCTTGGTTTCATCAAACACAAATTCTTTGTCCGCATCCTTTAGTTTCACCTTGAACTCTTTTTTAGGGTGTACATACTGCGCCACATAAGGATCCCAGTAATTGGATTTCATAAACTCGATCATCAAGGACTTGGAGAAATTGGAAAATTGGTTACTGATACTGACCCCCCCGATCAAGTATTTATGCTGTGGAAAACGTAAGGTGGTATGCACGATCCCCTTCCATAACAAAAAGAGCGGCATTGGCTTTTGTTGGTATTCTTTGGTGATGTAGGCACGGCCCATTTCTATGGATTTGGACATCATTCCGTAAAGTTCCGGTTCAAACCTAAACAGGTCCTGAAGGTAAAACCCATTGATTCCATATGCTTTAAAAATGGAAGCCCCCATTCCCATTCTGTATGCTCCAACGATGCTCTTTTCTTGATCGTCCCACAGAAATAAATGGTGGTAATAGTTATCAAACTTATCCAAATCAATGGCCTTGTTGGTACCCTCACCAATGGCCCTAAACGTAACTTCACGTTGTCTTCCAATTTCTTGTAGGATGAACGGAATATCTTTTGCCGATGCCAAAAAAACCTCATAATTCTTGCTCTGCAATAAGCGACACTCCTTTTCCCTTAGCTTTTCAATCTCGCCCGTAATGACCTCTTTGCGGACCGCCGTGGCAATTTTCTTGGGTGCCTTAGGTATTTTAAGTGATGTAGGGACCTTATCTATCAGACGTTCTTTTTCAAATACATTGGCCAACAAATAGGTCTTCTTGCGCAAGAGTTCCGTAAAATCCTCCAGGGTTTCTTCTTCTTTTTGGGTTTTTACGGTTATGGGTTGACCAATGCGCACCCGTATGGGCCGTCTGCGCTGCGTAGTTACCTCTGAGGGTAATTTGGCGGTCCTAAAGACATCGTTCAACTTTGAAAGTCTGTAAAAAAGGCCGCTATTCTTGGCATGAAAATAAATGGGTACCACGGGAACTTCCGCCTTACGAATCAATTTTATAGCGGCTTCCTCCCAAGGTTTATCCACAACTAACTTTCCGTCCCTATAGGTAGAGACCTCCCCGGCAGGGAATATTCCCAAGGGATGCCCATCCCTTATATGCCTGATTGCATTCTTAAAACCGGAGATACTGCTTTTGGCGTCCTTATGGCTTTCAAAAGGGTTAACCGGCATAATGAACTGCTTCATGGGTTCGATACGATGCAGCAGAAAATTGGCAATGATCTTAAAATCCGGTCGCTGTTGGAGCATCAATTTTAAAAGCAAAACCCCATCTATTCCGCCAAGCGGATGGTTGGATATGGTGATAAAAGGTCCTTCTTTGGGGAGCCTTTTAAAGTCTTCATCCGGGATATCAAAGTCTATCTCGTAATGCTTTAATATCTCATCCAAGAACTTAGTCCCCTCTAAATCCTTATTCTTATCGTAAAATTTATTGATGGAGGTGATTTTAGTCGCGGCCATCAGCAACCAGCCTATAAAAGTCCCAACAAAACCGTACTTATCCAGTTTAATGACCTTTGCAACTTCTTTCGCCGTAACCAACCCCATATTTTTCTTTTAGAAAAAGGTAAATATAGAAAATTACGGGGTTTAAAATTCCAAAGAAATTTATTTTACCACCAGTTGCGTGGTTACCTTTCCGCGTTGCTCCACAAGCACGGAATATCCGTTTAAAATCTTGGCCACGGAGTTCTCATCAAAATGCCTTATGGTGTAGAGTGAAACATCTTCATGACAGCTTACCTTGAACTTCTTTTCCAAAATGGCCAAGGCCTTTTTTAAGCCCCCGAACTTGTTGTCCAAACAGACCGAAAAACTAATGGCGGAATTCTGCAATAAATCGACCTTAAGCCTATGGTCGTGCAACAATTTAAAAATCTCGCTCATGTTCTCTTCAACAATAAACGAAAAATCCAAAGACGACAATTTCACCAATGCCTGGTTCTTTTTGACGATAAAACAAGGTACTTCTGGAGATATTTTGACGCCCTTGCCCACCGTGGTTCCAGGTTCTGAAGGATTGATGAACGATTTTACATGCAACGGTATTTCCTTCCGTTGGAGGGGTTGCAGTGTTTTTGGATGGATGACCGAAGCCCCGTAGAACGCCAGTTCAATGGCCTCCGTATAGGAGATTTGGTGCAACAGTTGGGTCTCCTCAAAATGTCTGGGGTCTGCGTTCAATACCCCGGGCACGTCTTTCCAAATGGTTACGGATTGTGCATTTAGGCAATACGCCAATATTGCTGCCGTATAGTCGGAACCTTCACGACCCAAAGTGGTCGTAAAATTGTTGGCATCACTTCCCAAAAATCCTTGGGTGATGTTCAACTCGCCCATATTCACTTGGGCAACGACCTCTTTTTCCGTTGATTCCCAGTTCACTTGGGCATCCCTATAATTAGTATCTGTTTTAATCATGGAGCGGACGTCCAACCATTGGTTCTGTAGGCCAACTTCGTTAAAATAAGCACTAACGATACTGGTGGACAACAATTCCCCATAACCTACTACTTGATCATAGACAAAAGCATAATTGGGCGATTTATTCCACATTAAAAACCCCCGAAACTCCTCTATAAGTCCATTGACCCTATTATGGATTTCATGGTTCTTGGATTCAAAAAGCGTGTTGATAATTTCTTTATGGTTTTCCCGTACTACCGTAATGGCATTGTCCAAACGGGGCTTGTCCGTAAAATAGGCATCCACAATAGCCTCCATGGCATTGGTAGTCTTGCCCATGGCAGAAATAACGAGCAAGGTATCCTTATGGCCCACCTCTTTAAGTACACGTACTACATTTTTTATACCGGCGGCATCTTTTACGGACGCACCTCCAAACTTAAAAATTCGCATCATCCTTTTCTTATTTTTTTAGAAAGGTTTCCATTCCTTTTTCATCCAACTGCACTACATTCCAATCCCGCATGACCCTAGCGCCTCTTGCTTCGTAAAACGCAATGGCAGGATCGTTCCAATCCAATACTTCCCAACTAATACGGCGCACACCTTGCTCCTTTCCATAAAGGACAACCTGTTCCAAAAGTGCGGAACCAATGCCACTGCCCCTATGGGATTCCGAAACAATAAGATCCTCCAAATGGATGACCGGCCCTACCCAAGTGGAATACCTAGGATACACCAAAGCCATACCTTGCACTTTGCCGTTGGCCTCGGCTACAAAACAATGAAATAATGGCTTTTCCCCAAAACCGGCGGCGGTCAATTCTGCTAAAGTAACCAAAACCGCATGCGGCTCTTTTTCAAAAAGTGCCAACTCATTGACCAGCTCCAACATTCGCGGGGTATCCCTTTTTTCTGCGTTGCGTATTGTAAATTCCATAACTGTTGCAAATAAAACAATTTGTTATAATACAAAACAACAAATAGCTCACGAAAACGTTAGAGTTTCACAAAATGCTCGATATTTGTGGAGTGTAAACGACAACCTGACCCATGACTAAAAAAAATCAGACCCTTGGTGAATTTATAATAGAAAATCAGGCTTCCTTTCAATATTCTTCTGGGGAACTTTCCAAATTGATCAATGCCATCCGCCTAGCGGCCAAAGTGGTAAACCACGAAGTAAACAAAGCCGGTTTGGTAGATGTTTTGGGTGCTGCAGGGGATACCAACATACAAGGGGAAGACCAGCAGAAATTGGATGTTTTCGCCAATGAAAAGTTTATACAAACCTTAACCAATAGAGAAATTGTTTGTGGTATTGCTTCCGAAGAAGAGGACAGCTTTATCGCCATCAACAGTCAAGATGAAAACCATCAAAATAAATATGTTGTCTTAATAGATCCCTTGGACGGTTCTTCCAATATCGATGTTAACGTATCCGTGGGGACCATTTTTTCCATTTACAGAAGAATCACACCCGTGGGAACGCCGGTACAGCTCAAGGACTTTCTACAACCCGGAAACCAACAAGTTGCCGCAGGCTATGTGGTGTACGGCACCTCTACCATGTTGGTCTATACTACCGGGGATGGTGTTAACGGTTTTACGCTGAACCCTGCCTTGGGTACCTTTTACCTATCGCACCCCAATATGCAGTTTCCGGAAAATGGGAAGATTTACTCGGTTAACGAGGGCAACTATACCCATTTTTTACAGGGGGTAAAAGACTATATCAAATATTGCCAGCAAGAAGATGGTGACCGCCCGTATACGTCAAGGTATATTGGTTCCCTGGTTTCCGATTTCCATCGAAACATGATCAAAGGCGGTATTTATATGTACCCAAAGAGCAGTGTGTCCCAAAGTGGAAAACTCCGCTTGCTGTACGAATGTAACCCTATGGCGTTCATTGCGGAACAGGCCAATGGTTTGGCCATTGGGGGCAAGACCAGAATTATGGATATCGAACCCAAGGAATTGCACCAAAGAGTGCCTTTCTTTTGTGGTAGCCGTAACATGGTTAAAAAACTACAGGAGTTTTTAGAAAAGTACCAATAATCTATTTTTCCATAAGGTACAGGTAATCTTCAAAAGGGATTTTACCTGTAAATATAGCTTCGGACTTTGCGATAATCTCTTCAGATTTTGAAACGGGAAAACCAAGACCAATAGCATATTTCTCTACCATCTTTCGTTCTACGTCGTCCATTTCGTTATCCGAAAAAATGATTTGGAAAAAATTGAACAACCGCTTCAAACGTTTTTCTCCGCTATGAGGGGTTTCAATAGGGTATTTGTTTTCCTTTTTCATCACCTCTTTATATTCCGCATCGGTAATGTTCAATTTAAAGGCAAACTTGTCCAAGATGGCTTTTTCATCAGCATTAATTTCGCCATCTACGGCGGCCAAACTGGCCAATGTGGCAAAGTGCGCTAAATCTTTACGTTGGTTCCCTTGTTCGTATAAATCAATAATGGGCATGTTCAAAATTTTGTTGGCAAATATAAATCTTTTTAGAGCTAAAGAATATCCTTAATGGGTAATATTTTGGCGTTTGCTGCGCACCGCGCTGTACGTTACAAATCCTCACCGCCAAAAAAGCGGTTGCGGGTTTTCCGCTACCATCGCTAACGCGGGCCATTCTAATTTTGTAATTTCATCCTGCTATGCAAAAACCCCTTTTAGAATTTACGGACAAAGGCATTTATTGCGCTGCCGCCGGGGTATATTTAGATCCTTGGAAACCAGTGGACAAGGCTATCATCTCCCATGGCCATGCAGACCATAGCCGCTGGGGGCATAAAAAGTACATCACCCACCATCGCAATCTACCCATAGTCAAACATCGGCTAGGCAAAATAAACATCACCGGAAAAGAATGGGGAGAAACCTTTACCATCAATGGGGTGAAGTTTAGTTTACACCCTGCCGGACATATTATTGGTTCCTCGCAAATCCGGGTGGAACACAAAGGCGAGGTTTGGGTATTTACGGGGGATTATAAACTGGAGGAGGATGGCGTGGCCACGCCTTATGAGAATGTCAAATGCCACACCTTTATTACCGAATGTACGTTTGGATTGCCCGCCTTCCTTTGGACCCCGCAACAAGAAGTATTTAAGGACATTAATCAGTGGTGGGCAGAGAATAAAGCCAATGGACAGACTTCCGTGCTTTTTGGGTATTCCTTGGGCAAGGCGCAACGCCTATTAAAGCATTTAGACACTTCCATTGGTAAAATATACACCCATGGCGCGGTAGAAAATATGACGGAGGTACTACGCCCATTGGTGGACTTTCCAAAAACCGAACTCATCACCCCGGACACCAAAAAAGAGGACATCAAGGGAAATATCGTCATTGCACCGCCTTCTGCCCATGGGAGCACCTGGATCCGTAAAATGACCCCTTTTGTAACCGCATCCGCCAGCGGATGGATGGCCTTTAGGGGTGCCCGCCGAAGGCGCGCCATTGACAAAGGATTTGTGTTGAGCGACCATTGCGATTGGCCAGATCTCCTCAAAGCCATAAAAGATACCGGTGCTTCAAAAGTCATCTGTACCCATGGCTACACGGAAATCTTTTCCAAATACCTGCGGGAAATGGGCTATGATGCACGTACGGAACAAACCCAATACGAAGGGGAATTGGCGGAACTAAATACTTCCGAAACTTCAAAGGCCGAGGTGGAATGAAAAAATTTGCGCGGCTCATAAAAACCTTGGACAGCACCAATAAAACCAACGTAAAAGTACAAGCATTGGCAGACTATTTTATCCAAGCGACTCATACGGACAAGGTATGGACCATCGCCATTTTATCGCACCGTAGGCCACCTCGGCCCGTAAATACCACAATCTTGCGGGAATGGGCCGCTGAACTCGCCAATATTCCGCTATGGCTGTTTGAAGAAAGCTATCATATTGTAGGGGATTTGGCCGAAACCATTGCCTTGGTGGTTCCTTCTGGTGAAAAAGCGACCGATAAAAGCTTGACCACTTTTTTAAAGGAAATGATCGCTCTAAAACCCAAGGATGAAGCGGATAAAAAAGCGTACCTCTTTGAAAATTGGAAGCAACTCAACTACTACGAACGCTTTGTATTTACCAAATTGATTACGGGTGGTTTTCGAATAGGGGTCAGCCAAAAACTTATGACCCGGGCCTTATCCAAGGCCACGGGAATCGATGAGGATGTCTTGGCCTATAAACTAATGGGCAATTGGAACCCCAATAAAATCACCTTCCAAGATCTGGTGTTGGAAGAAAAGGAAAGCGACTATCGCTCCAAGCCCTATCCCTTTTATTTAGCTTATGCCGTAGAAGGTGAAGTTTCAAGTTTAGGTGACGTATCCCAATGGTCCGTAGAACACAAATGGGACGGAATCCGCTGCCAGGTCATCATTAGAAAAAATGAACTTTTTGTATGGAGCCGTGGCGAGGAATTGGTGACTGACAAGTACCCTGAGTTCCAAAAATTTGTGGACTGCTTGCCAAACGGCACCGTTTTGGATGGGGAACTCCTGCCCTACCCCAATAACGAAATTGGTACGTTCAATGACCTGCAGACCCGTATTGGCCGTAAAACCGTTTCCAAAAACCTATTGGCCAAAACCCCGGTTATACTAAAAGCATATGATCTGTTGGAATGGCAAGGAAAGGATATTCGTAGCCTACCTTTTGTAGAACGACGAAAGTTGTTAGAGGCTTTGTATAATCATGCAACCGCTTCGGGTGACTGCGGAAAAACACTTTTGCTTTCGGAACGCATGCAGTTCCATTCTTGGGAAGCCGTTGCCCAAGAACGAGATTTGTCACGGGAAAAGAGAAGCGAGGGCCTAATGCTCAAACGAAAGGATTCCGCCTATCAGGTGGGTCGTAGAAAAGGGGATTGGTGGAAATGGAAAGTAGATCCTTTGACCATAGATGCCGTCCTTACCTACGCCATGCGAGGTCATGGTCGCCGGAGCAATTTGTTTACGGACTACACTTTTGCCCTCTGGCAGGAAAATGACACCGGGGAAAAGGAACTGGTCACTTTTGCCAAAGCCTATTCCGGACTAACGGACAAGGAGTTTAAGGAAGTAGATGCGTGGATCAAAAAAAACACTTTGGAGCGTTTTGGCCCCGTACGTAGTGTAACCCCGCATCATGTATTTGAAATTGCTTTTGAGGGCATCGCTTTTTCCAAACGGCATAAAAGCGGGGTAGCCACGCGCTTTCCCAGGATTTTGCGCTGGCGAAAGGATAAGAAAATAGAGGAAGCGAATACCTTAGAGGATTTAAAAGCATTGATTCCGACCCTTGGCATTCGGGGGAAGGAATCTCTTAATAAAAATCCCCTAACTTCATCCAATAAGAGGAACCTAAAGCAAACTTAGAGCGTACAGCTAAAGAATGCTTCAACAGATTACTTCGCTTCGTATGAAAATTAACCTAGCTTCAACAGATTACTTCGCTTCGCTCGTACTATGAATCGCAAAGAACTCTTTGATATCGCCCAAACTTGGTTCCAGCAGCAAGCTTGGAAACCTTTCGCTTTTCAAAAAGAAAGTTGGACCGCCTTTCTGCAAGGCAAGCATGGGTTGTTGAACGCTCCAACGGGCAGTGGCAAGACCTACGCCCTTTGGTTTCCCATTGTGCTGAATTACATTAAAAACCATCCGGAGTACCAGACCAAACATAAAAAGGGGCTAAAGGCCATTTGGATTACACCCCTACGAGCACTATCGCAAGAAATTAAGCAATCGGCAGAACGCATAACCCAAGATTTGGAAACCCAAATGACCGTCGGCATCCGTACCGGGGATACTTCTACCAAAGAGCGCGCGCGTCAAAAAACCAGCATGCCCGATTTGTTGATTACCACCCCGGAAAGTCTACAGTTATTGCTCTCATCAAAAAATTATACCCAAGTTTTTAAGGACTGCTCGGCCATTGTCGTAGACGAATGGCACGAGCTTTTAGGCACCAAACGCGGAGTGCAAATGGAGCTGGCTATATCCCGACTCAAAACCGTCTGCGCTGACTTACGCATTTGGGGGATTTCTGCAACCATAGGTAATCTGGAGCAGGCACGGCAAGTACTGCTGGGTCCGGAAACCAAGGCCTATGAAAATTCGGTTTTAATCAAGGCGAAGCTCAATAAGAAAATTACGGTGAAAAGCATCATCCCGGCAGCAATGGAAACCTTTCCATGGCGGGGGCATTTGGGATTGCGGCTTTTGGAAGACGTAGTTCCCATTATCAATACCAGCAAAACCACGCTGCTCTTTACCAATACCCGCAGCCAATGCGAAATTTGGTTTCAAAAGATATTGGAGAAACATCCGGAATATGCCGGGGAACTGGCCATGCACCACGGCAGTGTTAACAAAGAAACCCGACTTTGGGTAGAGCAGGCCATTCGTAATGAAAGCTTAAAAGCCGTCGTCTGTACGTCCAGTTTGGATTTGGGTGTGGATTTTGCGCCAGTGGAAACCGTAATACAAATTGGAGGTCCAAAAGGGGTCGCCCGTTTTTTGCAGCGGGCAGGGCGTAGTGGGCATCAACCCGGTAAGGAAAGTGTTATCCATTTTTTGCCCACCCACGCCATGGAACTCATTGAAGCATCGGCCATGCAAAAAGCAGTACAAAATGCAGCCGTGGAAGATAGAATTCCGTATTTGAACAGTTTTGATGTGTTGCTACAATACCTGACCACCTTAGCGGTTTCTGATGGATTTTATCCTGAAGAAATCTATCCGGAAATTAAAGCTACGTTTTGCTATCAAGGGGTTTCTGAAGCACAATGGCAATGGCTTTTGAACTTTTTGGTCATGGGCAGTCAAAGCCTAAAAACCTATGACGAATACCAAAAGGTGGAGATTGAGGAAGACGGTAAATTCAAGGTAAACAATCGCGGTATTGCCATGCGGCACCGTTTTCAAATTGGCACTATTGTGGGGGATGCTGCTATTCAGGTGCGCTATCAAAAAGGGGGATATATCGGTTCTATTGAAGAGTATTTTATATCAAAATTAGCGCCTGGCGACGTCTTTACTTTTGCTGGCCGCAATTTGGAATTTATCCGAATCAAGGGCATGCAGGCCCATGTGCGCAATTCCACCAAAAGAACCAGTAAAGTACCCAGTTGGATGGGCGGACGCTTAAGTTTTTCTGCCCAGATGTCCGAGCTACTCCGGCAAGAATTGTACACTGCGGAATTGGAACTTTCAAAACAATCCAAGGAAATACGATCATTGGCCCCCATGTTTACAAAACAGCGAGAGGAAAGCATCGTACCCCAACCCAACCAATTTTTAATAGAGACTTTCAAAACCAGGGATGGCTACCACCATATTTTTTATCCCTTTGAAGGGCGTGGGGTGCATGAGGCCATGAGCAGTTTGCTAGCCTACCGCATTAGCTTGCTTACGCCCATTACCTGTTCTTTGGCGTATAACGATTACGGTTTTGAGCTGCTTTCGGACAAGCCCATCGACATTCAATCGGTTTTGGACAATGATTTGTTCACATCGGAATACATGCTTTCCGACTTACAAAAAAGCCTGAACAGCAATGAAATGGCGCGTCGGAAATTTAGGGATATTGCTGTAATCAGTGGTATGGTGTTTACGGG
>CALEYA010000182.1 GCA_937926215.1 uncultured Croceitalea sp. | reverse complement strand
AAATACGGGCAGGCCCGTAACCATGAATATTATGCCCAAGTATTGGTGGCAGAAAAAGATACCGCCAAAGCTATTATACAGGTAGCTAAGGCAGCTACTTTGGCAGAAGAGACCAACAATAACGATCGGCTGCTTAGCGCTTTAAAGTTATTGTCTACCATAGATGGGAAAAACAGTGCAAAACATGCGCAACGGTATTTTGTACTTAACGAGGACTTACAACAAAAAGAACGGGAAATACAGGATAAATTTGCCAGAATACGCTTAGAAACGGATGAAATCATAGAAGAAAACGTGAGTTTGGCCAAAGACCGTCAAATTTTTGCCGGTATCGCCTTTGCACTTTTTATTATAGGAATCAGTGTTTTCATCATCATCAATCAAAAAGTACACAACCAACGTTTAAAGTTCAAACAGAAGCAGCAAGAGAGCAATCAAGAGATCTACAACCTACTGCTCTCCCAACAGGGAAAACTGGAAGAAGGTAAAAAAGCGGAGCAAAAAAGGGTTTCAGAAGAATTGCATGATGGTATTTTAGGACAGCTATTGGGTATTCGATTGTTTTTTAGCGGCCTTAATGAAAGAACGGACCAAGAAGCTATTTCCCATAGGGCAGAATTGTTGGAAAAAATGCGGGACGTTGAAGAGGAAATACGCACCATTTCCCACGAGCTCAATGAGGCGGCCTACGAAAAAGTAGATAATTTTGTGCTTTCCATCCAACACCTGATCAAGGAAGTAAGCGAAGCATCACATATTTCCATCAACTTTGATTACGATCAGAAATACAGTTGGAACAAGCTTGAAGGGGACCTTAAAATAAATATTTACAGGATATTACAAGAATGTTTGCAGAATTGTGTCAAGCATTCGAAGTGTAAAAATATTACCGTAAATTTTGCAACAACTGAAAAAATGCTAAATTTAAGTGTAAAAGATGATGGGGTTGGATTTGATAGCTATAAAGGTAAAAAGGGAATTGGACTTAGAAATATAATTTCCAGGACCAAAGAAATAAAAGGGAATTTGGACATCCAAAGTAGCCCGGGAAAGGGAACTTTGTTCCAAATTACCATTCCGGTTGAAATTCCAATTGTAGTTCCAAAGAAGCTCAAATCTGCAGAGAAGGCTAAAGAAACAACCATTTAAAAAATTTTATTTACTATGAAGACATTGCGCATTTTAGCTATTGATGATCATGAAATGACCATGTTAGGGTATAAGTTTATCTTGGAACGTATTGTTTTTGAAGATTACAATATTATCGTAGACACGGCAAATACCTATGAGGCGGGGCGGGAAAGAATAGAGGAATCTGCACAGTCCTTTGCGTATGACATCATTTTCTTGGATGTACAATTGTTCCCCCCAAATGAGAACCAACCGCACAGTGGTGAGGATTTAGGAATATTGGCCAGACAGTTGGTGCCTAATTCCAAAATTATCTTTATGTCCTCCTTTAGCGACAATTATAGGATAAACAGTATTCTTAGATCTGTGGATCCGGATGGGTATATGGTGAAAACCGACATTGACCCAAAATCTTTGGAAGAAGCGGTTAAGACCGTAATTTTTGAACCTCCCTATTACTCTTCCAAAGCCTTATCTGCCATTAGAAAGAAAATGGCAAATGACATTACCTTGGATGAAAACGATAAAAAAATACTGTACCATTTATCTATTGGGACCAAGACAAAAGACATAGAAAACCACATCCAACTTTCCTCCTCTTCGATAGAGAATAGAAAGCGTCATTTGAAGTCGCTTTTTGGGAAAGAGAAGGAAAATGATTTAGCACTGATTTTAGCTGCAAAAAACAGAGGTTTTATTTAAAAATGCCTTTCAAGTTTTATTTAAAACAGTTCAATAATCATTTGTGACAATTCAACTTATTCCTTTTTTAACATTTTTTTAACATAAAAAGAGTGCATTTGAACGAAAACCCTAGTTTTTTTATGGTTTTCCTATAGCCTATCTTCGATTGTTCTATTTAACTTTGGGTAACCAACTATATCGTTCCCGAGTATGAATAACAACAATAGAATAAATGACCATCTGAGAAAGCGAAATGAGCTTCTAAAAAAAGTTAAGGGATTAGATACATTTATCAAAAATTTAGAACGGGATTTCTTTGCGGAAGCCACGGTAACTTATAGTGGTGATTGTAACTGCAATATCAATCTGGATATCCAATTGCAATGCAATTTTGGTCTCACGGAAAGTCTTTTCCATTTCAACAAAGGAAACTGGGGCAATTTTCATTTTAACGGCGTACAACCCAATCTCTGGGTTTCCCCTTTACAAGCTGCCTTACAAGAACTAACAGACAAGAATGCCTTATGTGTCGATATCAATGAATTGACTATTCAATTGAATGACACTTCCATTATTATCCCTAAAATATATTCCAAAAGTATTGCGGCGCAACTTAAAAATATCATTACAGCGGTAAGCGAAAATTTCGTCCATTTCACCAGAAGACTTTCAGAAATGCCTTATGAGATTTTTGTGCCTGTTTTTGAAGATCAAGCCCATACCGATGAAGATCACAAGGACTACCGCAATAAAACCAGTCTGGACTATTATAGGTATTGGGGGCTATATTTTGATTCTGACGATAAACCTTCCATCTATAACTTAAAGGAAAAATCTGTTATAGATGAAAGTGATTTTTTCTTGTTAAACGAGTAAAAATACCATGATTTTTTAAGCGTTGAATAAAGGCTTATCCCCCATCATCTGGTTGACTTTACTTTTGACCTTATCAATACTTGCCTGATTATCAGGGTTTTTGATAATGACGTCTATAAGATCAACAATAGTCCCCATATCTTCTTCTTTTAACCCTCTGGTGGTTATTGCAGGGGTTCCAAATCGAATACCAGATGTAATAAAAGGCGATTGATCGTCAAAAGGAACCATATTCTTGTTTGCCGTAATATCGGCCAGTTCCAATGCTTTTTCCGCATCCTTGCCCGTTATTCCTTTGTTTCTTAGGTCGATAAGCATCATATGGTTGTCCGTTCCTCCGGAAATCACCTTATACTCTTTATCCATAAATGCTTTTGCCATGGCCGCGGCATTGTTCTTTACCTGAACCATATAATGTAAAAAGTCGTCCGTTAAGGCTTCTCCAAAAGCAACCGCTTTAGCCGCAATAATATGTTCCAAAGGCCCTCCTTGGTTTCCTGGGAAAACAGCCAAGTCCAACAATCCGGACATTTTACGAAGTTTTCCGCTTTTTAAGGTAATCCCAAACGGGTTCTCAAAATTCTCCCCCATCAAAATCAGTCCTCCCCTTGGTCCACGTAAGGTTTTATGGGTTGTTGTGGTCACCACATGGCAATGTGGAATGGGGTCGTTCAAAATTCCTTTAGCAATTAAGCCGGAAGGGTGCGAAATATCGGCAAGCAACAAGGCGCCAACGGCATCCGCTATCTCACGGAACCGTTTAAAGTCGATATCCCGTGAATAAGCGGAAGCACCTGCAATGATCATTTTAGGTTTTTCCTTATCCGCTATCTCCGCAATTTTATCATAGTCTAGTGTGCCGGTCTCTTTGTCCACCCCATAAAAAACAGGGTTGTACAACCTACCCGAAAAATTAACCGGGGAACCGTGCGTTAAATGGCCTCCATGGGAAAGATCAAAACCTAAAATGGTATCCCCAGGCTGTAAACACGCATGGTAAACCGATGCATTTGCCTGTGAACCCGAGTGCGGCTGCACATTGGCATAAACGGCCCCAAAAAGTTCCTTGGCACGATCAATGGCCAATTGCTCCACTTGGTCAACAACCTCACAGCCACCATAGTAACGTTTTCCCGGATAACCTTCCGCATATTTATTGGTCAATACGGAGCCTGCGGCTTCCATCACTTGTGGGCTTGTAAAATTCTCTGAGGCAATCAATTCTATACCTTGGGTTTGGCGCTGCCCTTCTTTCTGAATCAGATCAAAAATAGCCGTATCTCTTTGCATTTTTATGAATTTTGAGACTTCAAAAATACAAATTGCAGCGTTCAATTTAGACTACAAATTGTTTTATTCTGTGATTTTATCAAACAAAAATCAACAATTCTATATTTTTATAATTAATTGTTTTTCAGCTATTTATAATTAAATATACTAGCCTACATACTTTTTCGTTAATAGAAGGTAGGATTTTGGCACGGCGATTGAATTCCTACTACCAAACCATAAAATCAAAAAGCCATGAAAAAAATTGTACTCCTTTTCGCCATTGGTTTACTTGTATCGTGTAGCGGTGCAAAAAAAACCCAAAAAGCCATCAATAGCGGCAATTATAATATCGCTATAAACAAGGCTTTAAAAGAACTCCAAACCAACAAGACCAAAAAGGGGCACCAAAAATACGTGGTCATGTTAGAAGAAGCTTTCTCCAAACACAGTCAGCGGGAGCAAGAGCGTATTGCATTTCTTCGTAATGACGGTAACCCTGCTAATTTGGAAGCCATATACAATGGCTATGTTGGCTTAAGAAAACTGCAACAAAATATCAGGCCCTTATTGCCCCTTCCCATTTATGAGCAGGACAGGGATGCGAGCTTTAAATTTGCCAATTACGACAATCGCATTTTAGAAACAAAGTCTTCTTTGTCCGACTATTTGTTTGAAAATGCCAACACCTTGCTGACCAACGCTTCTAGCAAATACGATTACAGAAGTGCTTATGACCAATTGCAGTATTTACAGGAGTTAAATCCTGGATATGCGGACATCGCACAAAAAATGGAAGAAGCCTATGAAAAAGGCTTGGACTATATAAAGGTAGAACTGAAAAATGATACGCAACAGGTAATCCCGGATCGTTTGGAAGAAGAATTATTGGCGTTCAATACTTTTGGGATTAACGATTTTTGGTCCAAGTTCCACACGGAACCTATAGCCGACTTAAGGTATGACTATGCCATGCAGTTAGATTTTACGCAAATCAACGTATCCCCAGAACGGGTCAATGAAACGCAGATCATTAAAGAAAAACTGATCAAAGATGGTTTTGAATACCAACTGGACAGAAACGGAAACGTTGCCAAAGACAGTTTAGGTAATGATATTAAAGTGGATAAGTTTAGAAAGGTAAGCTGTAATTATTATGAATTCACACAATTAAAGACGGCCCAAATAGGTGCTAAAGTAAGTTTTGTGGATTTGGATAACGGACAGCCCATTAACACTTATCCGTTAAGCTCTGAATTTGTTTTTGAGCATATCTATGCCAATTACCAAGGAGACAAACGTGCCCTGGACAATAATTTGGTTGCGCTGTTGGATTTAGCTGCTGTCCCTTTTCCCTCTAACGAACAGATGATTTATGATGCTGGGGAAGATATAAAGGCAAGGTTGAAGTCCATTGTCAGCAAAAACAACTTTAACTAAAAAAGGCCCCGGAAAAGGGGCTTTTTTTATACGTATTGGTTAAGGTCCACTTCGGAAATACTACCGTGTGAAGTATGCAGTACCACCGTACCGTTTTTAATAACAAGCAACTGCGGAGACTGGTGCATTACCTGAAATCTTACCGCAACCTCATTGGAAACCTCCCGATGCGCATGTAAATCCAAATAATAGAGGTCCAAAGCGCCTTCTTCTACAGCATAACTTCCATTAAACATATTGAGTACCATCCTACTAATACCACAAGTGGTAGAATGCTTGAATATAACTTGTGTTTTCCCTTTGGAGGCCTTTGCGATATCCTCTAACTGGGTAGTGCTGTCCAATGATTTCCAAGGGATAGCCTTAGTTTCTTCTTTAGTGTTTGATGAAGAACCGAAAATGTTTTTAAATAGACCCATAGTAGTATTTTATATTCTGTCGAGGAATCCCCAAATGCTTACATACTGACGTAATGTCTCTGATTTTCAACAAGTTTAAGACATTTTGACAGTCCGTTGCGGATGGTAAGGTTGTTGAATTAGTAAAGAAAAACAAATTGAGCATGAATCCAAATAACTTCACCATAAAATCACAAGAAGCGCTACAACAGGCGCAAGCTATTGCCCAAAACTATGGGCACCAGCAAATAGAGAACGAACATCTGTTTAAGGCCATTGGCGAGGTAGATGAAAATGTATTGCCCTTTATCTTGAAGAAACTTAGCGTTAACGCCGCCATGGTCGATAAAGTTTTGGATAAAGAACTGGAAAGCTTTCCAAAGGTAGAGGGAGCGGAACAGTTACTGTCCAGGGAGGCAGGAAAAACCTTGAACCAAGCCAGCACCATAGCTAAAAAAATGGGCGATGAATATGTTGCCGTGGAACACCTGCTGCTGGCCATTCTACAATCTAAAAGCAAAATCTCGCAAATTTTAAAAGACAATGCCGTTACCGAAAAACAGCTGCAGTTGGCCATACAAGAGCTTAGAAAGGGCGGCAATGTAACATCGCAAAGTGCGGAGGAAACCTATAATGCCTTGGAAAAATATGCCAAGAACCTCAATGACATGGCAGATTCCGGCAAATTGGACCCTGTTATTGGAAGGGACGAAGAAATACGACGTATCCTACAAATCCTCTCCCGAAGAACTAAAAACAACCCCATGTTGGTCGGTGAACCCGGCGTTGGAAAAACGGCCATTGCCGAGGGCTTGGCACACCGCATTGTGCAAGGGGACGTACCGGAAAACTTAAAGGAAAAAACAATCTACTCCTTAGATATGGGAGCCTTGATCGCAGGTGCTAAGTACAAAGGGGAATTTGAAGAACGTTTAAAATCCGTCATTAAGGAAGTGACCACTTCGGATGGGGATATTGTCCTCTTTATTGATGAAATCCATACGCTGGTCGGTGCCGGTGGTGGGCAAGGTGCCATGGATGCGGCCAATATTTTAAAACCCGCTCTGGCACGTGGGGAACTTAGGGCTATTGGGGCCACAACCTTGGACGAGTACCAAAAGTATTTTGAAAAGGACAAAGCCCTGGAGCGTAGGTTTCAAAAAGTGGTGGTGGATGAACCGGATACGGAAAGTGCCATTTCCATACTGCGCGGTATAAAGGACAAGTACGAAGCACACCATAAAGTACGCATCAAGGACGAGGCGGTAATTTCTGCCGTAACCCTATCCCAACGTTACATTACCAATAGGTTCTTACCGGATAAGGCCATTGATCTTATTGACGAGGCGGCTTCCAAATTGCGAATGGAAATCAACTCCAAACCAGAGGAGCTGGATGTTCTGGACCGTAAGATCATGCAGCTTGAAATTGAGATTGAAGCCATAAAACGGGAAAACGATGCCGATAAATTAAAAATCCTAAATCTAGAATTGGCCAATCTCAAAGAAGACAGAAATGAGATTTTTGCCAAATGGGAACAGGAAAAATCAGTAGTAGAGCATATCCAAAAGACAAAACTGGATATTGAAAATTACAAGCTCGAAGCAGAGCGTGCGGAACGTAATGGGGACTATGGTAAAGTTGCGGAATTGCGCTATGGAAAAATCAAGGAAGCCCAAGAAATTTTGGAGCAACTTAACCAAGACTTGGAATTACAACAAGAATCGGAAACCTTGATCAAAGAAGAGGTCACCAATGAGGATATTGCCGAGGTCGTTGCCAAATGGACCGGGATTCCCGTCAACAAAATGCTCCAAAGCGAAAAAGACAAACTATTACAACTAGAAGAAGTCCTGCACCAGCGGGTCGTTGGCCAAGAAGAAGGAATCGAAGCAGTTTCGGACGCCATTAGAAGAAGCCGTGCCGGATTACAAGATGAAAATAAACCCATTGGATCATTCTTGTTCTTAGGTACTACAGGGGTTGGAAAGACAGAACTGGCAAAAACGCTGGCCGCTTATCTTTTTGATGATGAAAATGCCATGACACGCATTGACATGAGTGAGTACCAAGAACGACATGCCGTGAGCAGATTGGTAGGTGCACCTCCAGGCTATGTAGGTTATGATGAAGGCGGACAATTAACGGAAGCCGTACGAAGGAAACCGTATTCCGTGGTTCTTTTGGACGAAATTGAAAAAGCCCATCCGGATACCTTCAATATCCTGCTTCAGGTTTTGGACGAAGGACGATTAACGGACAATAAAGGACGCATTGCAGATTTCAAGAACTGTATCATTATCATGACCAGTAATCTAGGTAGCGGACTTATACAAGAACATTTTGAAAACAATACCGATGTTAATAGTGCAACCGAAGCTGCACGGGTGGATGTTCTAGGGTTGTTACGCAAAACCATTCGTCCAGAATTCTTAAACCGGATTGATGATATCATCATGTTTACCCCATTGGACAAGGCGGCTATCAAAAAAGTGGTCGGCATTCAATTAAAGCAACTTAAAAGTATGTTGTTGAAACAGCACATTACTTTAGATGCTACGGAAGAAGCCATTACCTATTTGGCATTAAAAGGGTTTGACCCACAATATGGCGCACGTCCCATCAAAAGGCTCATCCAAAAGGAGGTCCTTAACAAACTGTCCAAAGAATTGTTGGCAGGCAAGATCAAAGGGGACAGCATTATTCTACTGGACTCCTTTAATAATGCCTTGGTTTTTAGAAACCAAAATGAATTGGTAAAGTAAACAACTCCTGACAAGCTAAAGGGCAATCGTTTGAACCTGGCTTCGGGGAGATAGTACGTAATTTTATCAGGATATAAACCTAAGAAAACCTGCACACCAGTAGTCGTATTCGGACTTGAATATTAGGTAATTCCAGTAAAAACATCTTAAAAAAGGCACCTATATCTGGTGCCTTTTCCATACCAGACAGTATATATTTTTTTATCTTAGCGCAAAACCTAACGCTATCATGACTACCAAAGCAGAAAGAACCACTAAGTATATCATAGAGACGGTAGCGCCTATTTTTAACAAATATGGATACGTAGGCACCAGTATGAGCCATTTAACTGAGGCTACGGGACTTACCAAGGGTGCGCTTTACGGAAATTTCGAAAACAAGGAAGCGTTGGCCTTGGCCGCCTTTGAATACAATAGGAACTTATTATTGGCTAAAATCGATTCGGTTTTAGGTGTAGAAGGAACTTCATTAACAAAGATCGGAAGTCTACTAAGCTTTTACCGCCAATATGATGTTTTCACTATGGAAATGGGAGGTTGCCCCATTATAAACACGGGTGTGGATGCACAAAACAACAATACCCTACTGGCCGCTGCCAATAAGGAGACCATAAGGGAAGTTGAAGGAAAAATAGCGTTGGTATTGGAAAATGGGATAAACAACGGTGAGATGAAAATCCCCGTACCCCCACTCCAATTTGCCAAGCAACTTTATACCATACTCACCGGCGCGGCGGCCATGGGAACCATGACCAGGGATAGGAAGTACTTAATGAATACGGTTGCCTATCTGGACCAACTCATTGACAGGGAGATAAAGAAGTAAACCAGCTGGGGGCAAGCCAGAGAGGTATTTATACGAAACTGAATTTTAATTTAGTGGCCCAACGGAACGCATTATGTCTTTGACAGTGGCAATAATCCGTTCAAAAAGGTTTTACCCTGTGCTATGGTTTTGAATAATTCCATGTTAGTGTCGTATTGCGGATTGCAAAGGCTTTTGTCCTTTAGCGGTCCTTCTTGCTACTAAGCCCTTATAAGATTAAAATTTAGAACAATAATTCCCTTGAAAAAACGTACTATTAAAAGGAGTTCACCGAGGACTTTGGTCTAGAATTACAAAATTTAATACTACTTTTAGTCCAACTCAAACTAGAGACATGAGCAAAACAAACTACCAAAAACCTACCTTTTTCTTGCGCTCCATCCTTGCTCTTAGCTTGGTTGTAGTGTTATTTGGATGTAAAGGTGAGGAAGCCGCTAATGAAGAAACTGGGGAAGCGAGCGTTTCAACCTTTTATTTGATACGGCATGCCGAAAAAGACAGAACGGACCCTTCCAATAGCAATCCGGAATTGAATCAAGATGGCCTTGGCCGTGCCATAGGTTGGGCAGAAGTTTTGGACAAGGTAGATTTGACCGCCATTTATTCCACCAATTTTGAACGTACAAGCATGACTGCGGGACCCGCAGCGGTTAAAAATTCCATAGAAATACAATATTACGACCCTAGTGATATGGATATTGCGGCCTTTATTGCAGCTAATGAAGGGGGCAACGTCTTGGTGGTAGGCCACAGCAATACCACTCCAGATTTTGTAAATAAACTGTTAGGTGAAGAAAAATATGGGCAGATGGAGGACGATGACAATGCAAGCCTCTTTATCGTGCGTTTTATTAATGGTGTTCCAACGGATATTCGGTTGCAGATAGAATAGTATTACTCCACTTTAATATTTTTAAGCTCAATTTTTGACAACAGTTCCAAGTTTCCACTTTCAAACTGGCCGGCAACGGTCTGGAAATCGGAATCTGGTGCTTGCGGTTTGTAATTGTTGTAATCCACAAAACGTATGCCTTCCAAGTAGCGTTCATTATAAGCTTCCCTAAAACGGATTCCACCACCATCTACATTGAACTTATAGGCTAAGTAATCCAGCTTAAATGTCTGTGCATTGAACCAATAGTAGTACGTATCGTCAAAATCTTTTCCTCCATTTTCTTGATCAAAAGTAATTTCAAGTTGATAGTAATTCTTGTCTTTGATACTCACCGTATCCATGAGCGTTTTATGTACGGCGGGGTCATTAAGCCCAAAGGGTAATCTTGCAAAATAATGAACGGAATTGACCGCATTGGCATATTTGCTCACCAAAGTATCCGGCAGGCTGATCACGCTATCGTTTAGGGTTCTTTGAAAGGCATTGCCCCTTTTAACATCCAAAATCGTTACGCTGTCCGCTACAAAAGTCCTGGTAAGCACTTTTTTACCGTTCTCCGGTTGTGAAGTATAATGTTTATCCCTAAAATCAAAAGAAACCATCTTTGTCTTATGCAGACTTCCCCCACTTACCGAAATGGCTTTATCAGCTATTTCTTGAGCCGTTAACGGCTTTTTTTTAGGCGTGCATTGGTAGCAAAGGACAATTGCTAAAAGAATGGCGATTTTTCTCATGGACCTGCTTCGTTTTCACTGGCAATATTACAAGAATTATTACAATCTGGGGAATTCGGGTTATTTTTGCCCAGCATGCAGAACAATATCAATATAAAGAACAGAAGGGCCAAGTTCGACTATGAGATTTTGGACAAATACACGGCAGGAATCGTCCTTGGGGGAACGGAAATAAAATCCATCCGCCTGGGCAAGGCCTCCCTATCCCAAAGTTTTTGTGAATTCAATGATGCCGGGGAACTTTTTGTTGTCAACATGCAGATTGATGAATACAGCTATGGAGGTCATTATAACCACAAACCCAAAGCAGAACGTAAGTTATTGCTCAACAAAAGGGAGTTGAAGAAATTAAGGAAAGAGGTAACCACTTCTGGCTTGACCATCATACCCCTAAATCTTTTTTTGAACGATCGCGGACTTGCCAAAATAAATGTAGCCTTGGCCAAAGGGAAAAAACTTTATGACAAAAGGGACACCATAAAGGATAGGGACAACAAACGCGACCTATCGCGCATAAAGAAAAGTTTCAACAATTAGTGCTTTGCAAATCCGATCAATTTTTGTTCTCCAATAACGGGACAAACTTAAAATTACCAAACTCTTTCTTTTCAAATTCCTTTTCAGACTTTCTGATAAAAAGCGTCATTACCTGTTCCGTTTCCCCTACGGGAATCACCAATCGGCCTCCAATGGCGAGCTGCGCCAATAAAGGTTTTGGCACCATGGGTGCCCCTGCGGTAACGATTATTCCTTGAAAAGGTGCTTCGTTTGGAAGCCCTTTATAACCATCACCAAAAATCATTTTCTTAGGTCGATATCCCATTTTTCCAAAAAACAACTTCGTTTTTTTGAACAACTCCTGTTGCCGCTCAATAGTGTATACCGTAGCCCTTAGACCCAACAACACCGCTGTTTGGTAACCACTACCTGTGCCAATCTCCAATATCTTGTCTTGCGGCTTGACCTGCAATAATTGCGTTTGAAAAGCCACCGTATAGGGTTGCGAAATGGTCTGTTCCGCGCCAATAGGAAATGCTTTGTCTTGATACGCGTGTGCCTCAAAACTACTATCCAAAAAAAGGTGTCTGGGAACGCTTTTGATGGCATCCAACACCTTTAGATCCGTAATGCCTTGATCAGCAACGATTTCCGCAAGTTTGTTTCGTAAGCCCCTATGTTTTAAAGTATCTTGCATCTGTTTGATTGGTTCACGAAAATAAAAAGTTCTTCCTAAAGTTGGCCTATTGGGCAAAGACAATTTCTTGCGTAATGCGTATTTTTGAAGAAATATCAAACCATGCTAAAAGTAGGTGTTTTAGGCGCAGGTCACTTGGGTAAAATCCATTTAAGATTGCTCCATCAATCCGAAAAGTACGAATTAATAGGGTTTTATGATGCAGATGAAATCAATGCAAAGAAGGTAGCCCAAGAGTTTGGTTACACCTATTACGACAATATCAACACTTTGATTGCCGCAGCGGACGTCATCGATATTGTAACCCCTACCCTTTCCCACTATGACTGTGCAAAAAAGGCCATGGAATTGGGCAAGCACATTTTCATAGAAAAACCCATTACCAATACTTTAGAAGAAGCGGAGCATCTTTTGGAGCTTGAAAAGAAAAATAAGGTAAAAGGCCAGGTGGGGCATGTAGAACGGTTTAATCCTGCATTTACCGCGGTTAGCGATAAAATTGCCGATCCTATGTTCATAGAGACCCATAGATTGGCCGAGTTTAACCCAAGGGGAACGGACGTTCCGGTAGTGTTGGATTTAATGATCCATGATATCGATGCTATCCTTAGCGTGGTAAACTCCCCGGTAGAACGGATAAACGCCAGTGGGGTCTCCGTCATTAGCAATTCGCCGGATATCGCCAACGCAAGGATACAATTCAAAAACGGCTGTGTGGCCAATCTTACGGCAAGTCGTATTTCCCTTAAGAACATGCGCAAATCCCGCTTTTTTCAGAAGGACGCTTATATCTCCGTGGATTTTTTGGAAAAAAAGGTAGAAGTCGTTAAAATGAAGGACGCCCCAGAGCAACCTGGCGATTTTGACATGGTCCTCCAGAATGCGGAAGGCGTTAAAAAACAGATTTACTTTGAAAATCCTGAAATAGCGGGCAATAATGCCATTTTGGACGAATTGGAGACCTTTGCGGATGCCATCACCCAAAATACAACGCCTATAGTCAGCTTGGAACAAGGTACCAACGCATTGCGGGTCGCCCTACAAATTATTGCGGCCTTTAAAGAATAATAAACACGATAGTATGCAACATATAGCAGTTATAGGTGCGGGCACCATGGGGAATGGTATTGCCCATGTATTTGCCCAAAAAGGGTACGATGTACATCTTATTGATATTTCCGAAGCCTCTTTGGAAAAAGGTGTGGCGACCATTGCCAAAAACTTGGACAGAATGGTAGCCAAAGAGCGCATCTCCATTACCGACAAAGAAGAAACCTTAAACAACATTACCACATTTACGTCGCTCAAGGATGGTGTTGCCAATAGGGATTTGGTAATCGAAGCGGCCACCGAAAATCTGGATATCAAACTCTCCATATTTAAGGATTTGGACGGGCTTTGCGAAGGGAAAACCATTTTAGCCACAAACACGTCCTCCATATCCATAACACAGATTGGAGCGGCAACGGATCGCCCAGAGAAAGTAATTGGCATGCACTTTATGAACCCGGTCCCTATTATGAAACTGGTTGAAATCATCCGCGGATATAGCACGAGCGATGAAGTAACGCGGACGATTATGGAGCTTTCAACAAAATTGGGTAAAACACCTACCGAGGTCAATGATTATCCCGGTTTTGTGGCCAATAGGATACTGATGCCCATGATCAATGAATCCATAGAAACTTTATACAACGGCGTAGCCGGGGTCAAAGAAATAGATGAAGTGATGAAACTGGGCATGGCCCACCCTATGGGACCCTTACAACTGGCCGATTTTATTGGGTTGGACGTTTGTCTTTCCATTTTAAAGGTGATGTATGACGGTTTTAAAAACCCAAAATACGCACCCTGTCCATTATTGGTCAATATGGTTATGGCCGGAAAACTAGGTGTAAAATCCGGGGAAGGTTTTTACGATTATTCCGCTTCTAGAAAAGCAGAAACCGTATCCGCCCAATTTGACAGGTAATGGCGACCATAAAACCATTTAAAGCGGTTAGGCCCGCAGTTGATAAAGCTGCCTTGGTAGCCTCAAAATCCTACGAGGAATACCAAAAAGAGGAGCTGAACGCTATTTTGGCGTACAATCCGTTTTCGTTCCTGCATATTATCAATCCGGGGTTTAAGTTCCATCAACATATATCGGGAAAAGAACGCTTTAAATTGGTCCGTAACCGTTACTTGGAATTTTTGGAGGATGGTACTTTTATTCAGGATAAGGAACCTTGTTTCTATCTCTATCAAATTGGAAAACAAAATTTTACCAGCTTGGGACTGTTTTGTGCCACCAGTGTTACCGATTACCGTAAAGATATCATCAAAAAGCATGAGGACACCCTTGAAAAAAGGGAGGTCTTATTTTCCAACTACCTTAAAACCGTGGGTTTTAACGCAGAGCCGGTACTCATGACCTATGAAGATAATGAGGCCGTGAAGGCTTTGTTAGCTGATAAAATGGTAGAACTCCCTCTATATGACTTTACCACTACGGATAAGGTTAGGCATACCCTTTGGAAAATTGACGATCAACAGAGCATCACACAGTTAGAAGAGCATTTTAAAGACTTTAATGCCCTTTATATCGCAGATGGGCACCATCGTAGTGCATCATCCAATCTGTTGTCCAAAGAATTGGAGGGGACAAATAAAGAACATAGCGGTGACGAGCCCTATAATTATTTTATGTCCTACCTCATTCCGGAATCCGAAGTAAAAATCTATGGGTTCAACAGAATGGTGAAAGATTTAAACGGATTGTCCAAAGAAGCTTTTTTAATTGGGCTCGACACCAATTTTAGAATAGAAAAGAAGGAAGGGGACATCTACAAACCAACCAAAAAGCATCACTTTAGCATGTATTTGGATGGGGATTTCTATTCCCTTTACCTCCGCAAAAAAGTGTATGAATTTACCGATGAACTCAGTAAATTGGACACCCAGATACTGTATCAAACTATTCTGGAACCCCTTTTGGGCATTACGGACCTTCGCAATGACAAGCGCATTGCCTATGGGTACGGGAAATACAACTTGATTAGCATGAAAGAAAGTATTGATCAAGGGGAGTTTAAAGTCGGTTTTGGTTTGGTTCCCATTACCATTGACGAAATAAAACGCATTGCGGATGCCAAACTGGTCATGCCCCCAAAGAGCACCTATATTGAACCTAAGTTGCGAAGCGGATTGGCTATGTACCAATTCTAAACCCAAAGCATTTATGAGTATTCCCAAGAATTTAGCAGATATCCAAGAAAACATCCCAGAGGAAGTCACCCTAGTTGCCGTATCCAAAACCAAACCAGTTGAGGATTTAAAAGTGGCTTACGATGCCGGACAACGCGTTTTTGGAGAGAACAAAGTGCAAGAAATGACCCAAAAATGGGAAGTTTTACCCAAGGACATAGAATGGCATATGATCGGGCATGTACAACGCAACAAGGTAAAATATATGGCCCCCTATGTTTCGTTGATCCATGGGGTAGATAGTTTCCGTTTATTGAAGGAAATCGATAAACAAGGTAAAAACCACGATAGGATAATCCCTTGTTTACTGCAAATGCATATTGCGGAAGAAAGCACCAAATTTGGTTTGGACACAGAGGAACTTCAGGATTTAGTAGCCTCCGATGAATTTAAATCCCTCCAAAACATAGTTATACAAGGGCTGATGGGAATGGCCACCTTTACGGATGACCAAGAACAAATTAAAAAGGAGTTCAAATCCTTAAAAGCTACTTTTGATGCACTAAAGGGGCAACTGCCCAAAATCTCCGTACTATCCATGGGGATGAGTGGTGATTACCAACTCGCCATTGAAGAAGGTAGCACCATGGTACGTATTGGAAGTAGTATCTTTGGGGCACGTAATTATTAAATAGTAAAGGTTCTGATGTACGCTGTATTGGATATTGAAAGTACTGGTGGAAAGTACAATGAAGAGGGCATCATGGAGATTGCCATACATCGGTTCGATGGCCATAAAGTAGTCGATCAGTTCATAGGGCTCATTAACCCAGAGCGGGAAGTACAGCCCTTTGTAGCCAAGCTTACGGGAATCAACAATAAAATGTTACGTTCCGCACCCAAGTTTCACGAAGTGGCCAAACGCATTGTGGAAATCACCGATAACGCCACCATAGTAGCCCATAATGCGCAGTTTGATTATCGGATCCTACGCACGGAATTTAGACGATTGGGTTACGATTTTAAAAGAAAGACCCTTTGCACCGTGGAACTTTCCAAAAAATTGATTCCGGATGCGGAATCGCATAGTTTGGGAAAATTAGTGCGCTCTTTGGGGATTCCGGTTTCAGATAGGCATCGTGCCAATGGGGACGCCTTAGCTACCTTAAAACTGTTCAAACTGTTACTCGCTAAGGATTCCGGAAAAGAAATCATAACGGCCGTTGTGCGCGCGGAAACCGAAGGGGAGCTCTCCCCTACCCAATTGGATATTGTGGAAAGCCTACCCACGGAAACCGGACTCTATTACATGCACAATAAAGACGGGGACATTATTTTTCTGGGGGCAACCAAAAACATAAAAAAGCGGGTCAACCAACATTTTACCAATGTTGGTGAACTGGCACGTAAACTCCAAAAAGAAACCAAGAAAGTTACTTTTGAAAAAACAGGAAGTGAATTGGCTTCCCTTTTAAAAGAACATCACGAGAAAAAACGGAACATTCCAAAGTACAACCAACGCATTGCAAAGGGGTTTAGGTACGGTATCTATCTAACGCATGACGCGAATGAAAAATTGGATTTTAGTTTGGAAAAATCCAACGGACAAAGTAATAGGCTCAGCAGTTTTTCAACCCTTAAATCCGGGGCTACCTTTCTAAAAAAACTAACGGAAGAATTTGAATTGGATACAACGCTTGACGAGGCAGAAAGGCAAAAAAGGGTCGCCCAAGCTTTTGATAAATACAGCATCGACCATAGAAATGTGGCCCTTTTGGACCGCGGTCGGGAATTGGGGGAGCAGAGTATTATTCTTATTAAAAAAGGGGAATTGCAGGGTACAGGTTTTATAGAGTTGAACCATCAACTAAATAATATGCCTATATTAGAAAACTTATTGACCAAAATGCAAAGCGATTCCGGTACAACGTATATCATCGAATCGTACCTAAGAAAGAACAACCGTATTAAAAAACTACCGCTAAATCCCGTTTCTTGAAAGAGCATAAGATCCATTCCGGTTGGAGGCATCGGCTTCATGAGATTATTTATGAAGCGGACACCCCAATGGGTAAGTTTTTTGATGTAACGCTGTCCGTATTGATTATTGTCAGTGTCATACTGGTGATGTTGGAAAGTGTAAAGGAAATCGATTTGGGATACCACCGCATTCTGTTAGGTCTGGAATGGGTAGTAACCATTTTCTTTACCTTGGAATACATTGCGAGGATCATAAGCATCAAGAAACCGCTTAAATATGTCTTTAGTTTTTATGGGATAATTGATTTGATATCCACCATTCCGCTATACCTGTCCTATATTTTTGCCGGTTCACAAGTATTATTGGCCGTTAGGGCGTTTCGACTACTTCGTATTTTCCGTATTTTAAAACTGGTAAAATTCTTGGGTGAGGCATCCCAACTTGGGGCCGCACTTAAGGCAAGCAGGGCTAAAATTGCAGTTTTTATTTACGTGGTACTCATTCTATCCGTAATTATGGGAACCCTTATGTATCTCATTGAAAGTGATGAGGCCGGTTTTACAAGTATTCCCAGAAGTATCTACTGGACCATAGTAACGCTTACGACCGTAGGCTATGGGGATATAGCCCCGCAGACCAATTTAGGGCAGTTTATAGCTACCATCATTATGGTCCTCGGTTATGGAATTATTGCCGTACCTACAGGAATAGTCACCGTAGAATTTTCTAAATCCGGACAAAACAAGGTTCCCGGCCGGGACATTGTCCATACCAATACCCAAGCCTGTCCCAGCTGTGCTTCCGAAGGCCATAGGGATAATGCCAAACATTGTTATAGTTGTGGTGATATATTATGAAAACTAAGACCTTACTCGCGGTAATAGGACCAACGGCCATTGGTAAGACAGAACTTGCCATACTCTTGGCATTGCATTACAATACGGAAATCCTTTCCGCGGATTCCAGACAATTTTACAAAGAAATGCGTATTGGTACCGCAGTGCCGGAAATGGAGGAACTGGCCATTGCACGGCATCATTTTATTCAACATATCAGTATTAAAGATCCGTATTCCGTTGGGGATTATGAACGGGATGCCATAAGACTGTTGGATCGTTTGTTCACCAAACATGATACCGTGGTGCTCGTGGGAGGCAGTGGACTTTATGTGGATGCCGTGGTCAACGGCTTGGACGATTTTCCTAATATTCCACCTTTCGTTAGGGAACGCTTACTAGAGGCATACGAGAAAAAAGGCATCCTACCCCTACAGCGACAACTAAAAAAACTGGACCCCATCCATTACGACAACGTAGATTTATCCAATCCGCAACGTGTCATTCGTGCCCTCGAAATTTGTGTAGGTAGCGGAAAGCCGTATTCCTCTTTTTTATCGCAGCAAAAAAAAGAAAGACCTTTTAAAACCATATATATCGGCCTTACCGGCGTGCGGGAGTTGGTTTATGCAAGAATTGAAAGAAGGGTTGATGTTATGATGAAGCGCGGTTTGCTGGAGGAAGTGACCAAATTGCACAAATACAAAAGACTGAATGCCTTGCAAACCGTGGGCTATAAAGAACTTTTTGCCTATTTGGATGGTGAAATGGAATTGCAGGAAGCTGTAAAGGAAATCAAGAAAAACACCCGTAGGTTCGCCAAAAGACAACTTACTTGGTATCGCAAACGGGATGATGTGCTATGGTTTAGACATAGTGTAAAATTTCCGGAGGTCATACAAGCCCTGAACGAATATGAAGCACAAGAATAATAGGTGAAAAAACAGGTTTATTTTGTTATGGGAGTATCGGGCACCGGTAAAAGTACCATTGGCAAGCTTTTGGCCAAAACCCTTGAAATTCCCTTTTTTGATGGTGACGACTATCATTCGGAGCATAATATCGCAAAGATGGCTTCTGGCCATCCATTAAATGATGATGATCGAAAAGGGTGGCTACAAGAACTGAACAAACTTGCCCACACCCATAAAGTAAAGGGCGCTGTAATTGCCTGTTCCGCACTTAAGGCGCAGTATCGTAAGCTATTGACCCAAGCCCTGGAAGCGGAAACGATGTTCATCTATTTAAAAGGATCTTTCAATGAGGTTTTTGCAAGGCTCTCCCAACGGAAAGGACATTTTATGCCCAGGGAACTGTTACAGTCCCAATTTGACACCTTGGAGCCTCCAAAAGATGCGCTGGTCGTCTCCATTACCCACACACCGAACGAAATCCTTGAAATAATCAAAAATCACATCACATGATAGAGATCAGACTCATTTTGGCCGTTGTACTGGGGATAGCAGTGCTATTGACTTTAATCCTTAGATTTAAGATCAATGCCTTTATTGCTTTATTGGTAGGTAGTATAACCGTTGGGCTTATTGCCGGTTTGGATGCCATCCAAATTATGGACACCGTAAAGGACGGCATGGGCAACACCCTAGGTTTTGTGGCTACCGTTGTTGGTCTAGGCGCCATGTTTGGTGCTGTTTTGGAAACTTCCGGTGGTGCAAAAACCATCGCCAATTTTATGATATCGAAATTTGGGATCCAACGGTCCCCGGCTGCAATGGTCATCTCTGGTTTTCTTATTGCCATTCCCGTTTTTTTTGATGTGGCCTTTATCATTTTGGTTCCCATGATATACGCCTTGCAGCGTAAAACGGGAAAATCATTGTTGTTATACGCCATTCCGTTATTGGCGGGCTTGGCTATAACACACGCTTTTATTCCTCCAACCCCAGGACCCATAGCCGTTGCGGATATTGTTGGGGCAGATTTGGGGTGGGTAATTCTGGTGGGGTTCATTGTAGGCATTCCCACCGCCTTGGTAAGTGGTTTGCTTTTTGGAAAATACATCGCTAAAAAAATCCATATCGAGGCACCAAGTGAAATAGCTTCTGAAAACGAAGTGGAATTGCCCCCTATTGGGCTAACGCTAGGCATCATCGTTGTCCCCATTTTCCTAATACTTTTGAATACGGTGATATCCACCCTAAATCTAGGTGAGGATTACGACACGTTTTTAAACGTGGTTGCCCTGTTGGGCCATCCTTTCGCGGCCCTTTTGATCGCCAATTTTTTAGCCTGGTATTTTTTTGGAATCCGAAGAGGGTATTCTAAGGATGAGTTGTTCAAAATTACAGGGAAATCCCTTGCTCCTGCGGGAACCATAATTTTGCTTACCGGTGCAGGCGGGGTTTTTAAGCAAGTATTGACCAATACAGGTGCCGGGGAACTGTTGGCTACATCCTTAAGCAATGTGGGCTTTCCCGTTTTGGCCTTCGCCTTTGTGAGTGCGGCTATCGTAAGGGTCGTTCAAGGTTCTTCTACGGTCGCGATGATTACAGCTGCAGGTTTGGTGGCCCCACTTTTGGCTTCCGCAGGTTTGGGTGCCATGCAGCTCGCCTGTGTGGTCATTGCCATTGCCTCTGGGGCAAGCATATTCTCCCATGTAAACGATAGCGGGTTTTGGTTGGTTGGCCAATATCTGGGAATTACGGAGAAACAAACATTTAGGTCTTGGACGATGATGACAACGATTCTTGGATTTACAGGACTTTTATTGGTTTCATTACTTTTTCTTTTGTAGTTGAACTCGTTCAGACTTTTCAATTTTCAGAAAAATCGCTCTTTTTTCAGCTTGTTTTCTAAAAAACCTTTAGCAATTGTAAGGCCCTATTGTAATTGATGTAGGATAATGGTCGATTAACCACCAGTGGTCGAGAATATGGTGATTTAGCAGCGTCTAATCGTATCTTTACCGATATTAAAGAGAAACCATTAACTCCCCCAAATTATGTTAAAGTATTACCTATATCTTTTCGCATGCCTAAATGTTTGCATTGCGATATCCCAAGAGACGACAACAATAACCTCTGGGAACTGGAACGAGAGTTCGATTTGGTCCAATGGAATACCGGACCAGACCCAAACTGCAATTATTGGTAAGAACACCATAGTCACTATTACTGAAGATCATATTGCCCGCGATGTAGTAGTACATGGAACCCTTAACGTAACCGAAAATGGTGCGACCAGTAAGTCCCTAAGTGCAAACTGGGTTCACGTCAATAGTGGGGGGGTGTTTCAAATAGGAACTGCTCAAGACCGTTTTGACCAAAGCAAGTTTACCTTAAACTTAACCGGAACCGACCCAAATGCCGATCAAACCGTGCCAATGGCAAACGGAATGACAATGGACATTAAGAATAATAATGGGTTTTTAATGGCCGCAGGAGGAGGACGCCTGCAATTCTTCGGAGCTGAAAAGTTAAGCTTCACCAAACTTTCGCAAACTGCCAATGCAGGAGACAATACCATTACCGTAGAAAACATTATTGACCGAAATTTTGACAATGTATTCTCTGCAAATACTGATGGGGAGGTGAACTGGGAAGTCGGTGACGAAATCGTAATTGCAAGTAGTTCAACTACCTATACTGATGAAGATGTACGTACGATAACGGCAGTGCAAAATCTTGGTGTAACTACCCGTTTTACGCTGGATAGGCCATTGGACTTTAAACATTATGGGGAAATTGAAACTTACGGTCAAAACTTAGACCCTTTAAGTATTCCTATAAAAGGCGGTCCCAGATCAATTGACTTAAGGGCAGAGGTAGCTTTGTTAAGCAGAAATGTAATGGTCCGGGGGACTGAAACCCAGGATACGGATACCTTCCTTGGTAATAGGAACAGACTACAGTTACAAAGCGATGGTAAAGCGGCAAATGGTGTTGGCGGCCATGTGATGATTATGCCTACCGCAGGACAAATTACCGTAGACGGTATTCAGCTTGATTTAATGGGGCAAGCAGGACGTTTGGGGCGCTACCCGTTCCATTGGCATATAGCGCGTGATCGTAACGGAGATGTATTCAAAAATTCAAGTATTACCAATAGTAATAATCGTGCCGTTGTAGTACATACTACGGATAATGTTTTGGTGGAAGGTATCGTTGCCCATGACATCCACGGACATGGTTTTTTTACCGAAGACGGGGTAGAACTTAACAACACATTTTTAAACAATATTGCTTTTTCCATACACCGGGTGCATCCCGACAACGATAGGCCCGGTGCGGCTGCCTTTGTAGTGGATGAAACAGACCGGTTCTTTGATCGCCAGGATAGGTCCCGCACTACTTCCGCTTTTTGGATTGCAAATGCTGGCAATACGTATGTAGGGAACGTTGTAGCAGGTTCGGAAGGAAGCGGTATTTGGTTTGCACAACCTGCAAGACCCAGGGGTGCTTCATCAAACTTTGCGGACTACAGTAATTTTAGGCCTAGGGAAACACCTTTGGGAACATTTGACCATAATACCGTGCATTCCAGCACCACAGGTTTTGTTGTTGCAATCCAAGGGGCAGGTGCTGAGAATGGAGAAGAAGGCCCATTCGGCGAAAATGAGCGTATGTTTGGGGATATAGACCCTGTATATAACAATCTTACGATTTATACGACTAAAATCGGACTTTATCCTTTAGTGTCTAACGTAAGACACATCTTTAAAAATTTCAAAGCAGCTGACAATAATTTCTTTAGCTGGGACTCCGACCCTAATCTAATAAAAGATGGACTATTGGTCGTAAGAAGTAGAGGAAATTTAAATACAACTACTGAAGAGGTCACTGGATTGGCCCTATATCATGGTAATACTATTATAGAGGATAGCCATATCGCTGGTGTTGACGGTAGGTTTTTTGTTGCACAAGGCGGTGGGAACAGAATACGTTCTGGTGCTGAAGTCGGCGGGTTGACCTATGAGAACGATGGGTCCTATATAAAGATGAATAGCATCCAAGTTCAAGGTTTTAATAATATTAGGGACGTTTATGATAGGGATGGTACGTTGACCACCCCTTATGGCGGGGGAGCTGGATATTCTTTTATTGCAGCCAATAATTGGACCTTTAATCCAAGCTTAGGAGACAAGAAAACCGATGATACCAATCAGTTCAAGGCTATGGTCTCAACCCAACGGTTTATGAACCTAGAAACGCCGACCACAAGTGACCCAACACTGGAAAATTCGATTCCTAGAATGTTTTTTACCTCCCCGCAAGGCGTAACTAAATCTTTTAGCACCATCAGTTCGTTTAACCAAAGAAGGATCAGTTTACGCTATGAAAATGAATATGCGGTTAGTTTTCCTGACGGTTTTGACCCAAATACGAATAATTTGGTACTCTCCCTACACCAATGGTCAATGCCTTCCAACTCCGTAGGGGTGGTTTTAAAATTCGTAGATCAGGCAAATAATATCAAACCTCAAAACGACGCTACTCGAATAGATTTCGCTAGGGTAAACAACATCAGCGATCTTAGGGCTGCAAAAGTGGATACCTATTTTACGGCAGGAGACAATAGCCTGTACATAAAATTAATGAACAGAGGAGAAGGTATTCACAGTAATTGGGCCAGTTTTACGGCAACCACTACTACCAGTTGTGAAAATGGTGCGGAGACCATTACGGAATATTTTGTGGATGGTACCCGCGTAGAAGGTACAGATATTGCTACCGTTCGCCAAGGACAACGCGTTACGATAAGTGGTTTTCCGGACACGAATACCTATACGGTAACCAGACCGGATGGGAGTGTTGTTAATGGAGATTTTACCATCGACAGTTATTCTTCAGCTATGGATGGTACATACACTATTACCAATCAATTTGGTTGTTCAAAGGAGCTATTCATAAAGCAAGCATCAACCTTACTCAACCACATTGCAAAAGGTAAACGGGTATCACAATCTTCTACGGGTTTTGGTGGCGTTCCGGAAAGAGCTGTAGATGGTAACTATAATGGGGTATATAATGCAGGTTCTACATCCCACACATTAAATGAAGCTAACCCTTGGTGGCGTGTTGATTTGCAAGACACCTACGACATCACTGCCATTAATATTTATAATAGAACGGATTGTTGTCAGGATAGAATTTCCGGTATATCACTTTATGTTGGAAACACGGACAGTACCGACCCCGCTGATTACACTAAAATTGGAGATCTTGACGTACTGGATATCAATAGCTTTTCAAATCTAAATTCCCAAGGTAGATTTGTTATGTTACGACATAACGGTTCGGGTTTGGTAGCACTCGCAGAGGTAGAGGTACAAGGTGCATTACCAAACCAACCACCGGACCTAAGTTTTACCGCACCAACGGCAGGTTCGGTATTTCAAGAAGGAACCGACTTGTTTGTTTCTGTTGATGCCTCGGATACCGATGGAACCATTGCTTCGGTGAGTTTATCATTGGATGGTCAATTGGTAAGGGAAATACGCTCCGGAAGTTACGAATGGGGACTTCCCGCACAGAACGATGCCTTGTTGACAAATATGGCACCCGGCACCTACACCCTTCTGGCGGTGGCTACCGACAATGACGGGGACATGGAACAGACTACGATTTCCATTACCGTTGAACAGAAGCCCAATCAGGCACCTACCCTTGTTTTTACCGCACCAACGGCAGGTTCGGTATTTCAAGAAGGAACCGAC
>CALEYA010000181.1 GCA_937926215.1 uncultured Croceitalea sp. | reverse complement strand
AGACCTTATAAGAAGGAATCTGCTTAGACTTCCTACAAGATTTTATAGACCGATGCTTGATAAGGCTTCAAAACAAAATTCGAATCTGTTTTTTCTTCTTCTGCTTCGTCATTGGAAATTAAAAGGCTGAGCTTTTCAAATTCAATGGTACTTATGGTTACCTGGGCCTCGTCTATAGAAAAGCTTAATAAAATAAGATAGCTTTCATTTTCATCGGTACGTGTATAGGCATAGACTTGCTCATTATCCGGCAAAAGCAATTGATACGCCCCGTACACCAGTCCCAGATTGGACTTTCGGATTTTGACCATTTGCCTAAAATAATTCAAAACGGAATCCTTGTCTTGCTCCTGATCTGCTACGTTTACTCCGGTTTTATGGTTTGGATTGACGGCTATCCAAGGATTGCTACTTGTAAAACTTGCATTCTTGTCGTTATCCCATTGCATAGGTGTACGCGCATTGTCGCGCGCAGCGTCTTTTTCATTTTCCAAAAAGTCTTCCAACGCTATTCCTTCTTGCTGCAACAAGGCATATCTGTTGATCGTATTGATATCCCTATAGGCATCAATAGTATCAAAATAGGCATTGGTCATCCCTATTTCATCCCCAAAATAAAAATAAGGGGTGCCGCGCATGGTCAATAGAAAGGTGTGCAGCATCGTAGCGGAATTATGCCAATGGGCTTCGGAATCATTGCCCCAACGGCTTACACTGCGGGGAAAATCATGATTGCTTAAAAAGAGGCTACCCCATCCTTTTTCAGCAAAAACGGCATCCCAGGTGGAGAATATCTCTTTAAATTCGGTGAGTTTCCAGGGTTCGTCCCGCATCCAAAAGACTTCATCGCCGTCCCGATCCAGGGACATCAAATCAAAATGAAAGAACATATTAAGTTCCTCACGATCCTCATCCACAAATTTTAAGGCTTGGTCTATATCTACACCCGGAGTTTCACCCACGGTCATAATATCGTATTTGCTCAGCACCTCTTTGTTCATTTCATGCAGAAACTCATGCAAACGCGGGCCGTTGGAGTAGAACGGAATAAAATTCCCTTCATATTTTTCCGGGAGTTCTGGGTAATCGGTATCCTTGGAGATAAAGGGGATGACATCCATACGAAAACCATCCACACCCTTATCAAACCAAAATTCAAGGATGTCGTAAATTTCTTGCCGCACTTTTGGGTTTTCCCATTTAAGGTCGGGTTGCTTTACGGAGAAATAATGCAGATAATAAGCATCGGTTTGTTCATCGTATTTCCAAGCATTGCCATCGACATCAAAATAACTCCAACGCTTTGGGGGAGTCCCTTTTTCTGCGGGCCACCAGTGGTAATAATCGCGATAGGGATTATCCCTGGATTTTCTGGATTCTTTAAACCAGTGATGTTCGTCGCTGGTATGGTTGGCCACAAGGTCCATGACCAATTTAAGTCCTCGTGATTTCATGCCGGAGAGCAAGGCCTCAAAATCTTCCATGGTGCCAAACTCCGCCATAATACTTTTGTAATCACTAATGTCATACCCATTATCGTCATTGGGGGATTCATACACGGGACACAGCCAAATAATATCTACCCCTAAGCTTTGGATATAGTCCAGTCTTTGGGTCATACCTTTGATATCCCCAATTCCGTTACCACTGGTATCTTGAAAACTCCTTGGATAAATTTGGTATACTACACCTTCTTTCCACCATTTTCTTTGGGTTGTCTCCATTTGGGTAAATTTTGAATGCAAATATAGGATTTAGTTAGGCAGTTTTGAGGTGGGATATCAAAATAAAATCCTTCGATTCCTACACTTTTGAAAAACGAAAACTGTTGTTTAAACCATTGATAAAGTCGGTGTGAATTCTTTTAGTTTTCCCTAGGATGGTACTTGGTAAGCACATGTGCCAGATGCTTTCTATCCACATGCATATAGACTTCAGTAGTGGTGATGCTCTCATGGCCTAGCATCTGTTGTATGGCCCTTAAATCCGCACCATTTTCCAAAAGGTGGGTAGCAAAGGAATGTCGAAACGTATGGGGGCTTATATTTTTTTGTAAGCCTATGGTTATGGCCAATCTTTTGATGATTTCAAAGATCATCGCTCGGGACAATTGTTTGCCCCTTCGGTTCAAAAAAACGATATCCTCAAAGCCCGCACTTATCTTTTGATGGACCCTAACCTCATGGACATAGCAATTGATGTATTTGACATTGATGTTGCTTATAGGAACAAAACGTTGCTTATCTCCCTTTCCAGTGATTTTGATAAACCCTTCGTCAAAAAATAAATCGGAAAGCCTAAGATGGGTCAATTCTGAAACTCGAAGCCCACAGCCATACAGGGTTTCCAAAATGGCCCTGTTGCGTTCTCCTTCCGGTTTGGATAGATCGATGGCCGCTATCAGTTGGTTGATTTCTTCGGTTGACAGGGTATCCGGTAGTTTTCTTCCAATTTTTGGGGATTCTATTAAATCCATGGGGTTGTCCTCCCTGTAGTCCTCCAGCACCAAATAATTAAAAAATCCTTTTAAACCCGAAATAACACGCGCTTGTGAACGTGCATTTACCGCTTTGGGTAGGTCATGGACAAACCGTTGCAAGATTTCTTTAGTAATTGCCGTTGGGTTCTGGGTAACTGAATGTTGCTCTAGAAAGCCTATGAGTTTCTGTAGGTCCCAGGCATAATTCTTTACCGTATTTTCAGAAAGTCCGCGCTCTATGGTAAGATAATCCAGATAATCTTTTAGCCCCTGTTGCCAATTCATGCTTCAAAGATACGTGTAGAATTTTTAGGGCCTCCGCCTCAAATCCATCAAGATTTGCATGAAAAGAGGGCGGTATTCACATCATAATATGAAAATTGGGACGTTACTATCAGGTAACCAAACCAAAACAACTTATGAAATCCCTATCCATTTTTATTGTACTTGTACTCACTTCAATTTCGTTACATGCCCAAGTAGACCGCACCAATTTTAGGGCTGGTCTTAATGCAGGCCTTGTTCAAGGTGATTTTTCTGAGGCCTATAGTTTTAGTTTAGGTCTTGACCTAGTTTATGTTTGGGGGCTGTCCAGAGAATTGGATTTGGGTTTCGCTACCGGGTTTAACAACGCTTTTGGAGAAGAGCAAACCTTGTCTGCCAATGGTTTGACGGTAACTACGGAGTTTGACAATTTTCAATACGTCCCTGTTGCAGCAGCATTACGAATCTATCCTAGCTACGGATTCAAGCTAGGTGGAGATTTAGGTTACGCCCTAGGAATAAACACTGGAAACGAAGGTGGCTTCTACTACAAACCTATGAT
>CALEYA010000180.1 GCA_937926215.1 uncultured Croceitalea sp. | reverse complement strand
GCACTTGGCTTCGCTCCAAAAAGAAGGTTTGGTGCGTTTTGATTTGGCTTCTTTAAACCATGATGTGGACCAAGGGATGTACTTTGATAGTTCCATTCCGCAAGGTTACGGTATTGGAAGTAGTGGGGCATTGGTCGCAGCCATTTATGACAAGTATGCCGATGACAAGATTACGGTCTTGGAGAACCTAACACGGGAAAAACTGTTAAAGTTAAAAACCATTTTTGGACAAATGGAATCTTTTTTCCACGGAAAGTCCTCAGGCTTGGATCCTTTGAACAGCTACTTGAGTTTGCCAATCCTTATCAATTCCAAAGACAATATAGAATCTACCAGTCTCCCTACCCAAAATAAGAAGGGAAAAGGAGCGGTATTTCTGTTGGATAGTGGGATGACAGGGGAAACGGCACCCATGGTCCAGATTTTTATGCAACAGATGAAGCAAGAAGGGTTCCGTAACATGCTCAAGGATAAGTTTATCAAACATACGGATGCTTGCGTGGACCATTTTTTAAATGGCGATGTTAAAGGTCTTTTTGGCCACGTAAAGCAACTTTCCCATGTGGTCTTTGACCATTTTAAACCCATGATCCCCAAACAGTTCCACGAACTTTGGAAGCGCGGGATCGAAACTAACGACTACTATCTAAAATTATGCGGTTCCGGCGGCGGCGGGTATATCTTGGGCTTTACGGAAGACATAGAACGCGCAAAGAAATCCTTACAAGGGCATCAATTGGAAGTGGTTTATAACTTCTAGGACTAGTTATGCTCAGCAGAAAGAATAAGCTCCTGCTCTATAAGTTGTTGAGTCTGTTCTCTGTAGTGCGTGGGTATAATATCCTAATGATTACCCTGGCCCAGTATCTGGCTTCCATTTATATTTTAGCCCCTGATCTGCCCCTAAGAAGAGTATTGTTCGACCCCAACCTGTTTTTAATCGTAACGGCGTCGGCATTGGTCATTGCTGCAGGTTATATTATCAATAATTTTTATGATGCGGAGAAAGATCTTATCAATAAGCCAACAAAAAGTATGTTGGATAGACTGGTAAGCCAGCGTTTTAAACTAACGACCTATTTTATACTCAATTTCCTTTCCGTATTTGCAGCGAGTTACATTTCCTTTAGGGCGGTCCTCTTCTTTTCATTATACATTTTTGGCATTTGGTTTTATTCCCACAAGCTTAAACGAATTCCCTTTTTGGGCAACTTGGTTTCCGCAACGCTTGCCATAGCCCCGTTCTTTGTGGTTTTCGTTTATTACCGCAATTTTGAAACGGTCATTTTTGTACATGCCCTTTTTCTTTTTCTCCTCATTTTGGTTCGGGAAATGATCAAGGATCTAGAAAATATCAAGGGGGATTTGGCGCAGAATTACAGAACGGTGCCCATACGCTATGGCATCCGGTTGTCCAAACGGGTCATTGGCTTTCTCATTGTATTGACCTTAATCCCATCCTACTTTTTGATTACCTATTTTGATATTGGCTATATGTACCTCTTTTTTATCGCAAGCATGCTTTTATTGGTGCTTTTTTTAATCCTTCTGTGGAAGGCAAAACGCAAAAAAGACTATGTGTGGCTGCACAACATCTTAAAATTTATCATCGTTGTCGGGGTTTTCAGTATCTTGTTGCTAGATGTTGATGTCGTATTGCACCGTATCGCATAAAGAAGTAATGAACCTAAGGTTCGTCCGTCAAAAACACCTATGGAGAATATATTGCAAGTGGGCATGGCCCAGTTGGCCCCAGTTTGGCTGAACAAAACCGAAACCATCAAAAAAATTGAAGCTGCAATTGAAGAAGCAGCAAAAAATGGCACGGAGCTATTGGTTTTTGGCGAAGCTTTTCTACCGGGCTATCCATTTTGGTTGGCCTATACCGATGGTGCCTCATGGGACTTAAAAGAGAACAAGGAACTTCATGGGCATTACGTCCGTAATTCCATACAAATAGAGGCGGGGGAGTTAGCGACTGTTTGTGCTTTGGCCAACACCCATAATATGGCAATATACTTGGGAATTATGGAGCGCGCCAAGGACCGGGGCGGACATAGCATTTATTGTTCATTGGTTTATATTGATGCCAATGGGGAAATCAAGTCCGTACACAGAAAATTACAACCCACCTATGACGAGCGGTTGACTTGGGCACCCGGAGATGGCAATGGCTTACAAGTACATCCCTTAAAACAATTTACCGTTGGCGGATTGAACTGTTGGGAAAATTGGATGCCGCTACCCAGGGCCGCACTCTATGGACAGGGCGAAAACCTGCATATTGCCGTTTGGCCCGGAAACTTGAACAATACTAAGGATATTACCCGTTTTATTGCACGGGAATCGCGGAGTTATGTTATTTCGGTTTCTTCCTTGATGACTACAAAGGATTTTCCGGCGGATACGCCCCATTTGGAAGCCATTCTTGAAAAAACCCCCGAGGTGTTGGGCAATGGCGGCTCTTGTATTGCAGGTCCGGATGGCGAATGGATCGTAGCACCCGTAGTGGAAAAAGAAGGTCTTATTTACCAAGAATTGGATTTTAACAGGGTGTATGAAGAAAGACAGAATTTTGACCCTGTTGGGCATTACTCCAGACCCGATGTCACCAAGTTGATCGTCAATAGGGAACGGCAGTCTACGGTTTCTTTTGAGGATTGATTTTTTTAAGAGACAAGAGACAAGAGACAAGAGACAAGAGACAAGAGACAAGCCTTGAATCTTTAATATAAAACGTTCAACACTATTTAGGGAAGTACATTTTCAACCGATTTTTGGATTGTCTTAAATCTTGACTCTAAAAGCGAAGCGGTCTAGTATCCATCAGCAAAGCGGTCTTAAGTTCAGAACCAAGACATATCTACGTCCCTTATATCGATTGATCACAAAAGTCTTAAGTCTACTATCTAAAAGCGAAGCGGTCTAAAGTCTAATGGCTACCTTTGCAAAAAATTTAATGACTGATGGCGAAATCAGACTACAAGGGCAATCGCAAGCCCAAGCCTTTTTCCAAGGATAAAAAAAAGACCGATTTTAAAAAGAGACCTCACGCTAAACCTTCCATCCCTTTAGCAAAACGGAAAGCACCTCCAAAGACCAATACCAATCCAGATGAGATTCGGTTGAATAAGTATATTGCCAATGCAGGGGTATGTTCCCGTAGGGAAGCGGATACCTATATTGCGGCGGGCAGCGTAACCGTAAACGGAAAAGTGGTTTCTGAAATGGGGTACAAAGTAAAACGAACGGATGATGTCCGTTATGACGGCAGACGCCTCAATCCGGAAAAGAAGGAGTACATCCTTTTGAACAAACCCAAAGGTTTTATCACCACCACCAATGACGAAAAAGGAAGAAGAACGGTGATGGAATTGATTTCAAGTTCATCCAACAACCGCTTGTTTCCTGTTGGACGATTGGATCGAAATACCACGGGGCTTTTGCTGTTCACCAATGATGGGGATATGACCAAAAAGTTAACGCACCCAAAGTTTGGTATCCGTAAGATCTACCATGTGGTATTGGATAAAAATGTAACCGCTGCGGACCTAAAGAAAATACAGGAGGGTCTGGAATTGGAAGATGGAACCATCCAGGTAGATGAGGCGGCCTACATTCAAGGAAGCACAAAGAAAGAAATAGGGATCGAAATACACTCTGGCCGAAACCGGATCGTACGCCGCATTTTTGAGCACTTGGAATATAAGGTGGTTAAACTGGACCGGGTTGTTTTTGCAGGCCTTACCAAAAGGGATCTGCCCCGTGGACATTGGCGTAACCTTACCGAGCAAGAAATCATTAATTTGGGGATGACC
>CALEYA010000179.1 GCA_937926215.1 uncultured Croceitalea sp. | reverse complement strand
CTGATGTTTTCCGTTTGAAAGGCTTGGGAAAGCAGTGCCTCATATTGGTCTTTTTTACTTTCTTTGGCCACTTGGGAATCGGCTATAAACTCATGCAGGTCGGTCATCCTACTCTGGTAAATATAGACCAAAGGGTTGCACCAAAAAAGGATACGCATCAGTTCAAAGAACACCAAATCCAGGGAATGCCATTGTCGTATATGGACCAACTCATGGGCTACAATCTGTGGTTCCTTCTCCTTTTGGATACCATCGCCCAAAAACACCTGTTTAAAAAAGGAAAAGGCCACGTCGCTTTTAGGTATGGTAATTTTGGTAAAGCGAGGATAATAACGCACGCTTCCTATTTTCCGTAATTGCGCAATGCGAAACAGTTTTAGCCCCATCCAAAGTCCCATCAATAAAACCCCGGCACCATATACCCATTCGTACCAGGTGAGCAGTTCCCAAAGTGCTGGTTCCTGTGTTGGAGCGACCTCCCCAGAAACACCATCCAAGGCTATAAAAAACTCAGGATAACTAAAAACGGTAGCGGGCACGGTGGTCTTTAAAGCTTCCACCTTGATCCAAGGAAGTATAAAGGACAATAGGAAACTCACCAACAGATAACCCCGATTCCACTGAAAAAAGGTTTCCTTTTTTAAAAAGAGGTCGTACACCATTAAAAATGCCAGTTGAAAGGCAATCACTTCTAGGACAAACTGTATCATTGGTCTTTTTTTATCTGGTTCATGATTTCCTCCAACTCCGATAGGCTGATGTCGTTCTTTTTCATAAAAAACGAGACCATACTTTGAAAAGACCCCTGGAAATACCCATCCACCAATTTGTTGATGCTCTGGTTGCTGTACTCTGATTTTTGTAATAACGGAAAGTAGATATGCCCTTTACCTACCTTTTCATGTCCGGCAAAGCCTTTGTCCTCCAAAATGCGGACAATGGTAGACACCGTATTATACGCTGGCTTGGGTTCCGGCAATTCGTTGATAATGGCGGCTACATTAGCGCGCTCCAACTGCCATAAAAGTTGCATGACCTCCTCTTCTGCTTTGGTTAACTGCTTCATTGAACTAACTTTTTAGTTCAACAAATATAACTAAATATTTAGTTTAAACTAATTTTTTAGTTCATAATGCTAAAAACTTATAGTCACGATGTAACAATTCCCCCGTATTTTTGTCTTATCCTTAGATGTATCATTATGGATATTGTTTTACTGCTTGTTGGTTTTTTGTGTATGCTTATCGGAATCTTGGGAAGTTTTCTGCCGGTACTCCCGGGACCTCCCATTAGCTGGGTAGGCCTGTTGCTGTTGTATTTGACCAAAGCTGTACCGGACAATTGGTGGCTTTTGGGCATTACCTTGGTATTTGCCCTTGTCATAACCGTTATGGATTATGTCATCCCGGCCATGGGTACCAAAAAATTTGGGGGTAGTAAAGCGGGCATGATCGGTACCGTAGTGGGACTTTTGGTGGCGATTTTCTTTCCGGTACTGGGTCCTTTTGGAATTATAGTTTGGCCATTTGTAGGTGCTTTGGTGGGCGAATTGGCCAATAACGCGGACCAAAAGTCGGCCTTAAAAGCTGCCTTGGGTTCCTTCTTAGGGTTTTTAACGGGCACCTTTATGAAATTCTTGGTCACCGTTATTTTTCTAGGTCTTTTTATATGGAAGGCCATTGAATTTGGCCCGGAGCTATTCACCTTCGCTTAATCCAACCAGTCCACTTTATCGGCAATCGGCCGGCGGGTACCTTGGAGTAACTCTTCATCATAATAGCCCATATAAAAGAACCCTAGACAACGTTCCCCTTCATCCATATTAAAAAATTCGTCCATAAACTTAATAAGCCCCGGGGAGCTCCAATAACTACCAATGCCCAACTCCGTGCAACACAACCACATGTTCTGGACGGCCATGGCCGTTGCGGCCACTTCCTCCCATTCCGGCAAACTTTCTTTGGGGTCACGCTGCATGCAAATGGCAACAATAGCTGCTGCTTTTGGCGGGTTCTCCAGCAATTTTTTTATTTTGATGCTTTTGGGCTTGGGGTCCGTTTCTTCGTATTTTTTGGAAAGAAATTGGCCTAACCCCGTTTTCTTGTTTCCCGTCATTACCTTAAAACGCCAAGGTTCCGTTTTTTTATGGTTAGGAGCCCAATTGGCCGCTTCCAATATTTTTTCCAAGGTTTCCTTGGAAATGGGTGTGTTGTTGTATTGTACCGGAAACACGGAACGTCTGTTCTTAATAAGATCAAAAATCATAGTATCCTTCTTTTAAGCCTTAAAATTACTTCCCACGGACCGAATTATCGCCCTAAAAGTAAATTTAAACATTGCTTTAACACCGGGTTCCGGTTATCCGCTTTCCAAGCTACAGATAGGATCGCCCTTTGTTTAATAGTCTTCAGTTCAATAAATTGTACCTGCATCTTAAAACCGTATTGCAAGGCAGTCGGTACAATGGAAACGCCCAATCCGTTTTCTACCAGTTTAAAAATGGTCAAGGCATGGACCGATTTGTGGGATACTTTGGGCGAAAAATTGGCATCCTCACAAATACTCATCACGGTATCGAAATACAAAGAGCTATAGTCTTGGGAAAACAGGATAAAATCATTTTCCGCAAATTGATGCACTCCTTTAAAGTTGGACCCATCGATATGGGAATCCATAGGTACGACCAGGGAAAAGGTGTCTTCATAAACGGTTTGATGGTCTAATCCCTTGGGAACCCGTGCCAATCGTACAAAACCAATATCCAATTTATCTTTGAGCAGCGCATTTACTTGTGCGTGGTTGGACAGCTCCTCCAAACTGGTATGGACTTTAGGAAAGCGGTCCTTTAATTTCAATAACAAATCCGGGATTACTTTTTGCATGGCGGAACCCAAAAACCCAATACGGATTTCCCCCAAATGTCCCTTATCTATCAGTTTTAACTGCTTTTTGGTTTGCTGCAAGTGGTTCATTATGAATTCAATCTCCCCTTTCAAAAAGGAGCCCGCAGCGGTTAAAGCAACCTTCTTTTTGTCCCTTTCAAAAAGCTGGACCCCTAAAATAGCTTCCATCTGTTTTATTTGGGTACTTAAACCTGGCTGGGAAATAAATAGCCTTTCTGCGGCCTTCCTAAAATGCAACTCCTCTGCTACCGCTAAAAAATAAGTGAAATGACGTAATTCAATCTGATAACTCATACTTATTAAATGCTATAAATAATAGTATTACTGATTATCAAAAATAGCAATTAACTTTGATTGAAATCACAAACGAAATTCAACATACGACCATGACATTGAATAATTTCCAATATGGGGAGGAGCACTTGACCGTTAGCACGGCACTAGCCATCGCGCGCGGGGAGCAGCATGGCGTCTTATCCAAAACCACACGAACCAAGGTTCAAAAAAGTGCACAGATCGTTGCCGATATTGTTGAAAAGGATGATGCCGTATATGGCATTAACACCGGTTTTGGACCGTTGTGCACCACCAAAATCTCCAAAGAAGAAACCAAAATACTTCAAACCAACATTTTAAAAAGCCATAGTGTAGGCGTTGGGGACCCCATCGACCAAGAACTGGCGAAGCTTATGCTGGTCCTTAAAATGCAAGCGTTGGCAAAAGGCTACTCCGGCATCCAATTAAAGACCTTGGAACGCATTCTTTGGCATATAGACAATGATGCAATCCCTGTAGTACCGTCTCAAGGTTCGGTGGGTGCCTCTGGCGATTTGGCCCCGTTATCCCATCTGTTTCTTCCGCTTATCGGCTTGGGCAAAGTGCGTTATAAAGGCGTGGAAATGCCTACAGCAGCCTTATTCTCCAAAACCGGTCTAGAACCTTTGATCCTAGGACCTAAAGAGGGCTTGGCCCTTATCAACGGTACACAATTTATCTTGGCCCATGCAGTCTTGGTCGTTGAAAAGCTGCAATCTTGTTTACAACATGCGGATATCATTAGTGCCATGATGATAGAAGGGTTACAAGGTTCCATAAAACCGTTTTCCAAAGAACTCCATCTATTGCGACCTTTTAAAGGGAGTACCTATGTGGCCGGAAGAATACGGACTTTATTAAAGGGCTCCGAAATATTGGAGGACCATATCGACTGCGAACGTGTACAGGACCCCTACTCCTTACGATGCATCCCGCAAGTGCATGGGGCCTCCAGAAATACTTGGTTGCATTTAAAGGAATTGGTAGAAACGGAACTGAACTCCGTAACGGACAATCCGGTAATCATCAATGGGGATTTGACCATTAGTGGTGGGAATTTCCACGGGCAACCTATTGCCATGGTCTTGGATTATGCCACCTTAGCGGCCTCAGAACTCGGGAACATATCGGATAGAAGAATTTACCTGGCCTTGGAAGGCAATGGCCCCAGTGTTCCTAAACTACTCATGACGGATACCGGGATAAACTCCGGTTATATGATTTTACAATATACTACCGCCGCTTTGGCCAGTGAAAACAAAAGTTTATGTTTTCCGGCAAGTGCGGACAGCATCCCCACATCCTTAGGGCAAGAAGATCATGTAAGTATGGGGTCCATTAGCGGTCGTAAAGCACTTCAAGTCTTGGGAAATGTAGAAAAAATATTGGCCATAGAATTGCTCACGGCGGCCCAAGCCTTTGAATTTAGAAAGCCGCTAAAATCTGGATTGCTATTGGATAAGGTGCATCAGTTTATACGCACCAAAGTGGGTTTTGCTGCTGAGGATAGGGTATTCTCCGATGACATCGAAATTGCCATTGAGATCCTTACCTCCAATAAGATTACCGAATTGATAGCGAACCTCATGGATAAGCACGATATTACTTGGGAAACCACCTACCAAGAAGAATTTGAAATTTTTTAATATGACGGATCCACTACTTATTGGCCCTTTTACCCAACTGCTACCTATGACCAATATGCCCCTTAAAGGTGCATTAAAGGACGGACAACTGGAGGTCATTGAAAATGGGGGTATTCTGGTTTACGAAGGAAAAATACAAGCCATTGGCAAGTTTGGGGATTTAAAGTCCAAAGCCTCTAAGATTGAAGCCGTTACCGGAAATACGGTTTGCATGCCCGGATTTGTGGATGCACATACCCATATTTGCCATGCTGGTTCCCGCGCCAAGGACTACGCACTCCGGAATTCCGGAAAATCGTATTTGGATATTGCCAAGGCCGGTGGTGGTATTTGGGATACGGTAACCAAAACCCGCGAGGCGTCCAAGGAAGAACTGATCAAAGGAATTGTAGAGCGCGCCGCAACACATTTAAAGTCCGGTGTAACGACGCTTGAAGTAAAAAGCGGGTATGGACTTACGGTGGAGGAAGAACTAAAAATGCTCAGGGCCATTAAGGAGGCAAACGATCAAATTCCATCAGACCTGATAAGTACCTGCCTTGCTGCCCACATGAAGCCCAAGGATTGGAACGGCAGTGCATCGGAATATTTGGAAGAAATAAGTTCAAGCCTGTTCCCCATCCTAAAATCCGAAAAGCTCACCAACAGAATTGATGCTTTCATTGAGGAAAGTGCTTTTTCACCCTTGGAAATCGGACCTTATTTTCAGAAAGCAAAAGCTATGGACTTTTCCATAACCGTCCATGCCGATCAGTTTACCACGGGCGGAAGCGAAACGGCCGTTTCGTTTACTGCGGTAAGTGCGGATCACTTGGAAGCGAGCACCCAAAAGGAGGTCGCGCTATTGGCCAAAAGCAACACTATTGCGGTAGCACTGCCCGGTGCCTCACTAGGTTTAGGTTGTGGTTTTACGCCAGCGCGCAGGCTACTTGATGCCGGCGGGGCATTAGCAATTGCCAGTGATCATAATCCGGGGTCGGCCCCTATGGGCGATTTATTGACCCAAGCGGCTATCCTTGGAACCTTTGAAAAACTAACCAACGCGGAAGTTTTGGCCGCAATCACTTACAGGGCCGCGAAAGCTCTGGAATTGGAGGACCGGGGCAGCTTGGAGGTTAGCAAACTGGCCGATTTTATAAGCTTTCCCACAGCTAACTATCAAGAAATAACCTACCACCAAGGGCAATTGAAACCCGACTGTGTTTGGAAAAATGGCATTAAAATCGACTAAAATGAAGGAAGCTCAACATATCGATTTCCAACGTCAAATTTTACAGGGAATTCCCGAACAACTTCCCGCTAAAAGACCCTATCCGGAAAATGGAAATCCAGCCCCAAAACGAAAAGAGATTTTATCCGCGGAAGAAAAAAAATTGGCAATCAGGAATGCGCTACGTTACTTTCCTGAAGCATGGCACAAAGAGCTGGCTTTGGAGTTTGCGCAAGAACTGAATGAAAAAGGCAGAATATACATGTATCGGTTTAAACCCGACTATGCTATCTATGCACGACCTTTGGAAGCCTATCCGGCAAGAACCAAAGAAGGGGCCGCCATTATGCTGATGATCCAGAATAATTTAGATCCAGCTGTGGCCCAGCACCCGGAAGAATTGATTACCTACGGGGGCAATGGGGGCGTATTCCAGAACTGGGCGCAATACCTCTTGACCATGAAATACCTGGCAGAAATGACCGAGGAGCAGACCTTGCATATGTACTCCGGCCATCCCATGGGCCTTTTCCCATCTTCCAAAAAAGCGCCTAGGGTCGTCGTCACCAATGGTATGATGATCCCTAATTACTCCCAACCGGACGATTGGGAAAAGTACAACGCCCTTGGTGTTACGCAATACGGCCAAATGACCGCCGGTTCCTATATGTATATTGGTCCCCAGGGTATCGTACACGGTACCGCCATAACCGTAATGAACGCTTTTAGAAAAGTTTTGGACCAAGGGGATTCCCCAAACGGAAAAGTATTCTTGACCGCTGGACTTGGTGGCATGAGCGGCGCACAACCCAAAGCCGGCAACATTGCCGGATGTATAACGGTTTGTGCCGAGGTCAATGCAAATGCCGCCAAAAAACGCTACGAGCAAGGCTGGGTAGATGTCTTGATCAATGACCCCAACGAGCTGGTGCAAAGGACCCAAAAGGCCATTGCAGCCAAGGAGGTTCTCTCCATTGCCTATATGGGCAATGTGGTGGAGGTTTGGGAACAGTTCTACGAAAACAATATTTACGTTCATTTAGGTTCGGACCAAACCTCATTGCACAATCCGTGGGCGGGTGGCTATTATCCGGCCGGACTATCCTTTGAAGAGGCCAACCGTATAATGGTCGAAAATCCAAAGGAATTTAAAAAGAAGGTCAAGGCTTCCTTAAAACGACAGGTGGCCATCATTAACAAGCACAGCCTAAAAGGCACCTATTTCTTTGACTATGGAAATGCCTTTTTATTGGAGGCTTCAAGGGCAGGTGGCGATGTCATGGCAGAAAACGGGATCGATTTCAAATACCCCTCGTACGTACAAGATATTTTGGGACCCCTCTGTTTCGATTATGGTTTTGGGCCTTTCCGGTGGGTATGTACCTCCGGAAAACCCAAGGATCTTAGAACAACGGATAAGATAGCCCTTGAGGTTATGCAAGGGATAAAAGCAACAGCCCCTAAAGAAATACAACAGCAGATGCAGGACAATATTACCTGGATCCAAGAAGCTGAAAAAAACAACTTGGTAGTAGGCTCCCAAGCCCGTATTTTATATGCCGATGCCGAGGGGCGCATAAAGATTGCGGAAGCTTTTAACCAAGCCATAAAAAAAGGCATTATTTCCGCACCCGTAGTTTTAGGGCGCGACCATCATGATGTGAGTGGCACAGACTCCCCCTTTAGGGAAACCAGTAATATTTATGACGGCAGTAAGTTCACTGCGGATATGGCCATCCACAACGTAATAGGCGATAGTTTTAGGGGGGCTACCTGGGTTTCCATCCATAATGGGGGTGGCGTTGGCTGGGGCGAAGTGATCAATGGTGGATTTGGCATGCTTTTGGACGGCTCCAAAGCAGCAAAAAAACGACTACGGAACATGCTTTTTTATGATGTGAACAACGGAATTTCCAGAAGAAGCTGGGCCAGGAACGATGAGGCTATATTTGCTATAAAACGAGAAATGGAACGAACACCGCAGCTTAAAATCACCTTACCCAATTTGGTGAGCGATGCTGTTCTGGATTCCATAAATTAATGTGAGTTTGACATACCTTTTATTTTTATACAATGATAATCAGTTTTTTAACTAAAATGTCAGGTTGAGCACCCGCCTGCCGGACGGGCGCTCGAAGTGACTTTCCTAATATGTATTGGCCTTTTCTCTAAAACGCTGTAAATCCTATATCGCACTCACTTTAAATTAAACACCATGGCATATCAACATCCATCTAAAGAAAATTGGTCCGGTAGAAGTTCTACGGATGCCCTGTACCTGCACGAGAAGGTTAGCTGCTCCCCTATCCCAGCTTTGGAAGATCATGGGGAAAGAACCATTGCGGTATTGGGCTATGCTTGTGATGAAGGGGTAGACCGAAACCAGGGAAGGATAGGTGCCAAGGACGGTCCAAATGCGATTCGAAAGCAATTGGCAAAGATGCCCAATCATTTAGCGGAACAAATCCGTTTTGTTGATGTTGGCGATGTACATTGTACGGATGGTGCCATGGAGGCCGCCCAAAAAGAACTCGCGGAAAACGTAACCCAGTTGTTGGACAAGAAGATTTTTCCAATAGTCTTGGGTGGCGGACACGATATGGCCTACGGAACCTATTGCGGTATAAAACACCATTTAACGTCCAAAAAAAGTGAGCCCGTTATAGGCATCATCAATTTTGATGCGCATTTTGACTTGCGTTCCAATGACGCCAGAAATACTTCCGGCACTCCTTTTTATCAGATTGCGAACGAAAATGATTCTTTTGAATATTTCTGTTTGGGCATCCGAAAAGATGCCAACGATAAGCAACTGTTCCAAACGGCAAAGGAACACAACGTTCGGTATATTGAGAAGGATTCATTTTCCATACTCCACAGCGAAGCTATCAACGAAGAATTAGAGCTATTTATGCAAACTGTGGACCACATTTATATTACCATTGATTTGGACGGCTTTTCATCGGCCTATGCACCGGGCGTAAGTGCCGCTTCCCCTATGGGATTTGAACCTAGCGTGGTAACGGCATGTCTACGAACCATCCTTTCCTCCAAAAAAGTGATTGCCTTGGATATTGCGGAAATGAATCCTAAATACGATAGGGACCACCAAACCGCAAAATTGGCCGCATCGCTAATCCATTACATCGTCCATTCAGAATTCCGATAACCTCTAGGGAGATTCCGCTTTTCAGCGGAATTAGTTCAACTATGAATTTTGAATGCGCTACCGCTTTTCACTGGGATTCCGCTTTTCATAATTAACTTGAGTTCGACTTAAGTTTTGAATCGGGCTCACTTAAATACTAGTAAATATGTGTTATGTCACTTCGAGCGCAGTCGAGAAGTTTTTAAACCTTATCATTTCTAGGGAGGTTTCGACTCCGCTCAACCTGACATTTTAGTTAAGGTATTAATAAATAATTGATTGAAATGACAGTTGTATAGAACTCACGTTAATTAAGTTTCACTAACAAAAAAAGCCTCCCAAAAGGAAAGCCTTTCATTGGTTTGCACAAAATGTGCTTACCTGGTTTCAATACCATGTTGTATTGAAACCCAACACAACATGGCAAAGATATAAAGATTTTTATGACTTCGTAAAATGGACGTTGGATAATTCTTTTAGCCTATTCGCAGCCTGTTCTGCGGTGATGTCGCGTTGCGAATCGGCAAACATCTCATAACCCACCATAAATTTCTTGACCGTTGCCGACCGCAATAGAGGCGGATAGAACGACAAATGAAAATGCCATTCCGGGTGCGCTTCCCCATCCGTAGGTGCTTGATGGATGCCTGCGGAATATGGAAAACTGGTCTCGAACAAATTATCGTATTTGGTGGTATTCACCTTAATGGCATCTGCAAATGCCATTTTCTCCTCTTCATTCAATTCTAAGACATTTGCCTTTTTCTTTCTGGGCACGATCATGGTCTCATAAGGCCAAACTGCCCAATAGGGTATCAATACCACAAAATGCTCGTTAGCATATAAAACACGTTCGTCCAATTCAAGCTCCTGTGCTATATAGTCCGTAAGCAACCCACGTTGGTGCTTTTCCCAATAGGCTTTGGCTTGGGTGCTTTTTTTGGCCGCTTCTACCGGAATGGACTGCTGTGCCCAAATCTGTCCGTGCGGATGGGGATTACTGCATCCCATGACATCACCTTTATTTTCAAAAATCTGGACATGGTTGATAAACGCATGACTGCCCAAAGCGGTGTATTCCTCTTGCCAAAGCGTAACCACATCGGCAATATCCGGCACCTCCATTAAAGGCAAGGTCAAGGAGTGGTCCGGGGAAAAACAGATGACCTTACAAATCCCTTTTTCCGAAGTTGCTTTGAGCAATCCATCCGAAAAATCAAAAGCCTCCGTATCCCTCTTTAAAGCGGAAAAATCATTGACAAACGAAAATGGTTTTTTATAGTCCGGATTTACGGCACCGCTGGTCCGGGAATTTGTGGGACACAAATAACAATGTTCATCATACGTAGGTTTGATCGGCAAGGCCAATTTCTCCACCTTTCCCTGCCATGGGCGTTTGGCCCTGTGCGGGGATACCAAAACCCATTCCCCGGTTAAGATATTAAACCTTCTGTGCGGATGTTCTTCCAATAATTCCTTCATAACCTATGCTTTTAAAATATGGGTTCCTTCACTGGGAAGGGCCTCAAAATAATCCAAATTGATATTAAATGCCGCTTGATACGCCTTGCTTACCTCATCCACATAGTCCGTAATAGCATCTTTATGGATGATATTGATAGTACAGCCACCAAATCCGCCGCCCATCATTCTGGAACCCAATACACTTTTGTGGGCTTTGGAAAATTCCACCAGAAAATCAAGCTCTTTACAACTCACTTCATATTCTTCACTAAGTCCTTTGTGGGAAGCATACATCAACGCCCCAAAGTTTTCCAAATTTCCGTTTTGCAATTCCGCCACCGCTTTTTGCACCCTTTTGTTTTCCGCGATCACATAGGCACAGCGTTGGTACTGCACCCCGTTAAGTTTTTCCTTTGAAGCCTCCAACATGTCTTGGGTCACGTCCCGTAAGGAGGATACTTCCGGATAACTTTCCTTAAGCAGCGCTACCGCAGATTCACAAGCTTCCCGCCTTAGGTTATATTGGCTGTCCGCCAAGCTATGCGACACATTGGTGTTCAAGAGCAGTATTTTATAATCGCCAAGCTCCAACGGAATATACTGGTAATCCAAGCTTTTACAATCCAACAAAATGGCCTTTCCCGCTTTGGACATTACAGAAGCAAACTGATCCATAATGCCGCATTTGGTCCCCACAAAATCGTGCTCCGCCTTTTGCCCAACCTTGATCAGCACTTCCTTATCCAAGCCCAGCTTAAAAAGTTCGTTCACGCCAAAAGCAAGGCCACATTCCAAGGCCGCAGAGGAGCTTACCCCGGAACCCATGGGCAGGCCACTTTCTATTTCGCAGTCAAAACCTTGGATTTTGTTGGAATGTTGTTTTAAATGATACAGGACCCCGATCATAAAATTCTCCCAAGCCACCTTGGACTTTTCCAAATGGTTAAGATCTACTTGCATGGATTTTAAAAAATCCTTGCTGATAATTGTACAGGTGTTTGGGGTACCGTTGGCCTTTAATTTAAAAATGATGTATTTATCAATGGCGGTGGGCAGCACAAAACCATTGTTGTAATCCGTATGCTCCCCAATCAAATTGATACGACCGGGTGACGCTACGATAAGGTCTGGCTCAAAACTGGAATGCTCCATGGTAGTAATTTTATACAAATATAATAAATGTATAAATTACGTTTATTATATTTACGTTGAAATCCTCAAAAAATCCATGCCCAAAAAATCCACAGAAGTGCCAACGTATTACCAGCAAGCAGAAAAGCTATTGGTTGCCGTGGATTGCATTATTTTTGGTTTTGATGGCGAAAAATTAAAGCTCCTTATCTTTAAAAGAAAATTGGAACCCTTTGCGGATGCATACTCCTTGATCGGCAGTTTTGTACACCCATCGGAAAGCACCGTGGACGCCGCGCGAAGGGTACTGCATGATTTTACGGGCTTGGAGGCTATCTTTTTGGAAGAACTTAAGGTCTATTCCCAAATTGACCGCGATCCCGGGGACCGCTGTATCTCCATTGCCAAATACGCGCTAATCCGCGTGAACGACTACCACAAAGCCTTAAGTGACCGCTACAATACGGAATGGGTGGCCTTGGACAGCCTGCCCAACCTGGTATTGGACCATGATCATATGGTGACCGATGCCCTGGAACAACTCAAAAGAAAAGCACAATTCTATCCTATCGGTTTTGAACTATTGCCCAAAAAGTTTACTATCCCTATGCTGCAACGCTTGTACGAAGAGATTTTTGAGCGCAATTTTGATGCCCGTAATTTTAGAAAAAAACTTCTTTCCCTAAATGTGGTCAAGCAACTCTCCGAAAAGGACAAATCCACCTCTAAAAAAGGCTCTTTTTTATATCAATTTGACTACAAAAAATATAATCGATTGAGCGAAAAAGGATTCCAGTTTTCGCTGGTTTAAGGATGCCCTAGGTTCATTGGAACAAAATATTTTCCAGCATACAGGTATCTCCATATATAGCGTCGATTCCCTTCAATTTGACTTCTATTATCTTCAATATTATATATGCTTGTCCAGTCGGGTGCCCGCCTGCTGTAAGGGTAGGCAGCCGAGACTTCATTGAAATATCGGTTTTATTAACTTCTCGGCTCCGCTCGAAGTGACATTGCCCCTATTTATTACCCTTTGTCCAATAGGCTCTTTTTGTATCGAACTCACTTTATTTAAGAAGCCAGTATACTTTTTAATTCATTTAAACCGTTAAACCTTTTCAGTATAGCCCAGTCTAACCTATAAAATCGAACCCCCATGATACATTTACGCCTATACATCCTTTCACTACTTTTCCTTCTTTTGGCATCCTGTTCCACGGATAGCGAAGACCTCACAGATCAACAAGAGGATTCCGATGATACTATTGAAGACACCAACGTTTTACAAAACGTTTTTGGAGCCGATTTCTCCATGGATAACTTACCCGATTATGCCAATCAGGCCATACCGGACTATATTGAACAGGACAACACAGGTAACAATACTATTACGGACGAAAAAGCGATGTTGGGCAGGATCCTTTTTTACGATAGAAACCTTTCGGTGGACAATACCATATCCTGCTCCAGTTGTCATCAACAGGCCTTTGCTTTTGGGGACCTTGATATGGTGAGTACCGGAGTGAACGGCGTGACCGGTCGTCATAGCATGCGATTGATCAACTCGCGTTTTGCGCGTGAAAGCCGCTTCTTTTGGGACGAACGGGCCAACAGCTTGGAGGAGCAGACCACACAACCTATCCAAGATCATGCGGAAATGGGCTTCAGCGGTCAAGATGGTGGTCCGGATCTAACGGACCTTTTTGCAAAATTGGAAGCCATCGATTACTATCAAGAGCTTTTTCAAGTTATCTATGGTGATACCAATGTGACCGAAGCACGCTTACAGGAATCCATGGCGCAGTTCATTAGAAGCATACAATCCTTTGATTCCAAGTTTGATTTGGGCAGGGCTATGGTAAACGCTGACAATGCGAATTTCCCCAACTACACCGACCAGGAAAACCAGGGCAAAACCCTCTTTTTCCAACCGCCTAATATAGGAGGTGCAGGCTGTATTACCTGCCACTCCGCCCCGGAATTTGATATAGACCCCGAAAGCCTTAACAATGGGGTTGTTGGTATTTTTGGGGATGCCGTAGCCCAAGACGAAACGGTTACCCGCGCCCCTACCCTACGTGACATTTTTGATGCCAACGGAAACCTTAACGGTCCCCTAATGCATGACGCCAGTCTCACCACCTTTAGGGCCGTACTGGAACATTACAATGACATTGATGCTACGGCCAATGGAAATCTGGATAACCGCTTACGGGGAGGCCAAGGTGGTAACGGCCAAAACCTCAATTTGAGTGCCGATGCCATGGATGCTATAGAGGCTTTTATCAAAACACTGAGTGGCAATGATGTCTACTCCAACGAAAAATGGAGCGATCCTTTTGTGAACTAATACTAGTTTGCGTACGTTCAAAAAAATTTCGTACCACTTAAATTAACTAGAATCAGCAGCCTGTTAGCAATCCCAATATTTACCTAAAAAATAATTCTAAATATTAAGTTTGGGGTAAACTGCAGGGAGTTTTGATCCACTTCCCTAAGGGCCGTTTGCAGGTTTCCGAAGTCATCAAGGATATCCGTAAAACCAAACTCACGGGACAAGGTATTTTGGCGACCATAAACGTTAAGTAAAGACAGCCCAACTTTGGCCCTTAGGGGATTTTTGCCCGCTGTTAGCTGAAATCCGTAAAGTGCTGAAACGTCCAACCTATGAAAGCTAGGCAGGCGGGTAGCGTTCACGTTTTGTAGTACGATTTCCGGTTCGCCATCAATGGTTTCCAAGCGGGCATCGGTAAAGGGAATCCCAGTTCTTATGTTCCAGCCCAAAGAGAGCTGCAATGCTTTGTAGGTGTAGGAGTGGGACCAAGTGAGCGAATGGGTAATGTCATTATTCCCGGCAAAGGGTTGACCGTTATTCAAATCGTCAAACAAAAAGTTAGTATCGGACAAGGTATAAGCCAAAAAAGAGGAATAGTTGTTCCACTTCCTTTTAAGAAGAATATCCAATCCCCAAGTACTGCTTTCCCCATTGGTAAAGCTGTTCTCTGCACTTAAGAATCCATTGGATATTGAGGTTAATCCGTCAATATTCTTATGATAGCCTTCCATGTCCAAATTCCACCCTGCTTTTTGCCAAAGTAGCCCTGCGGTGAACTGCCTACTATTTAGAATAGGGAAATTCTCTTGATCCGCAACGACCCATAACTGACTTACCAAGCCAAAATCTTGGGTAGCAAACTCAATAATCTGGCTCGCGGACTGGTTGCGTATCTCCGCAGACCCTTTTGCCCGCCAATGCTCATTGATTTTGTATTCTGTGTAGACCCTAGGTTCCAGCCGTGTGGTGCTAAGTTCTTGGTAGTAACTGGCCCGCAGGCTTCCTTTGAGCAATACATTCCCTTTTTCATAGGTAGCATAACCAAAAACGGTATGGGCGGGGTTCCTGTCGTTCCCGTTTTCCATAAAATCATTGTTCTGTAAACCGTAGGTCACCTGATTGGTGAAAAACTGATACCCGCCCCCCAACTTCCAATGTGCATTGGTCTGCCAATCCCATTGCAGCGCCAATCCCAGTTCTTCAACGGTATTTGTTTTTTGGGCAATTTGGTCAATATCATTTTGGCTTAGCCCGCGCAACCCATCATAGAAAAGGTCATAAAAGGAGTAATAGCTGGTAAACGTGCTGGACAGCTTGGTATTCCATTGGCGTTCCCAAACAGCACTTAGCCCTTCATTGACTACATTGAGGTTGTCCACCGAAAATTCCGGGAAATTCGGGTCGTCCAAGGTGTAATCCAAGCGGTTGTTGGTCAATAATCCCGAGATTGCAAGCCTATCCTTATTGGACAAACGGCTATTGAATTTTAGATGGGTGTCATAAAAAACAATGTTTTCTTCAATTTGTGCGGAGGGGGAATCCAATAGGTCTTCTTCCCGTACCACGCTGGTATTCTGAAATACACGGGTACTGTAATTTTGAAAGTTAGGGGAATTGTACACATCCGTTAAGGACCTTCTTCCAGAAATTTGAAGACCCGTTTGTTTGCCTAAAGGAATATCCAGATACGCATCTGCCGTTGTAAGATTAAAGCCAAAACCTCCTTTCAAGCGTTCTGGCACCTTGGAGGCCGTTTTAATGTCCAATACGCCGGAAACGCGATCCCCATAATTGGCATTGGCGCCACTACGATATACCTCTATGGATGCTACTACATAAGGATTAAAGGCTGAAAAAACACCAAAAAAGTGATCCGCATTGTACAATTTAATACCGTCCCAAAGAATCAGGTTTTGATCTGGGGTACCGCCTCTTATAAAGATACCGGAAGCCGTTTCCGTTGGGCTTACGATACCGGGAAGCAATTGGGTGCTTTGCAGCACATCCGGTTCACCCAATCCGGATAGGATATCCAAGTTCGTTGGATTGATGCGGATACTACCGTCCCGCTGTTTTTGCACCCCAGGAACCAAATACTCACTAACGATCACTTCTTTGAGCTGTACATTTTTCTGGAACAGATAAAGTTTAGGACAACCACTTTCTTCCATTTCCCCTTTAGTGATGACACGCGTTTCATAACCCAAGTAAGTAATGGAAAGCGTGGTCCAATCTTCGGTTTCCCCTAATTCAAAATAACCATTTGCGGCAGTTATTGTGCCCTTATCGGAGCCCCGCAATCGAATACTTGCACCAACTATGGGCGTGTCCAAAACGGCATCCAGCAGATAGCCACAGTACGTATTCTTATCTATGGCCTGAACCACATAAGTAGTAGCGTCAATTTCTTTGAATTGGAGTTTAAAACGCTGCCCTAAGGTAGCTAGGACATTATTCAAATCGGTGGTCGATAGTGTGATGGTGGCCGTCTTGTTGGTTACCAGTTTTGTATTATACGCAAAGGTCACCCCAAAATGGCCTTCGACCTCCGTTAAGATTTCCGCAAGGGGGGCCGCATCAAAGGAGAGTCGTTCTTGTTCCTTTTGGGCAAGACCCCAACAGGACCAAAGCCCCCATAACAACAAAAAATATTTGTTCATCTATTTGGCAACGAAAACAATAGTGGTATCGTCCTTAAAGATATAGGTTATTTCCATGGACTCGCAAATGGTTTCCAAGGCCAATCTTAGGTCGTTGTGCGTAAAACCGCCCGTAAACCGCTGATTTATATCAATCTTGCTAGCATCAATAGCTTTTCCATATTGTTTGGAAAGTGCATCCAACACCTGGGACAAGGGCGCATTTTTAAATACGGAGCGTTCTTGCAGCCAAGCAGGTTCCGCTTTGGCAGTAGTGTACCGTTCCCATTTTTGGTTCACCAACCGCAGCGCCTGCCCCTTGGTCAACAGTTGTTGTTCGTTAGCATCGGTAACCCCCACTTTACCTTCAAAACAGACAATTTCAAAGACACCCCCCACCGTGGCTACGCTAAACTGAGTACCCAAGACCGTGACCGTGCCTTTTTTCGTGGCTACGGTAAAAGAAGCCCCTTTCTCCACCTTAAAAAAGGCTTCGCCATCCAAGCTGACCGTTCTTTCGTTTTCCCAAGCATCTGCATCAAAACTTAGACGGGATGTTGCATTAAGACTGGCTTTGGACCCATCAGGAAGGGAAACGGTAAGTCGTTCCCCAAAACGGGTTTCATAGGTCGTATCTTGGGTATTGAAAACGGACCACAAACCAAAAAATAATAGCATACCTGCTGCAACGGCATATAACCAAGCGGGGGTTCTTCGTGCTTTTTTTGCATCGGCTAAGGCCCCAGCTTTGATTTTCTTGTAGGCCGTATCCTTATCATATTTAGGAACGGCCAATAGGTCCGTACCCTCCAATATCGCTTTGTAATAGGGATATTCTTCCGAAGCTTCAAAGGCAATGCGTTGCTTTTCAGATAGTTCATTGGCATGCCATCGCGCTAAAAAATCGTCCTTTTCAAATTCGTTTTCCATGCTACTTCTTTAGATAGACCGTCCTATCTGTTCCCGTAATTTTAATAAGGCCATATGCATTCTTCGTTCTACACCTTTTTGGGTAATACCCACAATTTCTGCAATCTCCTTATAGGTTTTTTTATCCTTTCTACTTAACAGAAAAACCTCCCGCTCTTTTGGGGTTAAGCCAGAAATACTGCGTTGTAACTTTACCAAGAATTCCTTTTCCTCCAGCACAAAATCTGGCCGTTCGCCAGAATTTATGCTGCCGCTTTTTTGCTTCGCATAGTTTAAGATTACCTTATCATGGGCAATCTCGTTGTATAAGGCGTTTTGCGCGACCTTCATTACAAAAGACTTGGCCTTCTCCACAAGCACTTTCTGGCAATTTTTCCAAAGCTTGATAAAGGCATCTTGGGTTAGGTCTTCTGCTTGTTCTAAGTTTTTACACTTGTAGTACAGAAAGTTTCTAATGGTCTCCGCATGTGCATCAAACAATGCCCTAAATACCTTTTCCTCACAAACCGATTGTTCTTCCAATATAATTGCCCTATACCTTGATTATAAAATCAAATCTAAAGATTAAAAAACATTCTTGGGCCTTAACATACAACTACACAACAGGACAAAGAGCGTATACCCTATTATTTTTTTTGTTTTTGCTTTTTTTCACTTAAAAATAGGGTAACTCGATTTTCGCCTGTTGTGGTGTAAAAGAAATTGATCCCAAATCAAAAAAATAATTTTATGAACGTTCTAAACAAAGTAAAGTGCCTTGCCGTAATATCCATCTTTTTATTTTTTATAGGATGCCAAACCGATGATTTTGAAAATACCCTATTGGAAGATATGGCCACTGTTCCTGATGAAAGGGAGCCCAATGAAAATGAAGGAATTACAAATGAAGAAGAACTGGAAGCTGGGAGTATAACGCTGTATAACGTTGCCGGAAGTGTCCTTACAAAAACAACGGACTTTAGTGTAAGTGCGGAGCTTAGGGAAGAACAACAAGCTACGGACAAGCATCAGAAAATTTGGAATTTGGTATTGCAATTTGTTCCGGAAAGTTACTTGACCAAAATCAACCAATTTGTCATCTATTCCGGGGAAATAGGAGAAAGTGCCGGATATGTGTTCCCCACTACGAAAGATCTATCACAATGGCGTTTGGGTATTGCCATAGATGTAGCTTATGAGGGTGGTTTTAATGCTGGTGGGGAGCTTGCCCATACCATTGTGCATGAGTTGGGCCACATCATCACTCTAGATGAGCTACAGCTTGATGCTACGGTAGAAGAAGCTGATTGTTCCAATTATTTTCCGGGGGAAGGCTGCGCAAAACCCGAAGCGTACATTAACGGATTGTACGATCAATTTTGGGCAGATATATGGACGGATTTCCAAAGGGCAGAGGATGACGATGAAAAGTTGGACGCCTTTTACAACCGCTATCAAGAACGCTATGTAACCCCTTATGCATCTACCAACCCGGGTGAGGATATTGCGGAGGTATTTGCTGCTATGGTCTTTAACGATACTTTTTTAACCTCATCTTCCAAGGCAGGACAAAAGGTGCAGTTCCTTTTTGGACAGCCGGAGCTTTTTGCACTACGGGAGCATATGCGAAACACAAAGGTCTCCACTAGAAAGCAGCATGTATTGTCCAAACAGAGTTCCCATAAGGGAAGTATGCAACGAACAGGAATAAGCTTTAAAGGCTGTGGCACCAAAAAAAGAAAATAAAAAAATAAAGGGATACCAACACAAACTACAAAAGATAGCAGCTATGAAAAAAATACGTATTGTTTTAATTGCTTCATTAGTAAGCATGTGCGCTTTTAATACCATCCTTGCCCAAAGTTCATTGGGTAGCATAAGGGACAACACCAATGCCGCATTGCCTACCTCTTATAATTTTAAGGAATATGTGTATGCAGAACCCAATGACCAGGGCACTTGTTTGGGCAACACCAATTCCACGGCAAACTTGGAAGGGATATTCTTGGCCCAAACCCATCGGAATTCCATTGACCATCCATTCTATTTTCTGATCGGCCAGCGGCCAGCGTTGTTACAATTGGCCATTACCGGCCAAGGTGTTGCACCGGACGTTACCGTTGAAGGGATTTTTGAAGGTGCTTCTTTGGGAATATTATGCTTGGCCGGACCGGAAGAGTTGCCCAACAGCATTGCCTTGGATACCCCCAATTTTTCGGACTATTTCTCTGTTACACTACCTAAAAAATGGATCCGCCATGGCACGTCCTTACAAATTGCCGTGGGAAACGTGCAGCGTACGCTGAGTCCTGAAGAACTTAAAATAGGTCCTTATACCGAGATGAATTTGGTAATGGTGAATATGGATGTCTTGGATTATAATACAGAACCACATTTTAGTCCCATTTTTGACCGGTTTCTACAAGAAATGGCCTCTGCCATTCCAGCTAGCGTTGTGCGTTTTGGAACCTTTCCGGTGACTTTGCGCTTTCCAGAATTGGTGGCGTCCAACAATACGGAACAGCTAGTACGCTTAAAAGGTTTTGATGACATTTTGGAAATGGGCATTACCAATGAGGGAAACATCAATTCCGTAGCCATGAACTTTATCTCGGAGCTTCATAAGAGTACGGGCGATTTTCTTTCTACGGTTTATTTTGGGAATACCCTAAACTTGGCCCCCGGGGGTTGGGGCGGTGGCAAGTCCTTTGTTGGGCCGGACTTTACGGATATCTTTATCCATGAGCTTGGCCATGCGCTATCCTTGCCCCATTGGGAGGAAACTTTGGATGCCAACCCCAATAATGAGGACAACTTTTTCTATCCGTACAGCGGGGAAGATGGTTTTGCAGGAGGCAGGGGAACCATTTGGAATTTCAAACAGGACACTTATACCTTTGAAGATCCTTTTTGTAGCGATCAACAGTCCGAAAATACAGGCTTGGAACGGAGCGATGCCATGCAGCGGGAAATCCCTTGTTTGCCCTCAGGCGCGGCCTGGGACGGTTTCGGAAATTTCTCAGCCTATGCCATGTACCGCAACTTAATAGGGGCCCTGCCAAAAGCGGGTACGGTTGCCTATCGTAATCAAGAGGTACGCTACCAATTGCCTTTTCAAGACGGTTATCCAACAGCACACTTGGAAAACGGGAAAAGGAGGTATATAAGGGGGGGAAACCAAGTGCAACATCTATACCACGACGGGTTGGTACAATTGCCTTGGGAAGAGCAGTTGGACCAAGAGGTGTATTTGATTTACGGTAGTGCACACAAAACACAGCCACAGGCCAATATCGTGTATGAGCCCATTCCGTTCAGGGGAAATCTCACCCCTATTATAGACCCCACAAATCCTATCATTTTTAACGATTTACAAAACCTTAAGCCAGAAGAAGCTCCAAATTTTTACGACCAACCTAGAGACATTACCCTTCGGATTACTTATGAGGACAATACCGTTTTACATGCCATAGTTCCCTTTGCCACCCCTTCGGAAACAGGTGATGACTTTGGCATTTGGCGGGGCGATGTCAGTAATTTCTCTTTGGTGGTCCCAGGCACTAAAAAACCATGCCGTGTAGAAGTTTTTGACAGGCCCTTTACTGTTTCAGATATGGGGAACGATAGCGCGGCAAATATCAATTTCCCCGGGAATGCGGTTAACGCGGAGAACTTTATGGACAGTGCGCGCCTACTAGCCACCTTTGACTGTGGCATCCTAGGTGAAAAACCAGAGGAAGAACCGTTGGAACCATCCACCACTACCGCTATGTATCCCAATCCTTTCAATACTTCGTTAACGGTAGACACTCCCGTAGGCAATGGAGAGAGGTTGAGTGTTTTTAACATAGCTGGGCAAATGATAAGCCAACATGCCTTGGATACCCCATCAACAATGATACCCATGGGTACCCTTTCATCTGGGTTATATATTGCCGTGGTACAAGATGAAACAGGACGTATCAAAAGAACGGAAAAACTAATTAGGGAATAAACCCAAGCATATGGATCGAATCATCAGACTTTTAGCTATAGTAGTCCTTACATATGGAAGTTCTTGTTCATCGGAAACGACTTTGCAGCCTACGGATAAAAACCTCCTTTTTGTCTTGGCCGGGCAATCCAATGCCGAGGGAGCGGTGACCCTAGATGGGATTCTACGGTTGCAAGAAATTCTCCCCCCAGCTACACAGACACTCAATGCCTTTGAACGGGAACGGGCCAGAACAGCTATAGGCAACAGTTTAGGATTATTCTGTGAAGTGGAAAGCGCATGTATTGACAACCCACAAAATTGTCCGGACAGCCCTTTTAGCTTTGCCGCTGCGGATGCGGTCATCCAAGGCTTATTGGATTCCTCCATAAACTGGAGACAGCTGAATGCCAATTACCAACATCCTACGGTGCAGCTCATCGCTGCCAATTATGTGAATGCTGGCGTTGTTATCCTAAATGAAATGGGGGAGGAAGTTGATAATGAAAATTGTGTTTTCTCATCGGCGAACACCTCCCTTGCCGGACCTGCTTTAGAACGCTATACCCCGAACCTAAAAGTTCCCCTTGGGCCAGGTTTTGGGGCTAAGATGGAAGCCGGAAGCTTCAGTTTTGGTCCCGAGCTGGGCTTTGGCCTAAAGATTTCGGAGACGGTACCACTAGCCTCCATTGTAAAAGTGGCGATGGGAGGTTCTTCGCTTAATGATTCTTGGCGACCCAACGGAACACTATATCAGGCCTTGTTATCGGAGACCGAAAGGGCCTTAGCGGCTACCGATTCGCAATTGGGCGGGCTCATTTGGTTCCAAGGATTCAACGATCAATTTGAAAATGTCTATTGTGAGCCCCTACCCATGCGGTATGGGCAAAATTTAAGGCAACTGATCACCAATCTAAGAGCGGATTTGAATGCTCCCCAACTGCCTATCATTATTGTAGAAGCCAGAAATGGCGGCGAATTAGGCACCATACAAAATGCCCAAAACGCCGTAGCGGCTATGGATGCCAATATTGCTTTGGTCCCCACCAAGGATTTATCCGACTGTTTTCATTATGGGGCCGGATCTCAGTTGCTTATCGGGGAACGTATTGGGGCCGCGATGGACGATTTGATGCATAGGTAAGTTCCCTTGTTCGAACCCTAGCTTAACCATAGGCCCTATTGCAGAAAAATCAAGGTAAACTACAAAGTGTGGACAAACTTATACGGCGATAATGGCAATACTATCCAAGGTCCTTTACATCAAAAAGAATACCTAACGAATCCTTCTATGGCCTCGTATTCCGCCATTCCCAAAGCATTAAACTTAGCGGCCGTCTCTTTGTTTCGTTGCTGGGCCCGTTGCCAAAATTCGCGTTCATCATTCCCCGGGAACATGGCACTGTCCTTTTGGGATTGGTGCTTGAATATGGCGTTGATTTTTCGTGCCATATCCTTTGGCCCTATGGGAACGGCCATTTCCATATCAGAGATATCCCATTCCTGCCACGCCCCCCTATACAACCAAACGTAGCAATCTTGCAACCAATCTGCGCCTTCCTCTTTTAGCTTTTCTATGGATTGGTAAATAATTTGCAGGCATACACGGTGCGTACCATGGGGGTCGGAAAGGTCTCCAGCCGCAAATATCTGATGGGGCCTGATTTGATTCAGCAAATCACAGGTTATTTTTATGTCTTCAGCGGTGTGTGGTTTTTTCTTTACGGTTCCCGTTTCATAAAACGGAAGGTTTAAAAAGTGGGCGTTCTCCTCTTCCACCCCGCAATAACGGCAAGCGGCCAAGGCTTCTCCCTTACGTATCAATCCTTTGTACTCCTGAATTTCCAAATCATCAATTTGTCCCGGTGCTTTTTCTGCCAAGAACTTTCGAGCGTACTTTAGCTTAGCCTTTAAATCTTCATCATTCTTTTGAACATCAGAGGCAAAATCCAAAAAACGAATGACCTCATCATCAAAAACAGCGATATTCCCAGAGGTTTGGTAGGCCACATGGACTTCGTGCTTTTGATCCACCAATCGCAGCAAGGTACCTCCCATGGAAATCACATCATCATCAGGATGGGGACTAAATATCAGCGATCTTTTGGGGTACGGGGCTGCCCTTTCTGGCCTATTGGAATCATCTGCATTGGGCTTACCCCCGGGCCAACCGGTGATGGCCGCTTGCAATTGGTTAAATACTTTGAGGTTGATTTGTTCGGCAGAGCCTATTTCGGCAACCAAATTACCCATACCGTGCTCGTTGTAATCTTCATTGGTAAGCTTTAAAATGGCTTTTCCTAACCGTTCCGATAACCAGATCGTTGCTTTTTTAATGAGTGGGTCGTCCCATTCACATTCACCGACCAACCATGGGGTTCTCACTTTGGTAAGGAATGAAGCAGCGGCATAATCTAAAATAAAATCGCAGTTGTTATGTTTTTGCAAAAAAGTCGCCGGGACCGATTCTTTGATTTCCCCTTCGATAGTATGCTTTATAATTTCGGACTTGCCTTCGCCCCAAGCCATTAATATTATTTTTTTGGCTTTCATTATGGTACCCACACCCATAGTAATAGCAAGTTGGGGCACATTTTCATGACCAAAGAAATCACTTGCCGCATCCAGCTTTGTAACTCGGTCCAATCGAATTAGTCTGGTGGTACTTTGCATAGAAGAACCGGGTTCATTAAAGCCTATATGACCCGTTCTTCCAATACCCAAAATTTGAATATCTATTCCCCCGGCATCCGCTATCCGTTGTTCATAATCCTCACAATGTTTCTTTATAGCGTCAATGGAAAGGGTCCCGTCCGGAATATGTATGTTTTCCTTAGCGATATCTATATGGTCAAACAAATGCTCGTGCATAAAACGAACATAGCTATGGATCGAACCGGATTGCATAGGGTAGTATTCGTCCAAGTTAAAGGTGATTACGTTCTTAAAACTTAGGCCATCCGAGGTATGGAATTTAATCAAATAGTCGTACACTTTTGTGGGTGTCGAACCCGTAGCTAGGCCAAGAACGGCCATTGTCCCTTCTTTTTGGCGTTCTTTGATCAATGTGGCTATTTCATTGGCCACATAAAATGAAGCACTTTCGGCATCCTCATAAACCCGGGTATTTATCTTTTCAAATGTATTGGTTTCAAGGTGCTTTACGGTTTGGTTTTTAGTTTCTGGCATATTGTGGTTTATGAAGTATAAAGATACCTAATACTAGATTTTTATATTACTGCTCAAAAAAATAAGCTGTTAATATAAGGAATCTATGGCATCCAAGGTGTTTTTGAAAAAAGCCCTTATGGAGAATCCCTAGCTTGGGGCATTTACCGAAAAAACAGTAATACTTCTAAAATTTGAAATATAAAAAAATATTGGCTATATCGGACTGTTCTGTATGGGTGCTTTTATAGGTGGAATCCTTAATTATGGTCTTTCCAAAATAACGGACGACAATTCTTTTAGTAAGGTAATCACCACAATTTTTGGTGCCGCCTTCAGTGGGGTAATCTTTGTTTTTCTAGAAATTTTGGTGAAGGATAAAAACGGGGATTTCAGCTACATTTACATGTACCCGGTGGGGCTGATCATGGCCTTGCTATGGGCACAGATACCACCAACGATAGAGCAAAGGATAAAAGCACCGGGGTTTAGCGCAAGGGCCATTGGTTGGGCACATATTGTGGTACTTTCCCTCTTCACCGTATTTTTTGTTTGGAAGCTGTTCACCGGGGATACCAAATAAATGCAACATTCATTAGGTTTTGTGCCCAAAGTGAAAACAATAAACGTTACTTCATATAGGCACACGTCGTATTTTGCCTAAAATATTGGCCCTTAAAAAGAAAAATGCAACCTGATTTTCGATAAATCCATATTTTGGATGTCGATGATAAAACCAAATTGACCAAAGTTACCCATGTTTAAAGCCCCCTTTTCTTTTGGAGGACGTATTAGACGTCTGGAATACGGTTTAAGCTATCTTTTATATATTTTCCTGCATGTCTTAACGGTTTTTGTTTGGCAAGAGTGGCAAAAGGGCGCAACGCTATTTTTTATGTTTTATGTTGTACTCTTATGGTTCTTTTTAGCACAAGGTGCAAAACGAGCGCATGATTTGGGCAATAGTGGTTTTTACCAATTCATCCCATTCTACGGTTTTTGGTTGGTTTTCCAAGAAGGCGACCAAAACGAAAATAAGTACGGATTAAACCCTAAAGAAGATACCCTCAAAACCAAGACAATACTTAAAGAAAGGGATACTACGCTTATCACACTCATTGAGTCAAGTAGTGCCGTCTTGCTTAATACCCTGTTAATTGGCATAAGCTTGGAGTATTTGTATACCAGTGAAGTAGCTCTTCTATTTTTGATGACAGGATCTTCAATACTTTGTTATTTTTTAATGCTATTGCTTAATTATAAGGGTTTTAAGCTGAAAACTTCCAGAAAAGTACGTTTTAAACAACGCGTCGTGTATTCCACCGCACTATACATTTGTATTAGACTCTATACCCTATACTTTAGAAACTCCGAATTGGATTTAACAACGGTTTATTTGGAAGTATTCCTTATTGCCCTATTTTTAGGAAGTACGCACATATCACTGGCAGGATATAATCTTCTATTTAAAAAAAACCAATTTTATGAGTATTAAAAAACACCTCATTAGCTCTGGGCTACTCCTTATCGTAATTCTGATTTTTGGGTTTAACCATAGAACAGGTGCCGGAAACAAGGACATAATTATTTGGTCGGAAAAACAGTTGGAATGGGAGAATTTTGAGCTGGTAAGATCTATAGAAAACGAGTATGTGGCCACTATCTACTCCGATATTTTTTGTCCCAATTTAATTACCGAAGGCAATTCCGAGGTACACGCCTATATGGATCCCAATATTTCAGAGCGTTTGATAAATGAATATGATTCGGAAAACGTGCTCGTCCACGAGCAATACCATTTTAATATTACGGAATATTGCGCAAGACTTTTAAGAAAAGAACTCGTGACAAGGGGTCTTGGCGGACTGTCCTTAAAGACCATAAAGGATTTAAAAACCAAGTATGACAACAAACTGGATAGCCTTCAAAATGCCTACGACAGTATAACGGACCATAACGTGAATTGGGACCAGCAAAGGTATTGGGAACTTAAAATTGACGATTGGTTGCGTGAGACATCCTACTATGTAAATGAAGATATTTATGCCTATTATGATTTTACAAAGAATCCCACACGATTTTTTCGACATGTCTATTTTACCCACACCAATAAGGTTTTAACGTCCTACCCTGTTAGCGAAGAAGACATCAATTACGGGGAGATCTATGAAATCCTATTCCCGAAACACAAAGAAAAAACAATACGGTTTTACAAAAACGGAAAGCTCACCAATGGAGGTGTTTTTGATACGGCCATAACCAAGATTATTGAGGACAATGAAGGAAACATCCAAATGCAGTATTTGAATGCCGATGAAACCCCTAACACCCAATTGGAGTATAGCTTTCGAAAGACGATTGTCCATAAAAATAAGGACAGAACCATACACTACCTTAATGCTAACAGGGAACGGATTAGTCAAAATTCTATTTATGAAACCAAGTGGAAATACAATGCCAAAGAAAACTCGTATTATTCCACCTATTTCAACATAAAGGGGAAAACCATTCCAAACAAATCTGGGATGTACCATGAGAAAAGGGCCTTGGACAAAAAAGAAAGGACCATTCTATTTGCTGGTTTTAACAAGCGGCACCAACCAAAAAATGATAAAGAACATATCGCCCGTTGGGAATTGGAGTTCAATGAGCAAAACAAAAAAACGTACTACAAGCTCTATGATGAGGATGGGGAACCGGCATATCATTTAAGCGACTACCATCTTGCCTATGCCTATGATGAAAGAGGTAATATTATAAAAGTTTCATCACTGGATAAAAACGGCAATGCCACCTATGATGATAACGGGGCATCCATTTATGAATACACCTATGACCTTTACAATAGGGATATTGGGATCAAAAGATTCAATACATATGGTGACCCCATTGTTGCCAATGACGATTACTTTCAACATATAAAAAGATATGATTCCCTTGGAAGAATAGCATTTGAGGCATTATACTATCCACTAAAAGTGCTTAAATATAATAATACAAAATGGGGTGCCACAAGGTATAGTTATAAAGGGGACAGCATCATTAAGAAATACAATATTGATGCTTATGGTGATATTGTCTTAAATGATAATAACGTGGCAATAGTAAAAAGCAAGTGCGATAAAAAGGGCCAAGTAGTATCAGAAACTTATCTAGACGTAGATGGCAGTTTTGCCAAAATGGAGGATGGGGTAGTAAGTTATGCGTACAAGTATGATGACAATGGAAATAGGATAGAATCCAGAGCCTATGATTCCATTGGAAATTTAAAAGAATTTGAAGCAGATGTAGCCTTGGTCCGCTGGGCATACGATAAAAATGGGCATAAATCCAAAACCACTTACTTCAATAGCGAAGAACAATTGGCCAAAGCGACTGAAAATGTTACCTATAATTTCTACGAGCACAATAGGGCTGGTCAACTTTTGGAACGCGCCAATTATGATATTGACATGAATCCCGCATCTTTTGATGGGGCTTATAAGCAAAAGTTCCTTTTGAACAGAGCTGGCTTGGATTCCATTAAATATGAGTACGGTACCAATGGAAAACTAAAACCTGGGGTGGCCATTACCAAATTTTATTACAATAAATACAACAACAAAGTAAAAACGGAATATTACGATGCTTCCTTTGAAAGAACCAAAAACGAAGAAGGTATAAGCGCAACTAAAATTATATACAATCCGCGGCAATCGGTGACCGCTTATCACTATTTAGATGAAAACGATAGACCAACAAACAATACCCAAGGGGTATCCATTAAAGAATGGGAGCTGAATGAACTGGGGCATACCGTATCCTTAAGGTACTTGGACAATGGTTTGGGAGCCGTTATAGGGCCAGATGGCTACCACAAAATAGTGTATACATGGGCCCCTGTAGGAGAATCTACAAAAACCGAAATCTTTGGCCCCGATCTATCCCCTATAGCCGATGATAAAGGTGTTGCCGTATATGAATATACCTTAAGACCTTCTGGGTTATATTCTGAGGTAAAAAGATATAACAGCCAAGGAAAACTGGCCAACAACACACATGGTGTTGCAATTACAACCTATACCCCTTATTTGGACGGCCTATATTATTTGGAGGAAGAACGCCGTGCAAATGGGGAAGTGGTGCAAGATTCCATTGCTAAGTAAATGTTCTATGTTGTTGGTTTTTACGGTCAAAACAAATAAAGGGCCGTTCCCCCAAACGACCCTTTTGATAACAGCTCCATTCTTCAACAGTGCCATCAATCATTAAAATTTTTCCAAGATTCCCTCTAGATTAAAGAACACCAAGGAAAGTGGTGAAGTAGCGTTTTTATCCCAATTTTTAGGGTCCTTTCTAATAAGCTTGGCACAAGTTTCCAAGCCTCTTGTAATTTCTTTGTAGCGCCTCAATTCTGGTTTTGCCTCTATACCCAATTGCAATGGCAAATCTTCATAGTAATATTTTTTCTCGGCAATAAAGCCCTTGAATTCTTCTGATAGGGACTGTCCTTCCCCATTCTGGATTTTCTTAAAGTGTTCATCAAGGTATTTTAAGTCATGTTCCAGTATCTTTTTGGAATACTCCCTAAACTTAAGTGCATTTTCCTGTGCCAATAAAATTCGATTGGTTACCCATTGCCCATCCTCTGCCTGTGGGGCCAATTCCAAATACTTGCCATAGTGTTCAATGGCCCTAATATAAAATTGGTTTACATCATACATCAACCCCAGATTAAAGGCTCCGTTGGCATCCTTAGGTTGGTCCTTGACAAAACGTTCAAACTTTAGTCGTGCTGACCTATATTCTTGATTTTCTGCAAATTCAACCCCGCTAAGAAAGGGATTCAAAGCTTCAAAAGATAAATCTTCCGTACTTGGTGCTTTCTTGGGTAAAAATTCTTCAATAAACTCCGAAAATGCCCTTACTATTTCCGTTTGGTTTTGGGTATTCAGGTATTTTCCCCCTGTTTGTTGTGCCAAATATTGCAGGTCCCGCTCTGCTGCTGAACCGGGTTGAATGTCAAATCCTACGGTAAAAAGGTTTACCGTTATGCTACTAGGGTCAATAGTACTGAGACTGTTAGGTAACGTTCCTTGACCGCCCCCTCTCTTTGCGGTTGTTGCTTTTGTATTTCCATAAGGGCTGGAAGCTGTTTGCTGCCCGTGCTGTCCAGAGCCTATCGGCACAAATACCGTACCCGTACCATAAACTTCCGGAGGCCTTACCCGGGCACAGGTAGCGGCACCATCACTTAAAACAATAATCTTGGTTTTCTTGTCAATACCCTGCAATGCCAAATGATCTTGCAACCTTTTTTTTGCCGCCAATACGGCTTCATGCAAGGGCGTTCCACCTCCCGGGTTACCCAGACGCTTTAGTTGCGTTTCCACTGCCGCTGCATTGGTGCTAAAGGTCAATGCCTGATTATTGGTGGGGTCATTGGAGCAGGCCCCGGAGAAGGTAAGAAAGGCTACCTGTTGGTTGGGGTTTTGGCTTCTAAAAATATAGGAGGTTGCCTCTAGAGCGGCTTCTTTTGCCTCCTGCCATTTGGTTTTTCCGCTCTTCCCTATCCCAGACATACTTCCCGATCTATCGATCAAGAAAAGGGTGGAGGTTAACGGTTGTTCCTCTAAAGCTGGCAAGGCTGGAATTGAGTTTATCGCAATGCTATCATTTGGCATGTGTAGTAATAGCGATCCCAAATACATAAAAGCTGCGCCCATCCAAGTAAAAACAGGTTTGTACATGGTCATCGTTTTAACTTTCCAAGGAATTTATTGAATTGATCTCCGCCCGTTTCCAAGGCATCAAAATCGGTGTTTTCATAGGTTGTGGAAAGTATTTTATTAATATCCCCAAAACGTTTGACCACATTGGGATGGGATGTATACACCGTTTCCAGCATGCCTTTGACCAAAATGTTGGTCCCTTCTTGCCCCAAAGAAGCAAAATCAACATCTTCCAAATCCGTTTCAATGGAGTTGACCATGTTCAAAGTCTTGGAAAAAAGCCCACTCATAAAATCCTTGCTTTTGGTATTCTCCATCATAATCTGCCAAAAGCTGGCAGCTTCCCTAGGATCATAGCCCGCCTCGGCCATGTATAAAAGTCCTGCCCTATCGGATTGTGTTTCGTGTTTCTTGTTGAACAGGGAAATAATATTATCGGGGGTGGTAAGTTCCATTACTTGACCTAGAGCACCATCAAGAAGGGAACCCTCTTTTAGCCCTGCTTTCTTTTGAACCTTTCTTTTGAACCAACTTGTGGTTTTCTTTCCAATAGCACTATTGGTATATCGGGTTGCTTTGTACCGTCTAATGGCATGCTCATAGGTAACATGTGCAATTTCATGACCTAAGACCGCAGCGATCTGTGCTTCATTTTCCATTAGTTTTAACAAGCCCGTATTAATGAATACCATACCGTTGGCCAAGGCAGAGGCATTGGGAACATCGCTTTCTATAACATAAAACCTAAAATTGACCTCATGTGCTTGCGCATAAGCTTCATCCTTTACATACTCGGGTAGAATGCGGTTGCCGATCATATTGATATACCCTTGCACGCGCAAATCGTCCAGCAATTTATAATCAATACTGCCGATCTTTATGTTTCCTTGGTGCAGGCCATTGGCTGCCTTCATCACCCCCTTTGGGATAATACTAGATCGTTTTAGGTTGGTGGCATCAAAATCTTGGGTTAGGGCGGCCAAATACTGTTGGTCGGGCTCTAGGTGGGTATTTTTGCAAACTTGGATTTTTTTGGCCAAATACACCCCTTCACTGTTAATTTCCCCAGAAACGGTTAGAAAAGACCCCAGTTCCAGTTCGTCATAACCCAGAAACGAACGTCCTTTACTGCAAAGACAATCTTTGGATCCTTTACACACAATATCGGTATCGTCGGTAAGGCGTACTTTACGGCCATCTACATAGGCCGTAAGCTCATCCACCAGACCTTCATAGACCCCTTCAAACTTTTTGACCGCTCCGTACTCTTCTTCGGTAAACATAACCTTGGTCAATACCCGTTTTCGGTTTTCTACAACAATGCCAACAGCCACAGTACTGCCTACAAAGACATCCTTTTTGGCAATAGGTTTTTTCTTTCCCAATAAAAATTGGGTTCGGTCCGTGACATCAAAGGCAAAATCTTCCTCATCAAAATTGATAGTGATTTTGTTGTAAGGCTTTTCAAAGGCAAATATCGTGGCCTCTTTCCAGACCTCTTCTTTCTGTTTTTGTGCGTTTAAGGTTAAAAGGCCACAGAGGGCCATACCCACCATGATAATTGATCGTAATGTTAGTTTGGTTTTCATCTTTCATATGTTTGGTTCTTAATAAATCCACTATTGCTTATCCGTTGGCCCAGGATTCTAATAAGGCCCTGAAAAACTCCCTTCGCATGAGGTAAATAATAAGGGCGGCGAGAAAAATAAGGATACGGTATACAATATGTTCCACTGCTATACCTATGACTGCCCCAACGACCATCCCAATAATAGCGGCCACAAAAGTTCCCCCAAGGTCTATCCCATAGAGCAACCCTATGATACCGCCAATGGTGCCAAACCATCCGCCCATGGGGTGTTCCTTGCTTGTGTTTTTTGCACTCATAGTATTGATTTTTAAAAGGATATACACAAACCTAAGGTCCAGGCTTGTAAGGCAGTTACGGGAACCCGTAACCCTAAGGGAATTCTACTAAGAATAAGATGAATGGTTTTGAAAACTCGATGAATTACAGCGACTTAGCCGTAGTTTAGATCAAGCCCAAGTCCTTGGCTTGGGCCACTAGCTGAATGGTGGTATGGGCACTTAGTTCTTCTTTAAGCCGGTTCAATCGCTTTTCAATGGAACTTAGGCTACTGGGGGTTTTTCCCTTTTCCCTAAATATTGCCGATATCTGTTCTTGGGTCAAACCTTGGGAGAGCATACCCAATAGAGAAATATCATAGTCCTGCAGCGTAAAGACTTCCTTTTTAGTAAGGATAACATCAACTTCTGCCTGAGTATAGGAATTGCCTTCGCTTACGGCCGCCACCGCTTTGATCATGTTCTGTATACCGTTTCTATCTTTAAGGATATAGGCCTTTACATTGGTATACGCCAATAGTCTTCTTATCACTGCCGGGCGTTCATCCACAGAATACACAATGGTGGGTACTTGGGATCCTTGATCTTGTAGTTTTAGGATCAATTGTTCGCCAGAGGTAAGTTGGCGTTGCCTATGGTCTTCCCTAAAAGAAAGATCAGTGATGATCAGTTGAAAGGGTGTCCCGTCTTGTTCCGCTTTTTTGAACTTTAGGTAGGCCTCATCACAGTATTGGGCCAAGACTACCGTGCTGATCTGCGCCTCTTGCCGTAGTTTATGGGCCACGCCATGGCCTACACTATCTATATCCTCCACCAAAAGTACGTTCTTAAACATTGGAATCGGTTTTAAAAGGGCAATGCTATAGTAATCTTGGTGCCCTTATGTTGTTCCTTACCAAAAGTAAGCGTACCGTTGACCCCTGCGATACGGGAAACCGTATTCTTAAGCCCCATCCCCAATTTTTGGTTGGGGGCAAGCCCTATACCATTGTCCGTATAGGTAATGATCAATCGCTTTTTATGATGCTCAAAGCGTATGACGGCCAAACTGGCCTTACTGTGCTTTTTCATATTTACCAACAACTCGTTTAGGCTGCGGTATACGGCCACACATTTATACTCGGGCAGTTTTTCCCAAGCTATGGTTTCTGGCCCTTTCACCACTACACGCGTTTCATCGCTATTAAATGTGGAAAAGAGCGTTTGCAGCTCATCCATAAAGCCCTTTCCGGTTTCAATTTCCCGGTGATCATGGGAGATGTCCCTGGTATGTTGGTATATCTTTTGCAAATCGTCCAGCAAAGGGGTGTCCACTTGCGCCGGTTTTTGTTGCAGTTGGGTCATCAATCCAAAAATATCATTGGAAAGCTCGTCATGCAGGCGTTTCCCAATCTGTTTTTCCTTTTTATAGACCTCTTGCAATTTTTCTTTTTTATGGCGTTGTACCAACAGAAAATAAAGCCCGGAACCTCCCATAAGCAAGAGGCAGGCAAAGGACAGGTAAAGGATGTTCTGGGTCTCTTTTTGGGCCAATTGGTTGTTCTTTTGGGCGGTCTCCGCCTCTAAACGGAGGATCTGTGCTTTTTCTTGCTGGTCGTCATAGCGCATTTTGGCAAACTGGGTCTTTACCTTTAATTCTTGGCGGTAGAGGCTGTCCTTTAAAAAGATATAGCGGTCTTTATATCCAATGTTTAAGGAGTCTAACTGCATTAATAGTTGTAGGGCATCGGTTTCTGCTTTAGGGATTTTTAAATGCTTGGCAAGTAAGATAGCCGTATCAAGATATTTTTTAGCTTTTTTGAAATTGAATCCCAAATAGTATTCACTTATGTCCGTATAACTTGAAATTTGACCGCGTTGATCATTGGTGGTTTTTCTTATTTCTAAAGCTTCTAAAAACAATGAGTCTGATAATTGGCTTTTATTTTGCCATTTGGCATAAGCTAGATTATGTAACATTCTGGCATATTCAGATCTATCTTCTCCTAATTCTTTAGATGAAAACTCCTCCTCAAGTATTTTAATAGCTTGATTATAGTTTTTTGTATTGATATAATTTGTTGCCAAGTTATTGTTATATACTGATTTACTCAATCCATTCGTAGTAAGTTCAGAAGCTTTTTTATAATAATACTCAGCACCTTCAAAATTTCCGAGCTCGGAATTATTGTTGCCTAGCTCATTTAATATAGATGCTATTATGTTATTATCTTTCTCCGAAGAAAAGAAACTAAGTGCTTCTGTAAGAGTTTCCTTGGAACCAAAAAAATCATTTGTTCTATTTTGAATCCTACCCATATCGAGTAGTCTACTTACAACTTTTGAACTATCGTTTAATTCTTCATATACTTTTTTTGCTTCTTGATAATAAAAGAAAGCACTATCATAAACCTGCCGTTCACTATAGTCAAAACCCAAATTGGATGCCGCCTTCGATAAAAAAAACAAGGAACCATTTCTTTTAGAAGAGGAAAAAAACAACTTATCGTAATACAATACACTATCAAGTGCACCCATAGCATATATCAGATTTGATTTTTTCCATAAAATATATAGATAGAGTGAGTCTTGTTTTATTGTATCCCGAGAAAACAATAGGGTATTTAACAAAGTAAGTTTTTTGTCTAAGGATATACCTTCCAAAGAATCCAGAGAGTCCAACATTTGATAGGTCCCCATATTGCCATTGGGAGTTAATATGGTATCTTTTTTAGTACAACAAAAAAAAATGACAGTTAAAAGTACCGAAACAAGAATCGTGATTTTTGTTTTCATGCTGTTAAATATTATCGTAAAGTATAAAAAAAAGCCGCATCAATCATATGATACGGCTTAAGCTCAACAATTTACATGAGTAATCAAATTACTCTCTTTTGCCCTTGTCTCCCGAAGTACTACCTTGAGAAGTTGATTGTATAGTTGGATAATCATCCTCTACTATACTTTCAGCCTCACAAGATGTAAATACCACAATTAGAACCATTAGGCCTAAAAAACTTAAAATTCTTCTATCCAAAACAAAAAGATTTAATAAGTTACATTTACTTTATGCCGATCCGCCGACCGACAACCATAATCCCGCGTTAGGACCATTCTATCCGGTAATTGTCATTTGGTGATTGCAATTATTTTGATAATCCAGTCACATCTGTCAAAGAGCTTAATTGACATAATTCAAGTTTTTTGCTAGCGTTGCCCTTGAATTACACTTCAAAGAAACACTAGGGACAGCGGAAACTTATGTCACGGATGGTCACGGATGGTCACGGATGGTCACGCATTTTTACGATAAAAAACGGTCACGGAGCTCTGGTAACCACCACCTTTCGGCAGGGTGGGCTTCAGTAAACTTGTACCATAAAAACCCCACTTTTATTGGGGTAAATTTGCAGGGCAAGCGATTTTTAGAATATATTTGAATCAACCATTAGCCATTTCTGCCCCCACAGAAGGTTCTACAATAGGGGGATATGGCACAGACAATACTTAAGAGAAAGTACTTGCCCGCATTTATATATGTGGTAGACGAAATTATACGGGAAGATATTGAACCGGACTACCGGGACATATCGGAA